>JAOZOO010000002.1:0-78687 GCA_029933225.1 Bacteroidales bacterium | reverse complement strand
GAACGTTGTAATTCATGGCAAAAATGGGAGTGTATTCAGGCAGGACTTTTTCCAGTGGCTCCTTTTCGACTTTATATCCACCTCCTGTATCAGAAAATAATCAACATCCCTGTGGTCTGCCACAAACGTTTTGATACCATCCATGTATTTCCTGTTCAGCTCTTTTGTAGGTCTGACTTTTTTGCCTCCGTCATAAAAGAAATCCATTTCCTTTCCCAGCCCGGCATAGCCGATGTTCCATGAAATAAGATCAAACGTGTCTTTTTCAGGAAAAGAGACTTCATTTTTTTCATTATGTATTAATACTTCCACTGACTTTGGCTGATAATCCTTAATTGTGATAAATATCAGGAAACCGGCCAGCAAAATAATAACAATAATCACTAACCAGATTAAAATTTTAAATACCAATTTCATAACGCCAAATTTATGTTTAACAATAACTGAGAAACCGTTCAGTAAATATGCAATTTTATTAAATAAAACCGACCAAAATTGAACATAAAAAATGGCTTCTCAATTTTTATAATATCTTTGGCATCAGTTCAAAATTAGAAATTATGCCATTATTGGGGAGTATCATAAAAAGCGCTTATGCCATCAGAAATAAGCCGATCGAGAAAAAACTAAAAGTGCTCAACCCTGTTACTGCCCAGAAAAAGCAACTGGAAAAGCTCTTAAAAACCGCGCAATACACGGCATTTGGCGAGCATTATAAATTTTCAAAAATTCTGTCGTCTTCTGATATCGTAAAAGCTTTTGGTGAAATTGTTCCGGTACATGATTACAAATCCATGTACAAGCGATGGTGGTACCGTGCCCTGAACGGAGAATCTTACGTAACCTGGCCGGGAAAGGTAAAATATTTTGCATTGAGCTCCGGAACATCAGGCGCTTCAAGCAAATACATTCCGGTTACAAATGATATGCTGCGCAGCATAAAAAATGCCAGTATCCGGCAGCTTGTGTCCATGGTGAAATATGATTTTGACCTTGAGTTTTTTGAAAAAGGTATCCTGATGATCGGAGGCAGCACTCACCTTCAGTACAATGGAACCTATTATGAGGGGGATTTGTCGGGGATCACAGCCGGAAATATTCCTTTCTGGTTTCAGCATTTTTACAAACCGGGAAAACGCATTTCCAAAGAATCGGACTGGCATAGCAAACTCCGCGAAATGGTCAGAAAAGCACCGGAGTGGGATATCGGTATCATTGTCGGGGTTCCGGCATGGGTCCAGATTTTGCTGGAAAAAATCATTGAACATTACGGGGTAAATACCATTCATGATGTGTGGCCGAACCTTTCTGTTTATGTTCACAGCGGGGTTTCTTTCAAGCCTTACCAGAAAAGCTTTGAAAAGCTTTTTGCCAAACCCATGATTTACAACGAGTCTTATCTTGCTTCGGAGGGTTACATCGCATTTCAGAATACGCCACATTCAACAGGCATGGAAATGGTCGTTGATAATGGCATCTATTATGAATTTGTACCTTTTAACGACGATAATTTTGACGACGACGGCAATTTGCATGAAAATATTGAAGTTTTGGGATTTTCAGATATCGAGGAAAATGTTGACTATGCCCTTCTTCTTTCGACCAATGCCGGAGCATGGCGATACCTGATCGGCGATACGATCAAATTTATCAACAAACGAAAAAGTGAAATTTTAATTACGGGCAGGACAAAACATTTCATCAGTATTTGCGGTGAACATTTATCGGAAGAAAACATGAACCGCGCCATTGAATTGCTTGAAGATGATATGAATGTAGCCATCAAGGAATTTACGGTAATGGGTATCCGTGAAGGCAGTCTTTTTGCACACAAATGGTATATCGGAACCGACAGCCCATTGAGCGAAGAAGTTGCCTGCAACAAAATTGATGAATACCTGAAAAACCTGAACGACGATTACCGTGTTGAACGGCTGGAAGCCATAAAAAATGTTTACGTTAAGGTTTTACCTGCAAAGGCATTTTACGATTACATGAAGGTAAAAGGCAAGCTGGGAAGTGCCAATAAATTTCCCAGGGTTTTAAAGAACTCAAAAATTGACGACTGGGAGAATTTTTTGAGAGAACAAAATTATATCAGTTAATTTGATTGTCAATGAATGCTTTGTATGAAGGGATTGCGCTTGGCTTTTCACTGGCATTTATTTTCGGTTTTGGTCCGGTATTTTTTGCCGAGATCCACACTGCGCTCCACCGTGGATTCTGGTCGGGTGTTCTGATGGCATTCGGTGTTTTCATCAACGACCTGATGGTTGTTGTACTTGTTTTGCTGGGTACTGTGAGTGTCGCAGGAAACATGGAGAATTACAAATTTTTTGGAATCATCGGCGGGTCATTACTGATCATTTTCGGGGTAGTTACCTTTCGCCGCCGGGTCGTTGTTCAAAATGTGGATGATAATCAAAATAATAACAAACCGCGTTTATTGTATTTTGTGAAAGGTTTTGTTCTGAACCTGGCCAATCCTTTTGTATGGCTTTTCTGGATCAGTGTGGTGGTGAGTGCAACCGCAACTTACCAGGCAGACAAATATAAACTGATCCTGTTTTTTTCGGGCGCTTTGGGTGTTGTTTTTCTTTCCGATATTTTTAAAGTTTTTACCGCTTCGCGTTTGAAAAAATTCCTCACGGAGAAGTTTCTGATCACCATAAATAAAATCGCTGGGATTGCCCTTTTCGTGTTTGGCGTTTATCTGATCATCCGCTCAATAATCACCTTCTGAAAAAGTAAAAAACCGGATCGTTTCCAACCCGGTTTTTTCCTGTTTGATTTCTGAAATTAATTCACTGAGGCGCCTTCCAAAACGGGCTCAACCGTTTGTTCGGTCCTTACCGGCTTGGGAACTGCCTTATGTATCGTCAGTTCATCCACAATATTGGTTGCTCCGGCAAACTTATCAATGATAAAAAGCACATACCGGACATCCACAACAATGGTGCGTTGCAATCCGGGTGCATAAGCAATGTCGCTGCTCATGGCTTCCCAGTTACCGTCAAAGGCAAGGCCGATGAGTTCGCCCTTTGCATTCATAACAGGTGAGCCCGAATTGCCGCCGGTAATATCGTTGTTGGTCAAAAAACAAACGACAAGTGTTCCGTCAGCATCTGCATAAGGTCCGTAATCTTTGGTTTCGTATAATTCCTTTAGTTTTTTGGGAACAATGAATTCGTCGTTATCCGGATCTTCTTTTTGCATAACCCCGCTTAAGTGTGTTACATAATCGTAATGAACAGCATCAGCAGGATAATAATCCTCAACCGTCCCAAATGATAACCTCAACGTTGAATTGGCATCAGGGTAATATTTCTTATCCGGGTTCATTTCACGCACGCCTTCTACAAATATGCGTTTATCATAACTCATCTTATCAGAGTCTTTCCGGTAGCCGGCTGAAGCCATCATGATCTTTTCCATATAACCCTGAAATAACTGATATGCAGGGTCTTTGTTAATTGTTTTCAAATCCGGGTCATCCAGAAAGGCAAGGGTTTTTTGTTTGCTGGAAAGAAATGAATTGGCAAATACATAATCTGCATAGGCATCAAAATTACCTTTGAATTTTTTCATGCTTTTATCTAAAATCTCCGGATGCAATGAATCGGGCACTTTTTCATAATAAATCTTTGTCATGGCAGCAAAGACATCCCTGTCGGTTGCCTCATCATAATCTTTAAAGTGCTCCTCGATTGTTTCTTTCAGGTTTTCGGCAGCTTGTTTTATCTGCTCTTCTTTCTTGGCTTTCTTTTCTTTATCTTTTTCATTTTTATACTGTTCCAGAAGACCCTGTAAACCGGCAAAATCCTGGGCAACCTCGATAATTCCCGACCCGCTTAATCCACTCAAGCTGGCATAAATCAACGGGCCGATGGAAGAAGATCTTTCCTGGTAAATACGCGCCATATCATTCACCACATTCCCATATTTTTCTTCCCTTTGGGGGCTGGCCGAAACCCAATCCTGAAACTTCTTCTCAAAAGCAAGTTTTTCACCTACCACATCCAGATCTTTTACCCCTTTGGCCTGGCCGATAAAATATTTCCATCCGTTGGCTGTCCCGGCATATTTTGTTGCATATTCAATTTTTATTTTTTTGTCAGCATCCATGTGCTCTTTCCAAATCCTTAATTTTTCCCCGAGTACTTCGATCAATGGGGGATAATAATAATCGAGCCTGAACTGCACGCCTGCTGCGGTTGTAAACCTTTCTGTACCCCCGGGGAATCCCATAATCATTGAGAAATCTCCTTTTTTAACCCCGTCAAGCGAAATCGGCAGATAATGTTTCGGTTTCAGCGGTACATTGTCCTCACTGTATTCAGCCGGCGATCCGTCAGGTGCAGTATAAATTCTGAAAATGGTAAAATCACCCGTATGTCTCGGCCACATCCAGTTATCGGTATCACCGCCGAATTTCCCGATGGAAGATGGCGGAGCGCCGACAAGACGCACATCTTTGTAAACAATATAAACGAACATATAATACTCGTTTCCTGCAAAAAAACTTTTGATGTTTACATTGTACTTTCCATCTTCAGAAGCTGCTTTTTTCAGCCTGTTGGTGATTTTCCGGATCGCGGCATTTCTCGCACTTCCTATCAATGTATCGCTGATGAAAGGGATGATGCTGTCGGTAACGTCGGCCATTCGTACCAGGATGGAAGCGGTGAGTCCTTCATTGGGGAGTTCCTCATCCATGCTCATCGCCCAGAATCCATCTTCGAGATAATCATGTTCGGGTGAACTGTGTTTTTGTACCGACTCAAAACCACAATGATGGTTTGTGAACAAGAGTCCCTTTGATGAAACGATCTCGGCCGTACAAAAATATCCCGATGGATTGGGGCTGTTGGATAAACCTACAATCGCATCTTTTAAACTTGCGTGATTTACGCTGTAAATCTCATCCGGGGTCAGTTGCAGCCCCAGTTTTTGCATATCCACATAATTCAGCCTGTCAATAAACATGGGCAGCCACATGCCTTCGTCAGCTACAGCTCTGCCAAAGCCGGCAAAAAATAACAGAGTTAGAAACAAATAATTAACTTTTTTCATTTTTTTGATTTTATAAATTTTTGATTTGTTAAAGATTAGTCTGATTATTAAAGGCCCAGCACATCAGGTCCCTGTTCAAAATAGATGTCCGATGGAATGCCTGCATCATTCAGCCGTTGCAAATCTTTTTTCAATTGGGGTTTGACCAAGCCGTCTGTTTCAATCCACTTTTTGGCTGCCTCATAGTCTCCGTCACCCTGGATTTTGAGTATTTTCCGGGTTAACAGCTTAGAAGCTTCTTTCATCTTTTCCAGATTGATCGAATACGTGCCGTCATCATGGCGCGTGAATGCCCCATGTTCCAGGAAAAAGTTAAACCGCAGCATGTTGGCCATACCATGGGCGCTGGCAGCACCAAAACGTACCGACCTGAAAATACCGGCCAGGAAAGTGACATAATTGTCCATCAGGTTGGTTTCGGTAAATTCGCCCATCTGGTTCAGCTTGGTCACGAGGAATATGCCAAGGATATCGGCTTTTCCTTCTTCGATGGGTGAAAAAGTTTCTTTTAGGGCCTTGCGAACAACGCCTTTCCCGTTGATCGTGTTTTTAATTCCCATACCATGCGCCACTTCATGGAACATGGTGTTGGAGAAAAATGCCGGGAATGTAACGTATTTCCGTTGCTCGGGGCTGATCAACATGTTGGAGATGGGCACCATAATGTGATCGAATTTAGCCTTCATGGCATTTTTCAACTGCAACTTACGGGTTCCTTTTTCGAGCTGAACTCTGGAATCGTTGGGCAGGTTGATGGCAATGGTCTTCCCTGCCATGTTGCAGTCTCCCGCATAATACACCACATCGTAAGCGTTCAGATCCACATCCGATCCTGGCTTTTCTTTTTTGTATTCCGGTGGTACGGGTAACTCTGTTTGCAATTCAGGAAGAAACTGTGCATACTTGGCCAGTTTCTCGCTCCATTCCACATCCTTGATCAGAATGAATGATTCGTGGGCTGCTTTGTAACCGAACAAACGGTCGGTATAGTTTTCAATGGGGCCGATCACCAGGTCAATCCGGTTGTTTTTCATATCTAACCAAGCCATGTCGCTCTTGAAATAATCATCGGTAAGCAATGCATTGGCTCGCAGTTTCAGGTAATTGGCAAAGCCTTTATCTTCGGCGAGGTCAGCCGCTTTAAGCAGCAAAGCCGCAGCTTTATCCGTTTGTTCTTTGAAAGCTTCATGGTACCAGACCGTTTTCAGGTTTCCGTCTTTATCACGGCGTATAAGCGTGTACAAACTGGTTTTGTCAGAATTGTCAAACTTTTCAAATTCCTCTTTCGTCATATCCGTCGGATAAAACTGTGCTCCCTGTGGTTTTTCACCATAACCGGGAATAAAAGGCACCAGATTGTTCATTTCGTCCCACGGGCCATAGTTGATTTTGGCGTACTGGATAACTGCATAGTTTTCAAGCTCTGAAAACAATTCGTCTTTGTCGCCGAAATTTTCCATCCAGAAAATCTGGTCCATCTGGTCTGCGGCCTGAAAGAGCAGTTTCAACATTTTTTTCTGATTTTCACTTAAACCCGAAATGTCTGCCGTGAGTTCGACCTGCGCATATTTTGCAAATTCTTTAACTGATTCTGTATGAACGGAGTTCTGCTTTTCCTGTTTTTTCGTTTTACTTTTACAACTGACCATCAGAAAAATAAAAGAAACAACAAATAAGGAGAGAATGATTCTTTTTGACATCGTATTTTGAATTGGTTAAATTTCAGCCCACGAAAATAAGAATTAATGTGAAGCTAATCCGATACTTTCCCTTTATTTTACAATGTTAATTATTTTAAAAGCTTCACTCCAACGGCTTTAAAAAATTGCATAATTCAGTGAAAAGCTGAATTCATAGCCGATTGCATTATTCAGGAAAGATGATGCATCTACAGGAAAAGGGACGTTGTCATTTGTGATCCTCATGGAGTTCATGCTGCTGTTGGAGTAATTAACCGTATTCCAGAACGGTGTCGGAACCGTTTGGTCGAAGTCTTTTACGTAAGAAAACCGTGCCCGGAGATGCAACCTTAACCCTCGAGAAATATAATAATATCCGTTTATCAAAAATCCTGTATTGATACCGAATGTTTTATTTGCATCTTTTTCTATTGAATATGTTAATCCTGTATAGGGTGTAATCCCGGCATAAGTCCTTGTGTTGGGGAAAAACCCAAATTGCCAGCTTGCATTCAGCATGCTCCTGAAAAAGTTGTTATCTGTTTTGGTTTCATCATCATCTTTTTCATTTTTTTCCTTTTTGTTCCTCTTAAATTATTTTTATTTTGTACTGTACACGTTAAGGATTGTTCCAAGAAGTAGTCGGGACCTGCCGGTCAAAATCATTCACATAATAAAAATTTGCACGAAGGTTCAGCCTTAACCACGGGGAGATATGAAATGAAGCCCCTGTATGTGAGGAATGGACTATAACAATTGGGGAATGGCGCGTTTTTCCCTTAATGAGGTCTTTGGCAAATGGCGTTTGTTTTCGGTTCTGATTGTTAATGACAGACCTTCCAGTTTTAAACTCAGAAGTTGTAAAGCGTTGCTACTGGCATTCAAATCGCTTAGAATGCCGGATTTCGTGTCTTCAAAAATGTCATTCGAATCAGTAAATAAACCATAATAATAGTTAATCCCTTCTTTCAGATTCTTTACAAAAGTTAAAAAATATTTTTCCTGTTTGTTTGTCATGGAAGCTTTCGTTTCCTCGATTTTATTTTTTATAAAATCTATATAAATTTTAAGTTCTTTTATAAACATATTCGGGCGATCGGTTCTTGTGATTATGTTTGATCTTCCGTAGATATGATCAGTAATTTCTTTTAAGCTCATTTTTTTCGAGAAATATGCCATGTTTGGACCCGGGCAAACCGAAACGCCATCTCCTTCAGCCTGAATATCTAAATTATTTGCCAGTAAGGCAGATGCCCCCAAACCGGTACAAACGCACGTTTTTTCAACAATTTTATCATATTCTATTTGATAATTATCCGTGGTAAGTTTTTCGTTTTCCAGTTCTTTTATTTTCAGAAACTGGTATTGCCGTGAAGCCGTACAAATGCTTTTTTCGGTAAACTCTTTATTCAATGCGGCAAATCTCTTGGGGCATAAACTACCCGGCTTTCCTTTCCTGATCAAAGATAATTTTTCAATGTCCTTGCTGTTGCCTTTAAGACTGTTAAATGGAACACCTAATGGGGAAATATTACTTAAGTATAAGTCGTCTTCTTTCGCATCAATTAATTTGTTCAGAGTCGGCTCGTCAACCGTCGTGGCTTCAGGTACCAATAGAAAAGGAGTACCCCATCCCACCGAATCAATTTTATAGTGGCTGATCAGAAATTGATGTTCTTCGGCCATCCCGACACCGCCCTGTGCCGTAATTTTCAACGGTAGTGCTGTTTCGGGTACCAAACGGTTTTTGTTGGAAAGCGCCTGTACCATGATTTCGTGAACCGACCGGATCAGTTCTTTCCGATTATCCCTGAATTCAGCCAATACAGGCCCCAGCAAATATCCGTCGGAGGCAAAAGCATGTCCGCCGCAATTAAGCCCCGATTCAATTCTGTATTCCGAAACCCACAGTCCTTTTTTGGCCAGAAATTTACCTTGAATCAATGCCGACCTGTAATCGCTGACTTTTAAAACAATTTTCTTTTTTATTTTCCCGTTTTCATCAGGATAAAAATCCTCAAACTGCTCTAAATAACCGTACAGTCTGGGATTCATTCCCGCCGAAAGTATGATGGAGGATTTTAAGTCGCTGTCAGCATATCCCCTGAGCGCTGCATGGGCATCGTTTTGTTCTATGGGTAATTTTTCACCCTGAATATAATTTTCCTTATCAAGTTTGGTCATTATATTCACATCTATACTGCCCATGGATAAGTTGTCGTTTATCCAGTTTTTAATTTTATTCAGGTCAAAATATTCTGCCGTTAAATTTTTGAATTCCTGTTTTAAGGTTGAGGTGTCAGGCAACAGGTTAAAGTATTCTTTAATTTCATTCCCTTTCTCAATGGTGGCATTTTTAAATTCTTCAAATTTCTTTTTTGCCAGGTCGTTTATCAAATTCAGATAGTAGGTAATCCTTTTTGCTCTGAAATCTTCTGTTTTTTCGGTAATTTCATCGTACGGAATATCAAATTTTTCGCAATACATCTTTCTTAACTTTTCAAGAAGGAAGTCATCAACAAGGGAAATAACCGAATCTATTCCGTATTGCGAAACTTTTAATGGTGTATCTATGGTGAATCCAATTCCCATAACGGGAATATGAAATGAATGCACTTTTGTCATTTTGCTAAATTTTAAGGCAAGCTGTTCGTAGAGTTTATTTTGTGTATTTCCTGATTGGCAAAAGTAGTTCTTTTTAGGATGCAAGAATGAGCACCAAGTCTTTAATACTTAAATCAAATTATTTCTATAGTACTCGTAATTTGATCCGAAGTGATAACTACAACCACAGTGAAATAATCAGATAATTAAACGGATTTCATAATACTATCTGCTGCCGCTATACCAGAAAGATAAGCCCCGTGGGCGGTGGCCATATATTTCCGGCTTGTGGCATCACCGGCAAAAAACACCTTATTTCCAAGAGGGGCTGCAATCACATCGCAGGCTGATAAATCAGTTCCGGGTTTCAGATGAGGATATGAACCCAGTGAATACGGATTGGTGTGCCAGGACGTTTTTTTCATGGCAACAGGAGTGGAAATACCGGAACCAAACATTCCTTTCAGATCATTCTTCACTATGTTCAGCACCTGGTCATCTCCCATCTTTTCAATGCTTCGGGCATGCTGTCCGGCAAGCACGGCAACAATTACATTCTTTGTCCCTGTGGGCGCCGGGCTGAAAAATTCAATGATCTTCGAGTGGTCGTCTTTCAGATACTCAAAGAAATAACCGTCTTCGGACCAGAAGTTTTCACCAAACTTCAGAAATACTTTATTCATCGTTCCAATGCCAAGACTGTTGATTGCATCCTGTTTTCCCGAAGGTAGCGGCGGTTCGAAAATCACATTATTATTTTTAAGCATGGCGAGGGGCAGGGCCATAATAACCCGATCGGAAGTAAATACACCGTCATGTTCAAGCAACGACGCGTCTGTTCCGCCATGGCAAGCTATACATGATCGTTTCGGATCAATGTCCTGCGGATTCTTTGTAAAAACACTGATTTTATCGCCGGTATAGGATATTTTTGTTACAAAAGTGTTGTATCTGATATTCAATCCTTTTGCAAGTATGCCTGTTAATTCCTGCATTCCGTTTGGAAAGATCACATCCCTGCCGGGAAAAGAATCGTTTGTGGTGAGCGCCTTTGCTGCGAGGTCGGGGGCATCAACGGCATAAGGTATTTCTATTTCGGAACGGACGGCACCAAAAAAGGCCCTGTAAAGCTTATCGGAGAGGTTCATGCCCGGTTCCATCAAATCAAGGAGATGCTGCAACGATGTATCCGGATTTGTATAAGCCAGGTCCGTTAGCTGGCCGAGTAATTTTTCGATGGTTTTCCATTCCTCATCGGTCACTTCTTCACCGTCAGTGTCAAAGATGTAAGAAGGATCGTAATAGGTCGGTTTGGTGATCAGCCCGTTTTTGTTTGCCAGATCATATAACGGGTTGCCATGGATCCCGTGAATCCAGGAAGCGCCGAAATCGGCTTTATAACCATCTATATCTACGGTTTTTATCCTGCCACCGTACCTGTTGTCAGCTTCCAGGACGGTGACTTTATATCCGTTAAAAGTCAACATTCCTGCAGCAGCAAGTCCGGCAATGCGGGCACCAACAACGATGATCTCTTCATCGCTGTCTTTTTCTTTTGATGATTTTTTGCAGTAAGGGAAAAGCATGACTCCCATGGAAACCAACGCTGCCTGAATCAGGAAATCCCTGCGTGAGTGTGTTTTCATGTCCGGGATCTTGAAATAGCAATTGTTCGAGACTAACGCTCAGTTTTATTCAGGCAAAAGATATACTTTTTTTCTTTATGATGTTTTCTTGATCTTATCATTTTCGTCAACGCCTGAAATCACCTGGATGTTGATCCCGTCGGACAGGCCGGTCTGGATGATCCGCTTTTCGAATTGTTGATCCCCGGTCTCCACCTCAACATAGGCGGTGTCGCCGTCAAACTTCAGGAGACTTTCAGGAATCACCATTACACTGTCAACTTTTTCAAGGACAATGTCGGCATTGGCACTGTAACCGGCACGGATGAACTGGTTTTCTTTCAGGTTGACATTGGCTTCAATCTCAAACTGTATGGCACCGTTTTCTTCCACACCTTTCGGGGAAATTTTTGTCAGCACCGCATCAAATTTGGTGTCATCAATGGCGCCAATAGAAAGAATGAGGTGCATGTTTTCTTTGATTTTCCCAACCTCGGTTTCATCAATTTTACCTTTGAAGATCATGTCGTTCATATCAGCTACCGTGGCGATGGTCGTCCCTGCGTTAAAGTTATTGGACTCGATCACCTGGTCGCCAATTTCTATTGGAACATCCAGCACCATACCCGAAACAGTGGAACGGACCAGTGTATTCGTCGGTGCTCCCGATTTTTTTAGCTGCCCTTCCTTGATCAATTGCAATGTTTCTTCAGCGGCTTTCAGTTCTTCCTGCGCGCTTTGATAGGCAATTTCATACGTTTCAAAATCCGCTTTGGCTATCACTCCTTTTTCGAGTAAACTCAACTGGCGGTCATAATTTCTTTTAGCATCTTTCAGATTGATCTTGGCTTTTTCAATCCTTGATTCCGCATTGTTTAATGTGATCATATCCGGTATGATGCGGATTTTGGCAATGAGGTCGCCTTTTTTCACCATGTCTCCTTCTTCCACATACAATTCGTCGATGATGCCGCTGACAACCGGTTTGATCTCGATTTCTTTCCGGGGAACGACCGAACCGGTGGCTACGGTTTTCTTGATCACATCGGAATAAAACGGTTTTTCCGTTTCAAAAATGACCGGTTTTTCTTTCGACTTGTCCCAGAGAAAATACAGAGTATATCCGAAAATCCCCAGAATGACAAGAGGGATAAATATTTTAAAAAATGTTTTCATAGCTGGTTTGTTTTTATTCTTGATTTATTTCTTTGTTATTAATCTGTTTCTAAAATCTTTCAGTCTTCCAATCTTCCACTATTCCATTATTCCAATCTTCCACCATTCCATCCTTCCTTCCCCTACTCGTCCCTCAACGCATCAACCGGTTTAATGCTCACCGCCCGTTTTGCGGGGATCAGGCCGGCAAACACCCCGGAAACAATCAATATGATCAGTGCCGTTATTCCCACTGAAAAATTGATTTCAGGGTGCAGAAAAAACTGGTTGTCGGCACCGCTGCCCTGCATGGCGTTGTCAATCAATCCCAGTGCCCCGACACCGAGTACCAGCCCGAAATAGCCGGCCATCGTCGTCAAAAAGACAGACTCCAGTATCACCTGACTGATGATGTTCATCGGTGTGGCTCCCAGCGCCCGTTTTACCCCAATCTCTTTGGTTCGTTCCTTGATGATGATGAGCATAATATTGGAAACGCCGATTATACCGGCAAGCAATGTTCCGATACCCACAATCCAGATCAGCCCGTCAATCCCGTTAAACAGCCCTTCCATTTTATTGAATTCCTTTTCCACATTAAAATGACCAATGGCCTGATCGTCATCAGGATGTACTTTGTGTCGCTGCTTCATCAGCGTGATTACTTTTTCTTCTGTTACCGATGCCGGTATTCCTTCGCGGGAGGTTATGGCATACCAGAAAACTTTATCGCCGTAATTATAAGTCTTTTGCATGGTTGAGAACGGGAGAAAGATACTGTTGGCATCACGGTCGGCCTGCCCTCCGTTCTTTTTTGACTTGAATGTGCCAATCACCTGGAAACAAACCCCCTGTATTTTAATATAATCGCCTATGGGTTCCTCCTCTTTTTTAAACAGGGCATCCACTACGCCGTTTCCGATAACAGCCACTTTTCGCACATCAGTTATGTCTTTGTTATTGATAAACCGTCCTTTGGTAATCGTAACGGGATCAATATTCATGAAATCGGGGTAATCGCCATAAATGTTAAACGCTCCTGTCTCTTTTCCACGGATCACATTGCTTGCGCCGCGGTAGCCGCCGGCCTGGAGGCGTGGTGCAAGCGTCTGTACTTCCGGTATGTTTTGCCGGATGGCTTTCGTATCATCGTTATTGAAAAGAAAACTGCGTCCTCTTTTGAACCCTTTGTACGGCATGGAAGTGCGCTGTGTCCACATGAAAAAACTGTTGGTGGCAAAGTCGCCCCAGCCGTTGTAAGCGGCATTTTTTAAACCGTTTCCGGAACCCAGCATCAGGACAAGCATGAAAATACCCCAGAAAACGCCAAACGCAGTAAAGAAAGTCCGCACTTTGTTTTTCTTCAAAGCGCTGAAAATCTCCTGCCAGTTGTCTGCGTCAAATATTTTCATCGTTTTCTTTTTTTATTCATCCCGCAGGGCTTCAACAGGTTTGATCATGGCTGCTTTCCTTGCCGGAATAAATCCCGCAAGAGCGCCTGCGAATACCAAGAGCGCCATCGCCGTCAACGCCACGTAAATATTGGCTTCCGGATTCATGAAAAAGTCGCTGGGCGGCACATTGGCTTTTATCAGCTCCAGTAATCCCACGCCGAGAACCAAGCCGACATATCCGGCCAGGCTGGTAATCACCACCGACTCAAGCATGATCAGTCCGATGATGGAACGCGGTGTTGCACCAAGTGCTTTTCGTACGCCTATTTCTTTGGTGCGTTCTTTCACAACGATCATCATGATGTTACTCACACCTACAATACCCGCAATGATTGTTCCGATGCCCACGATCCAGATAAACACCCGTATCCCGGTGAAAAGGTTTTGTACCCTGATGTAATCTTCAAGATCATTATTGACCCTGATCGCGCGTTTATCATTGGGATCAAAATGATGATATTTGGCCATATCCAGCAGTACCTGTTCCTGTATTTTTTTGCTGTCCTCAAGCGATGCATCACCGATGGTAAACATCAGTTGATCAATGTTGTTCCCGCCGTTGAAAACCCTTTGAGCCGTAGTAATGGGTAAATAAATGATCCGCATTTCCCCTTCTCCGCCTTTGTCCTCAAAAACACCAACGACCTTGAAGGGAATATTCCCGATCTTGATGTATTTCCCGATGGGTTCTTCTCCGTTTTTAAACAAATCCTTTTTCACCAGGTCGCCTATGACGGCTACTTTCTCCCTTTTCTGGATGTCAAGCCGGTTTATGAAGCGTCCTTCGGTAATGATGGTGTTTTCAATATATTGGTGTCCCGGGTGTACTGATCTTATGCTGTAAGTTCCGTAATTATTTTTATAACTGGTTGTATTTGAACTACTGACATACAATCTTCCACTGATGTTGTCTGCCTGTTTTACATTTCTTTTCGTCCGGTCGTAATCCGCATTTTCAAAATTGATATAACGTCCTGCATTGTACCCTTTGTATGGCATAGATGTCTGTCCACCGTAAACCCAGATGCTGTTGGTGGCATCATCTGCAAACTGGTTTTCCACACCATTCTGAAGTCCTGCTCCCGAGCCAAGCAAAATGATCAGCATGAAAATACCCCACGAGACGCTGAATCCCGTGAGGACTGTACGTAGCTTGTTCTTGCTGATCGTACTTAATATTTCCTGCCATTTATCAATGTCAAACATCAGGATACGATTTTGATTTCTTTTTCTTCGAGTTGCTTGAACACTTTTTGTTTATCGTCATGTCCGTTGGCATCGTTTTCAATGATTCCGTCTTTCAGGAGGATGATTCTGTCGGTCTGTTCCGCAATATCGTGTTCATGGGTAACAATGATCATGGTGGTTCCTGTTTTGTTGATCTCTTTGAGCAGGTCCACAATTTCCTGTGACGTGGTTGAGTCCAGTGCGCCTGTAGGTTCGTCCGCAAGTATCACTTTTGGATTGGTGATCAGTGACCGGGCAATGGCCAGCCGTTGTTTTTGTCCTCCCGAAAGCTCTCCGGGTACATGATGCGCCCATTCTTTAAGACCCATTTTTTCGAGATATTCCATGGCGATCTTGTTCCTCTTTCTACGGCTTATCTTTTGATAATAAAGGGGTAAAGCCACATTTTCCATGGCATTCTTGAAAGGGATCAGGTTGAATGACTGGAATACAAATCCAAGCATCCTGTTCCGGTAATAGGCTGCTTTGCGCTCTTTGAGCCCGACCATCAGTTTTCCATCGAGATAGTATTCGCCTTCATCATAAACATCAAGTATTCCCAAAATATTCAGTAATGTTGATTTTCCAGAACCCGAAGAACCCATGACGGATACCAATTCTCCCTGTTCTACTTCCAGGTCAATTCCTTTCAACACGTGAAGGCCACCGGTTTTCCCCATCCGGTAAGTTTTGTGTATGTTTTTTAATACGATCATCAAACTGTTGTTCTTTGGAAATAAAGTAAACGTAAAACCGATATCAGTAATTGTGCCAGAAAACGAATCTTTTTGAAAAACAATTATTTGCAAACGCATCAATAAACGTAAGTGTTCTGTAATTTCACAAACAGTGTTCGGATTCGTTCAATGAATTACGTTTGCGGACAAACAAGAAAATGAGAATGATACATTTTTTGAAACGTTTGACAAATACCTTACAATGCCAATTAATTGCCGGGCAATAATTCATTCGCTGAATTGTTATTACATTTGAACGCTAAAGTTTACTGTCTTGGACATTTACACACAGAAAAAGCGGTCGAAGATTCTTCTGTTCATTCTGGCTCTGATCATCATTGGGGCTTCTATCTATTATACAAACCATCTGGTCAGGCAGTTTGCCAAACAGGAAAGGAAAAATGTTGAGTTATGGGCGGCGGCTGTTCAACGGAAAGCGCGGTTGGTAAAATATACCGAATCATTCTTCAGACAACTTCAGGAAGAAGAACACAAACGTGTTGAATTGCTTGCCGAAGTTTATAAACAAATTCTCAATACCAATTCCAGCAAAGACCTCACCTTTTACCTCGATGTTATTGCCAACAACAAATCCATTCCCATTATTTTAACGAATGAACAGGGAAAGATACTGATCTATAAAAACCTTGATCTGCCCACTGATACAACAACTTATCTCGTTGGTGACCTGATGAATGAATTCTCTGTGTATGAACCTATTGAAGTTCCTTATGCTCCCAACAGGCAAAATTATCTCTATTATCAGGATTCAAGATTTTTTAAAGAACTCAAAGAAGTTTTAAACGACTATATTTCCGCTTTCATTTCCGAAGTTGCCCTGAATTCATCCAGTGTTCCGGTCATCATTACCGACAGTACGCGTCAAAATGTGATCCAGTACGGCAACCTGAATGATGTGCGAATGGTTGACCCGGATTATGTAAAAATGAAACTGGCAGAAATGGAGAGTGAAAATCAGCCCATTAAAGTGTCTTTCGGGGAACAGGGAACAGCTTATATTTTTTACCAGGATTCCGATTTGCTGACTATTATCAAATTTTTTCCGATTGCCCAGATACTTATCATTGCCGTATTTTTAATGATCGCCTACTTTTTATTCAGCTATATGCGCAATGCCGAGCAAAACCGGGTGTGGGCGGGCATGGCCAAAGAAACAGCCCATCAGATTGGCACCCCGTTATCATCCATCATGGCCTGGATGGAATTGTTGAAAATGGGCCAGGGAAATGCCGACCAGGTTGCCGATGAAATTCAAAAAGACATCAACCGGCTGGAAGTGATCACCGAGCGTTTTTCCAAGATTGGTTCCACGCCAAAACTGATTCAGAATGACCTTGTTAAGATCATTAATGACACGCTGGAATATCTGAAGCCCAGGACACCGAAAAAGGTGGTTTACAAAAATAAAATCCCGAAAGATAAAGAGCTTTTTATCCCGGTTAATGTGGCATTGTTTAGCTGGGTAATTGAAAACCTGTGCAAAAATGCCATTGATGCCATGGAGGGTGAAGGCGTCATCACGATAGAAATGAATGAAGACTCAAAGCATGTGATAATTGACATAAGCGACACGGGCAAAGGCATCTCCTATTCCGAACAAAAGACGATCTTCAACCCGGGCTATACGAGCAAGGCACGGGGATGGGGATTGGGTTTGTCCCTGGCCAAAAGGATCATTCGTGATTACCATAAAGGGAAAATATTTGTCAAGTCCTCCGCTCCGGGAAAAGGGACCACGTTCAGGATCATTTTAAAAAAGAACTGATGAAAACAATTGGCCTTATCGGTGGAACAGGCTGGGCTTCCAGTGCAGAATATTACCGGCTTATCAATCAAAAAATCAACAAGCGCCTTGGCGGACAGGAATTTGCCGAATGTATCCTGTATTCATTAAATTTTGGAGAGTTTCAGCGACTGAAAAAAGAACATGGCGACAATACCGCATTATCCTACTTGTCAAAAATAGCCCTGAACCTGACCAACTCCGGTGCAGATGCTCTGGCTTTGTGTGCCAACACAATACACCGTTATGCTGAAAAATTAAAACAACAGATCAATGTTCCCCTGATCCATATCGGCACAGCAACCGCATTGGAGATTAAGAAACAAGGGCTTTCAAAAGTGGGATTGCTCGGAACTAAAATTACTATGGAAAGCGATTTCTATAAAGAGAAATTAAAAGAACACGGGATTACGACCCTGGTCCCGGAGTTACAGGATCGTGATTATATTAATTCTGTCATCTTTGAGGAATTGTTTTATTTGAAATTAGAACAGGCATCCCGTAACCGGTTTCTGGAAATCATTAACAAACTGAAAAAAAACGGCGCCGAAGGAATCATACTGGGTTGCACCGAAATACCTCTTTTAATTAAACAGGAACATACAAACATTCCATTGTTTGACACCCTTGAAATTCATTGCGATGCCATTGTGGATTTTGTCTTAACCTGACTGTCTGAATGAATTTTTGCATCTTTGCATATTGTAAAATTATACTTTTCAGTATCTAATAAAATTACTCACAGATGAAAATCAGGTTTTTCAGAAGATTAAAACAAAAATTAAGCTTCAGCAAAAAAGATCATGGATCGAGGTATTATGTTCAGCAAAATGTCATCAAAGACAAAGCCGATCTAAAATTAACATTGAATCCACTGCCAAAAACCGAGGTCTTTAAATCCGATAAATCGTTTTTATTCAATGAAATTCCGCTTAAAGAGATAACACATAAAGCATTGAAAGCAAAGTTGGGCAGTCCGGCTTACGTTTTATGGAATGATGACCAGATTCCGAAACATAGAATTTATTTTTATCGTGAACGTGTCGGATCCTATAAATTCCTGATGCAATACCATTTTATTGAAAAACGTTTTGTGTTTGCCTGTAATCGCATTTCATCGCATAACGGACTGACAAACAATGATCGTGAGGAAATTATCAGGCAATTGTTATTAAAATATACCGACCGGGATATCAAAGGACCACAAGACGATTTTGAAGTAAAAATGATGGATGGCGAAGGAAACATTATTTTCACCTACGACAGTGTTTACTTTTTCGTCAACTACCTGCCCAATAATGAAAACACACAGCACCTGATCAGAGAATTCGGACTGGAAACCGACATCAAAGAAAGCCTGGCCAACCACCGGGAAAGCCTGAAAGATCTGATTTAATTTTACATATACCCCCCAATCAAATGGCAGGCGTTTACATTCATATTCCCTTTTGTAAACAACGATGCCACTATTGTAATTTTTATTCGGTTATTTCTGAAAAATACAGGAAACCTTTCCTGAAAGCGCTGCTGTTTGAAGTGGATCAAAGGAATGATTACCTGAAAAACGAAAGGGTTAACACGATTTATTTTGGCGGCGGTACGCCTTCTCTTTCCCCTGTTGACCAATTGAATACGATCATCAATAAGATTAAAAAGGTATTTGATGTTTCTGCCGAAGTGGAGATCACACTGGAAGCCAATCCTGACGATCTGGATGCAGATTATTTAAAAAGCTTAAAAAACGAAACGCCGGTAAACAGATTAAGTATTGGTGTTCAGAGTTTTTTTGATGATGACCTGAAATATCTGAACCGTGTTCACTCTGCAAAACAATCCTTAACCGCTATTGAACTTTCAAAAAATTATGGTTTTCATAACCTGACCATTGACCTGATCTACGGCATCCCGGGCCTGACCAATGAAAAATGGAACGATAACCTGAAAACTTTCTTCTCATTCGATATTCCTCATCTTTCTTCTTATGCGTTGACGGTGGAACCAAAAACGGCACTGGCTGTTTTAATCGGGAAAGGTAAAATGAAAAAAACAGACGAAAACGAAAGTGTGGAGCATTTTAAAATATTACTCGAAAAAACGGCTGAAAAGGATTTTATTCATTATGAAATCTCCAATTTTGCACGGGAGGGATTTTATTCAAAACACAACAGCATTTACTGGTTAGGCGGGCATTATATCGGTTTCGGACCGTCAGCTCATTCTTACAATGGTCACTCGCGACAGTGGAATGTTGCCAACATGAAACAATACATTGAGGCGGAAAAAACCAAAAATATCATTTTCGAGAAAGAGGTGCTTTCCGAAAGTCAGCGTTACAACGAATATGTGATGACTTCACTGCGTACCACCTGGGGTTGTGATAGTGAACATATTCAAAATGTATTCGGAGAAAAATATTATAATTATTTCAATAAAATGATCGTTCCTTTTATCGCAGATGAAAATATATATCAAAAAGGAAACCGGTTTTTTCTGACTGACAAGGGAAAACTTTTTGCCGATGGTATTGCTTCGGAGCTTTTTATGGATGAGTAAATTTTTATCACTCTGGTTGCAAATCTTTACTGAAAAGGGTGATAAAATACCCAATTAGCGGGCTGAAAATCATGCAAATGAAAAAGGACCATTCGACACCTATTTTTTTCTTTCTTCCCAGTGTTTCGGATACCACCAGCGAGAACGAATACCACAATATAAACAGCGCTATGACAATGTATTCAGCCATCGGATCAATAAAAATAAATGAATAAATAAATGATCGGGATGATGATTCCCAGCAAAGTAAGCCAGGCACCTCTTTTTAAAATACCCTGACTGCCGCGGGGAATTAAAATGCCTGTAATTCCAAGAATGATTAAAGCACCGGCAAAAATGTCGGAGTACCATGTCCAGTACTTCACGGGATTGTAATGCAGGTAATTGGCTTCCCTTAAAATGGGCCTTCGTACCGTTTTTTCAAGCAATCCTTTTCCGGTTTTCAAATTGATGATTACCGTGCCGTCTTCGATGAAAATTTTAACCATATCCGGCTGCGGGAAATAGTAATTCTTAAAATTATCCGCTTCATCGTATTTTTCCAAAATAGCTTTTATTTCCTTTTTATCCGGTTGAACATTCATGGGTGCAATCTGAATGTCTTTCTGGATGATCCGGTAATTCGGATTCCAGTCATCCAGATGGTTGATGGCTATTCCGGATAAAGAATAGATAATGGTCATGCCGAGAAACAAGTAACCAAAATCACGATGAATGGCCCTGTTCCATTTTCTCCATTTAAAAGCCATAAAAATTATTCGTTTTCAGGGGAGGATTCATCAGCATCAACTACTTTGTAATCCTGACAAACCAAAGAATAAAATGAAAGATGGTCTTTGCCCGATTCCTTTAATTTTTTCCGGAGGTTATTGATCTGTTCCAACTCGGCAGATTTGTCATTTTCCATCTCTTTGTTTTCGTGACCCTGGCCGGTATTCAGCTTATCTTCTTCTTTTTTAATTTCCCCACCGCTTTTGACTTCTCCTTCCCACTCACGGAGATAGTTCTCATCTACTCTTTCTTCTTCGACAACACCGATTACATAAACATTTTCACCTTCAATATCCGTATTGAATGCGGCCATATTTTCTCCGGTAAATATTTTCAGTCTTTTGTCGGTATCCTTACTAACGATGACCATTTTTTGTCCGCCGTGTTTACAAACATGGTCAACAGTTCCTTCAATAATGATTGTTTTTCCAACCAGGTCTTCAGCCTTTGAATGAAAATCTTTCAGGTTAACGACAACATATTCATCAGCAATGGCAGGATCATTTCCTTCGGTAGCAGAAACGGTTTTTTCTTTGCTGTTCTCACAGGAAATCAAAGAAAATGTTATAGCTATTAAAATCAAAAAATATCTTTTCATAATTGTTGTTTTTTTTTCGTTTGCCGGGCTAAAATATGAATTATTCTTCTAAGTCGGCTTCGATACCATCATATTTAACTTCTTTCCCGTTTTTATAAGAAATAGTGATGATCAGCATACCGTTTTGATCAAATTTTTTCCAGTCTCCCGTCTTTCGTCCCATCACATAATTTCCCTGTTGTTTTATCTTTCCGTTTTCCCAATACCAGATATGCTTTCCGTTGGGTAACCCATCCACAAATTTCCCCTGAAAACTCATCTGGCCGCTGTCGTAATATGATTTCCACAAACCGTTCCTGCGGCCTTCAACATAGTTTCCTTCTTCACGGGAATCACCCTCGATGTAAAACCAGAAATCTTCTTTTTTCCCTTCAATATATTCTCCCTGTGCCCTGACTTTCCCATTGAGATCATATTCGGTCATGGTACCGTCGGGCAAACCTTTGTAAAAATGTTCGTCACGGAGTAATTTCCCGTTTGAATAATACCAGCGCCATGTGCTGTCAGGTTGCCCGTTCATATATTTTCCCACTTCTTCAAGCTGCCCCGACGGATAATAAAATTTCCACAATCCGTCACGTTCGTCTTTGTTGTAACGGCCCACTGCTTTCAACTTTCCGTCAGGATAATATTCTTTCCAGAAACCTTCTTTTTCACCGGCATCGGTAAAAATACCCTCGGCAATGATCTTCCCGTGCCTGAAAATATAGGCTTTTTCAACTTTTCCTTCCGGGCTGTATTCGCGACGCACACCTTCGGGTATTCCATCCTTGTCATAAGTCCCAACAACTTTAGGTGTACCATCGGGATAATAATCCGTCCTCACATCAAGTTTTACAAGTTCTTCGGCCTGCTCTTCTTTTTCCCCGTCAACCCATTTGGTTACCGATATTAAATTGCCTTCTTTATCATATTCTTTAAAATATCCGTTTTTCAGGCCATGTTTGAAAGTACCTTCCATCCGCAAGGTTTCATCATCATAAAACCATTTCCATTTGCCGTCTGGTAAATTGTCAGCATCATAGCGGTTGATCCTTTCCCTGCTGACAATGTAACCCTTTTTGTAAGTGATCAGTTGAATCACATTTCCGTTCAGGTCGTATTCGCGTGCCACACCGTTTTCCAAACCGTTCACGAACGGTATTTTCATTTTGACTTTTCCATTCGGATACAGAATATAAGTCGGTCCCTGTTTTACATCATTCACAAAAGTCTCTTTGGTAACCTCATCTCCCTGGTGGGTTATTCTGAAACCGTTTTTTCTTCCCTCTTTATAATTGATTTCCAGTACCAGTTTGCCGTCTTCATCATAAAATCTCCACAGGCTGTCCAGCAGAAAATTCTTTCGGTTGCCTTCCGATTTCAGCTTTCCATTTTCATAATAATTTTTCCAGTAACCATCGGGTTTTCCGTCACGCATGGTTCCTTCGCTGGCCAGAGTTCCATCATCATAATAAAACCTGTTATAGCCATTAGGATTGATCTTTGCGGTATCCTGCTGGGCAAGTAATCCGAAGGAAATGAAAAACAATAAGATAAATAGCGCTGTTATTTTGGATGATCTAATCATATATTTCTGTTTATATCAGATTCAGCTTTCTGGAAATATCAAGCATTCTGTTAATGGGTTTTACAGCTTTTTCAATTGTTTGTTCGTCGAGGGTGATTTCGGGCTTCTCATTTTTCAGCGCAAGATAAAGCTTTTCCATGGTATTGAGTTTCATGTAAGGACAATCGTTACAGGCGCATGTTTCATCTGAAGGTACGACCAGAAATTCTTTTTCGGGAGAAGCCAGTTTCATCTGGTGTAAAATACCTGTTTCGGTGGCTACAATATATTTTTTAGCATCATCTTTTTGCGTGAATTTCAGCATACCCGTGGTGGAACCAATGTAGTCGGCAAGTTCCAGAACCGGCGCATTGCACTCGGGATGGGCAATCAGTCTGGCGTCCGGATTTTCCTGTTTCATTTTGATAATGGCTTCGGTAGTCAGAACATCGTGCACCTCACACGTTCCGTTCCACAAAACCATGTTTCTTCCTGTTTCCCTGTTGATGTAACCACCGAGGTTTTTATCCGGTGCGAATATGATCTTTTGCTCTTTAGGAAATGATTCAACGATCTGTACAGCATTTCCCGAAGTACAGATCACATCGCTGACTGTTTTGATGGCTGCCGTTGTATTGATATAAGAAATGACAATGTGGTCAGGATACTTTTCCTTAAATTTCACAAAATCATCATAAGGACAAGAATCAGCAAGTGAACACCCCGCTTCAAGGTCCGGTAAAATAACCGGTATCCCGGGATTCAGCATCTTGGCTGTTTCGGCCATAAAATGTACACCGGCAAAAACGATTATGTTGGTGTCTGCGTCAGACGCTTTTTGCGCAAGACCCAGACTGTCACCTACATAATCGGCAATATCCTGTATTTCGGGCACCTGATAATAATGAGCCAGTATCAGGGCATTTTTATCTTTTTTTAATTTCAGTATTTCTTCCCGGTAGTTCATTTCACTCTTTTATTAACAACAAATAATTATATATATATATTATATTTAAAAAAGGTATAATAATAATAGTCTGTTAGCATTATTGATTATTTACTGACCGAAAACTTTGATTTCACAATTGTATTTTCTTACTAACATTTTTTTAACATTTAATCACGTTACAGATCATTGATAAACAATATTTTTTACAACATATAAACCATCGTTGTATTTTAAATTTACCTGATAACAATTACTAATGACTCGTCATTTTTATTGTTAATTACTGCTCATAAAAATTCATAAATTTCAATAATTGTCAACTTTTGCCGTGCCACAAAAAACATCTGTTGATAACTGAAAACTTATGAGCAATTAATCAACAAAATTAAGCAGATATTAACATGACAATATTCAATATTCCAAAATTCAAAAATAAAGTTACACAATTAAAGAATTCAAATGACTCACTTTTATAAACGCCTGATAATTTAATTAATTTTGTCAGTCAAAATTCCTTGCAATGGCTGACAATAAAGTTATCGGAATGGCTTCTGATCATGGCGGATTTGCCATGAAAGAATATATTAAACAAAAGTTAAAGGAAGCCGGTTATGAAGTAAAGGATTTTGGCACGCATTCGGAGAAAAGTGTGGATTATCCGGATTATATCCATCCGCTGGCAAGTGAAGTGAATAAAGGTTTATTGAAAAGGGCGATCATTATGTGCGGAAGCGGAAACGGTGCACAGATGACTGCTAATAAATACCCGAATGTCAGGGCGGCATTGTGTTGGGATGAAGAACAGGCCCGGCTGGCCAGGCAACATAATGATGCCAATATCATGTCGCTGCCCGGCCGGTTTATTGCTTTCGATCTGGCCTGGAAAATGGTTCAACTGTTTTTAAACACCCCTTTCGAAGGAGGAAGACATTTGCGCAGAATTAAAAAGATTCCAAAGATTTTAAGTTAGAATAACATTTTGAAAAAAGCTGCTGAACATAAGGTATTTCTGAAAAAAGCTGAAAAGATCAGCTTTGACAAAGAACACAGACGAAAAATCAAATTCAATATATCAAGGTACGATCAGACTGTTGAAAAAGGTCAGCGGGAGTTATATAAAGACCTTGAACTGGCCAAACAAAGAGCAGGTCATCATAAATACAGAATGATCAATGAACTGGATAAGTATCTTATTGAGTTCGAAGATAATTTTCTGAGAAACGGCGGAAAGATCATCTGGGCGGTGGATGCAGAACATGCATTGAAAGAGATAAAAAGGATTGCACAAAAACATGAAGTTTCTTCGGTTGTCAAATCCAAATCCATGACAACTGAAGAAATAGAACTGAATCCTTTTCTTGAGAAAAACGGCATAGAGGTTACAGAAACTGACCTGGGCGAATTCATTGTACAACAGGCCGGGCAAAGACCCTATCATATTGTTACTCCGGCCATGCACATGTCGAAAGAAGATGTGGCGGAGTTATACAATAAAAAATTTGAAACACCTGCCGATATGCTGCCTGAGGAGTTGACAATTTACACCCGGCATTTACTGCGGGAGAAATTCCGTAATGCCGATCTCGGTGTAACGGGTGTCAATTTCCTGATTGCCGATACGGGATCCATTGCATTGACAGAAAACGAAGGCAACGGCATGTTGTCCATATCTTTCCCCAAGGTACATATTGCTATTGCCGGAATAGAAAAAATTATACCCCGGCTTGAAGACCTTGACCTTTACTGGCCTTTGCTTTCGACCCACGGAACAGGGCAGTTGATGACGGTTTATAATTCGATCATATCCGGTCCGCGGAAAGAAAAGGAAAAAGACGGTCCCGAAGAAATGTATCTGATATTGCTTGATAACGGACGGACCAATTTGCTTGCCCAGGAGCGACAGCGCCAGGCATTATCCTGTATCCGGTGTGGTGCCTGCCTGAACGGATGTCCTGTATATAAAAATATCGGCGGCCATACTTACAATACAACGTACACAGGTCCTATAGGCTCAGTAATTGAACCTTTCCTTGAAGACTTTGGGACTTACAAACATTTGAGCTTTGCGTCCTCGCTGTGCGGAAAATGCACGACGGTTTGCCCGGTTAAAATACCCATCCATGAATTTTTACTTCTAAACAGGGACTATGCAGTAAAGAAAGGTTATACTCCGCTCATTGAAAAACAAGGTATGAAGATGGCAACCAAAGCTTTGGGTTCCAGAAAAATGATGGATATGGTGGGAGGCAAAACCAAAAACACTTTTGCCAAAATGTTTGCATCAAAAGCATGGGGGCCAAGGAGAGAATTCCCGCCTATTGCTGAAAAATCATTCAATCAGCAGTGGAAAGAACAACATCCGGAGAAATAGTTTAGATACTTATTTTTTAAATCGCAAAGGACACAATGTTTCCGCGAAGAACGTAAAGGTTTTTTACCTTTACTGGTCTGGATTTGCAATCCAGACACAGACCTCATACTTGTTTACAACACGTATATTCTATAACCGGCATTTGTAATGCCCATAAACAGACACTCCTTCTTGCATGAATAAAACCATTCGCCGAGAAAACAACATGCTACTGTATAAATACCTTTTTCGTAACCGGACTTTCGCCGTTTGCAAATTCGGCTTTCAAATAGTAAAAACCACTTTGCAGATTTAATTTCAAGCGTCCTGAATAATCATTGATTTTACTACTGTAAACAACAGAACCAAACTGGTTCATAACCTGTACTTTACTGATCACAGTTTTACTTTCAATAATAAAGATTCCATTATTAGGGTTTGGATAAATCACCAGACTTGCGCCGGTATCAAAAGCATTATTCATACCTGTACATTCATCTACAAAAATGGAATCCTGTGCTGAAGCCGAACAGTTGTTTTCATCTTCGTAAGTATAGGTGATCACGTTCCAGCCCAGTAGTGCATCTTCAGGCGAGAATATGCCGTCTGTGGTCACTGCTTCACCACTGTAAACACCTCCTTCGGGTTCTGCAGTTAACTGAACAGGTGGTTCCATCTGATTACATAATTCATCGGGCCAGTCACCCAAAGTGATTTCAGGAAGGGCATTAACCGTTACCAATACATCTGTCGTTGCGGTTTGCAAACCATCGGAAACATCAACATAAAATGTTGTGGTCACATCAGGATATACCTCAGGACTTTGCTCATCAGAAGTAAATCCTGCCGGATCGGATGTCCATGAAAATGTGTAGTTTCCATCACCACCTGCCGGACTGGCATCCAACTGACTCGACTCGGTCTCACAGATTTCATCCGGTGTGGCCGTAGCCGTCACCGTCAACACATCAACAGCCGTGATGTAATTGGTAAAGATCGTGTCATCTGTACCTGCAGAGTTGGAAACGGTTAGCGTTACGGAATAATCACCGGCCACATCAAATCTGACAGCAGGATTTTGTGAAGATGAATCGGTACTATTGAGGAAAGTTACCGTTGCGGGGTCAAAATCCCAGTCCCATGAATCCGGATTGTTTGTCGAAAGGTCTGTAAACATAACAGTATCCACAACACTCGGGTGTGTCGTATCGGCAACAAAATCAGCCACCGGAGGGAATACCTGAACAGAGGCATCAATGTAATCCGTTTTTGTTTCAGTACCCGATCCTCCCGCATTGGAAGCTGTTAACGATACAGTATAAAGACCTGTTGCATCAAACATCACTTTCGGATTTTGTGATGTTGAATCGGTGCCGTCAACATAAGTTATGGTTGGGGGTGTTATTTCCCAGCTCCATGCTGTCGGAGAATTGGTGGATAAATCTGTAAAAGAAACAGTATCCGTAGTGTATGGTGTTAAATTATCGGCAACAAAATCAGCTACGGGTGCTGCAACGGTGGAATAAAGGTCCGATTCCCACAAACCACGGCCAAATGTTGCGGCTCTGATCTTTGAATCGGCCGGATTGCTGTCGTAATAGATATCCAGCTCGGTAACCACTACATTGGGCAAACTGTCGTAAAAAGCCGCCCAGTTGTTGGTCCCGTCTTTTACATAAACACCCACATCAGTTCCCGCATACAAAATAACATCGTTTGCGGATGTATCCTGAATAACACAATTAACAGGTAATTGTGGTAAGCCGGATGAAATATTCGTCCAAGAGCTGCCGCCGTCCGTTGATTCGTAAACCCCGTAAGCATTGAAACCGCCGAAAGAAACCCAAATGGTTTCCGGATCATCATCTTTTACTGAAATGTAAGTTATACTGGCGGATGAAACCGGTAATCCTGATGTGATGTTTGTCCAGCTTGTACCGCCGTTTGATGTTTTGTAAATGTCGCCTAAAGTGGCGGCATAGATGTAATCGGAATTACCGGCAATGGCGAGAGAACGCAAAGTATTATCATACCAACTGCTTATTTTCGTCCATGAATTTCCCTGGTTTGTTGATTTCCATACATCCTGGTATCCCACATAAAGTGTCAGATGATTGTTTTTATCAATTATATAAGGAGTAACCCAGGCCGCATTACCTGATATTCCGTAAGAAATACTTGTTGAGGTCACCCAGTGATTCGTTGTTCTTCGGATATCACCAAAATAAAGTTCACCATATTGTACGTTTTCATCGGTATAGTCAATCAGACATTCCATTCCATCGCCACCGATCACATCATCCCAAGAACCCGACAAAAGAGCTTTTGTTCCGTTATCCTGCAAACCCGTGATAACTTCATCGCTGGAGGTCTGACCTACGCCAAGCCGGTACATCTGGCTGATTACCAAACCGCTGCCAAGATGAGTCCATGAGCTGCCGCCATTTGAAGTTTTGTAAAAACCACCGTCGTTGCATTCGAAAAGCGTGGAAGTTCCGTTTTGATATTTAAAGTAATGTTTATCGGCATGTACTGCCGGAACGCCACAGCCGCCGTACCAGTGGTTATTGATATTCCAGGTAGAACCACCGTCGGTAGATTTCCAGGTGTTTACACCGCCAACAAAAACGACATCTTCGTTATTCGGGTCGCTGGCAATACACAGGTCATACCATGCCTGGCCACCGGATCCTGATCCGTCGCAACTCCAGTCGAGCAGGTTTGCTGTTGAACTGCTGAATACCTGTGTAAAGCTGGTTCCACCGTTGGTGGATTTATAGATTCCCAGCAAGCCACTGTTGGAGTTAGCTACCAGTGCATAGACCACTGAAGAATTATCAGCCGTTACGGCAATTTCAGTCCTTTTCCCGCCACTAACGCTCATCACTTGTGTCCAGGAACTGCCGTAATTGGTACTTCGGTAAACCTGTCCGCTTTTGGTGGAGCCGTAAATCTGCGCAGTATTTCCAGGCTGAAATTCAATATCAATAAAAACAGATCCTGTCTTTAACGACCAGCTTGTGCCTCCGTTAACGGTTTGATAAAGACCGTCGGTTGTTGCTGCGTAAATTGTATCTGGTGCATCGGTATCGACGATCATCCGGTTGATCAGCTTATTCTGGTTTTGAGTCCAGTCGAGTCCGGTTGTGTTCCATGTTGTACCGCCGTCAGTGGATTTCAGTACGCCGACGGACCATGTATCGGAATGATCACGATCTCCCGTACCGATGTAAATCGTTTCAACGCCGTTCTCTTCAACAACGACTATATCGCTGATACCTAATGCAGCGATGGAGTCGCTCACAGGAGCCCATGTAGAACCCCCGTCGGTTGTTTTCCATAATCCGCCGGATGCAGCACCAACATACATTTTGTTATTATCATTGGGATTGAAACCGACGCAATTCAACCTTCCCAGGCCGGCATATCCACCGCTGGTCTGATCTGGTCCCATGCTTGACCAGTCACCGGAACCTGAAGTTTCTTCCCTCCCATTGGTAAAGGCTTCGAAAACCTCCAGGGCCGTTTTATCGGGAAATGCACCGGTAACAGGATCAACACGGGTTTCCCAATACCATTCCCATCGTTTAAACTGTTTCCATCCCCAGGCTTTCTGCTTTTCACCGTTCACCATATAGTAACCGTTTTCCACGTTGAATGGTTCCCAGTATTTATAAAAAGCTTCCTGGTAGTCTTTTAATGTTAAAGTGTGATTCTCTAATTTATCCTGGGGCAAGAATTTTGTCCAGGGTTGAGCCGTTACGGAACTGATGGTGAAGATGAACACCAGCACGGCAAGCAGATTTTGAATCCGTGACAGAGAAAAATTTGTTTTCATTTTAAGGTAAAATTGAATTAATAACAAGATGAACCAGATGTTTCTGGTCAGTAATAGAGTTTATTACGATTCACATAAATAAAAGTTACGGATAACAGGATCACAAAACGTGACAAAAAACGTAAGGTTATTTGTATAATTCTTTAAGCTTGTTGTTAAGCTGTTCACCACGTAAATTTTTCCCGATGATTATTCCATCTGGATCGATCAGCACATTGTGCGGAATTGACTGAACACCATAGAGTTTTCCGGCTTCACTACCCCAGTATTTCAAGTCGGAAACCTGTGTCCAGGTTAAATGATCGTCATCAATGGCTTTAAGCCATTTGTCGCGGTCTTTGTCGAAAGAAACGCCGAATACGTCAAATCCTTTTTCATGATATTCATTGTAGGCTTTGACAAGATTTGGATTTTCAGCGCGGCAGGGCCGGCACCAGGCAGCCCAGAAATCAACAAGAACATAGTTACCCTGACCGGCTACCGAAGACAAAGAAACCGGATTTCCATCGGGGTCGTTCAATGTGAAATCAACAAAATGTTTCCCTATCTGAACATTTTCAAGTGTTTTCACCCGTTCGCTTAACGAATTTGCATAATATGATTTGGCAACGGAAGCATCCAGGGCCTGGCTTACCTTTTTAAGCTGGTCGAGGTCAAATAAATAAGAATAGTTCATCATGATAAACGGAGCCACGACCGAATTGCTGTGCTGCATGGCAAAGTCAACGATCGCGTTTGCTTTTTCTTCAGACATCTTTTCATAATCGTCAGATATTTTCTGTGCCAGCGCTTCATCATTATTTTTTTTGGCTTCCTGATACTTCCTACCTAATGCAGAAGCTTTCTGGTCGTATTCATCCATTTTGTCAAGAAATGATTCATAAACGATTTGAGCTTGTGAGCCTTCTACTTTCGGGTGGCTAAATGTCTGCGCATTGGCTGATACCGTTATATTTCCCGGTTCAACGAACAAAGGCATAAAATTGCGGGAGTTACGAAGCGTCACATAATAAAACTCCGGCGCATCAATTTTTCCCTTGATGACACCTGATCCGTTTTTCAGTTCCACCGAGTCTATCTTGATCCACTCACCGTCTTTTCGCTGTTGCATGATCAGCCATACATTATCAATCCCTTTTATGTTGAATGTAACCGTAAAATTGTCATTGCTGGTTTGCTGACAGGAAAAGGTCATGAAAAAGGATGAAACAAAAATCAATACAAAAAATAAATTCTTCATTTTCAATTATTTTAAAAAGTTTATACAAAATTAGTTATACATGATATGCAAAAGAAAAAATTAACAAATAATTAATGCTTTCGTTTTCCGAAAAGAAAAACCAGGATCAGAATAATGAAAGTTGAAAACAAGGAGCTGATACTGATGCGGTATAGTGTCTCCCCGAATTCATCGAAGTTGAACACTTCGAGGAAAAACAATGCGGTGTGGTGAATTAGTACCAGCAGGAATGTGTAACGTAAAAATTTGCCAATTCCCATTTTGGCTATTCCCGGCTCTTCGCCCTGACCGAATTCAATACTTTTAAAGAAAGTATTTAAGATACCCGGCCTGACAAAAGCCATGAGTACAGTGGCCGCCGCATTCAATCCCAGTGTGTTTCCAAAAAAATCGACAGTCAACCCTGTAAAAAATGCCAGCAACAGCAAAAGACTTCCGCTGATATCGGCAGGGAGCAAAAGAATGAATAAAATATAAACGTAAGGATTCATATATCCCATCAGGTTCATATTGTTCAGCACCAGCACCTGAAGCAGAATCAGTAAAATAAAACGGACGATATTTCTGAAATAGACGTTATTCATTCTCCACCTCATTTAGTAGTTCTTCCTGTTCTTTTTTCTCCCGGTTTTTAATAACATAAACGTATTCAAGTCCGTTGAAATCAGTTGAAAAATTCAATGTGGCCTGGCCAAGTTCCAGGTTATCTGCCTGCTGGTTGCTTTTTATCGTTCCGATTAAAATACCCGGCGGAAAGATCAGTGAATTGCCGCTGGTCATGATCGTGTCGCCTTTCGACAGCGTGAAATGTGTCGGGATATCGGTCACTTCTCCTTTCGTAAAGTCGGGCCCTTTCCAGATAATGTTGACCAGTTGCCCGTTCTTTTTCACCCGTCCACTGATCCTACTGTTGCGGTGCAGCATGGACATGACCACTGCATAATGATCAGATACACCGATAACAATTCCCACAATGCCGGTCGAAGAAACCACTCCCATTTCCCGTTCTATACTGTCCGACAGTCCTTTATCAATCAATATCAGATTATTCCGTTTATTGACACTGTTAGAGATTACCCTGGCAGGAATGAAGTAATAATTACTGTTGGTATCGGCAGGGAGTGAATCGGAATATACCACCAATCCGCTTAGTTTATTTCGTAGCCGCGTGTTTTCTTCCAGTAATTGCTTATTTTCATGTTTCAGCGAAAAATAATTTTCAATATTACCATAGGTCGAATAGATGTTTCCGGTAAAATCGCTAGCCGTATTGAAATACAATGATCTGTGATAAGAATAGTTGTTCACCAGCAGGATCAATGAAATGGTTTCAAGGATGAGAAAAAAGACAAAAAAATGATATTTCCATAATAAAGAGAAGAGATTACGCATTCGGCATCAGATTGACAATTTGTAAAGTTCTTGCACAGGTTAAGCGTTTTGTCGTTTGTTTTATTTTATCAGGAACGTAAATTTATCGAAGTTTTTCAAGGCAATGCCTGTTCCCCTTGCCACAGCTCTTAAGGGGTCTTCAGCTACATGAATGGGAAGCTTTGTTTTCAGATGCAACCTTTTATCTAACCCGCGCAACATGGAACCTCCTCCGGCAAGATAGATGCCTGTCCTGAAAATATCAGCCGACAATTCCGGTGGTGTGTTTTCGAGGGCATTGAGTACGGCAGCTTCTATTTTTGAGATTGATTTGTCGAGGCAGGCAGCAATTTCCTTATAGTTGACTTTGATTTCTTTCGGGATACCCGTCAGCATATCCCTGCCGTGAACAGCATATTCATCGGGCGGGTTGTCAAGTTCGGTGAGGGCTGCACCCACTTCAATTTTGATCCGTTCCGCAGTCCGTTCTCCGATATTGATATTGTGATGTTTACGCATGTATTCTTCGATGTCGGCATTGAAATCATCGCCCGCAATCCTGATGGAAGTATTGTTCACAATTCCACCGAGTGCGATAACAGCAATTTCGCTGGTACCACCACCGATGTCGATGATCATATTTCCGGTAGGTTCCAGAACATCGATGCCAATACCGATAGCGGCTGCCATGGGTTCATGAATCAGGCGTATCTCTTTGGCTCCGGCCTGTTCGGCTGAATCTTTTACAGCCCTTTCTTCGACACCCGTAATGCCGGAAGGGATACAAATAACCATTTTTAAAGCCGGTGAAAACAATGCATTTTTAAAGCCGATCATTTTTATCATTTCGCGGATCATGTATTCAGCCGATTCAAAATCGGCGATTACACCATCCCGCAAGGGACGGATTGTTTTGATGTTTTCGTGTGTTTTGCCATGCATTAGCATCGCCTTTTTGCCAACAGCAATGATCTTCCCCTGATTTCTGTCAATGGCCACAATCGACGGCTCGTCAACCACAACTTTGTCATTATATATAATGATCGTGTTGGCAGTTCCCAGATCAATTGCAATTTCCCGGGTTAAAAATGAAAACAATCCCATATTTCTTCTCCTGATTACTTGTATTTATACTAACAAAACGAAACTACAAAAAAAAGTTTCATATATTGATTATCTTAATGTTTAAAATGCCTGATTCCGGTAAAAACCATCGGAATGTCGTGTTTATCGCAATATTCTATCGAATCTTTGTCGCGAATCGATCCGCCCGGCTGAATGACCGCCCTGATACCTGCCTTGTCTGCAATTTCCACCGAATCGGCAAAAGGGAAAAAAGCATCGGAGGCCATGACGGCTCCTCCAAGCGGTAAATTGAAATTCCGGGCTTTTTCGATGGCCTGCTTCAAAGCATCCACACGCGATGTCTGGCCTGTCCCCGAACCAACTAATTGCTTATTGTTGGCCAGCACAATAGTATTTGACTTTGTATGTTTCACAATCTTGTTGGCAAACAGCAGGTCATCTACCTGTTTTGCTGAGGGCGCTGTCCGGGTAACTGTTTTCAGGTTTTCAACTGTTTCGGTTACCGTATCTCTTTCCTGGCTTAATGCGCCGTTCAGTACCGACCTGAACTGACGAGCCGGGAATTTGAACGGTTTAAGGATTAAGATGATCCTGTTCTTTTTTGTTTTCAGCACTTCAAGTGCATCGTCATCATAGGCCGGAGCGATGATGATCTCGAAAAATATTTTATTGATCTCTTCAGCCGTTTCGCGGTCAATGGTTCGGTTGGCAGCAAGGACTCCGCCAAAAGCAGAAACCGGGTCACCGGCCAGCGCGTCTGTCCATGCCTGTTTTAGTGTTTCACGGGAAGCTAGGCCACAGGCATTGTTGTGTTTGATCACTGCAAAAGTGGTTTCGTCAAAATCGTTGATCAAATTAATAGCTGCGTCAAGGTCAAGCAGGTTGTTGTAAGAAATGGCTTTCCCGTGCAGTTGTTCGTAAACTTCTTCAGGTTTGCCAAAAAAGATACCTTCCTGATGGGGATTTTCACCGTAACGCAGAATGGTAGAATCGAGAATACTTTGTTTAAATGCCCTGATATTTCCCGGGTTAATCCAGTTGAAAATGGCTGTATCGTAGTGTGAACTGATGTTGAATGCTTGTGCAGCAAAATAACGGCGATCCTCAAGATATGTTTCTCCTTCTTTCTCGTCAAGCAGAGTGATCAGTTCATCATACATACCGGAACCGGGAACAACCAGCACATCCTTATAATTTTTGGCTGCCGCCCGGATGAGTGCAATGCCCCCGATATCTATTTTTTCAACGATCTCATCCGCATCGTCGGTTGAACGCAATGTTTCTTCAAAAGGATAAAGGTCAACAATAACGAGGTCAAATTGAGGAATTTCATACTCCTCAAGCTGTTTAAGATCGTCTTCATTTTCTCTGCGGGCAAGGATACCACCGAACACTTTAGGGTGTAAAGTTTTCACTCTGCCGCCGAGAATGGAAGGATATCCTGTTAACGATTCAATGGATTTTACATCAAATCCGTTTTCTTTAATAAAATTGAAAGTGCCCCCGGTTGAATAAACATCAATCCCCAATTGTTGAAGCCTTTCCATGATATCAATAAGACCGTCTTTGTAAAAGACTGAAACTAATGCTGTTTTAATTTTTTTCAAGGCAGAAATTTATTTAACGGATGAAAGAATATTAAAATGTTTAACGTAATGCAAAATAATATGATTTAATCAAATGTTCATTACTTTTACTCACTTATTTATGCAATGTTTTATTGTTAATAAAAACAGTGTTTTAAAAATGAAATAATGCGGACTATCAAACTCATATTCGAAAGTATAGCATTTGCGTCAAGGGCACTGGTGATTAACAAAGTGAGAACCATATTGTCGCTGTTGGGAATTACCATCGGCATCTTTTCGATCATTTCGGTATTTACAGTTTTTGACAGTCTGGAAAAGGCCATCAAAGATGAGATCAACTCGTTGGGAAGCAATGTGCTGTTCATTCAGAAATGGCCCTGGATGATGGGAGGTAGTAACTATCCGTGGTGGAAATACATTAACCGGCCGGAACCCAAAATGAGCGAAATGCAGGAGTTGATGAAACGCAGCACCACGATAGAAAATGCAGCCCTGTTGTTCAGTGTCAGGCGGTCAGCTTATTATAAAAACAATTCAATAGAAAACGTTCCGGTGCTGGCCGTTTCGCAGGATTACAACAAAGTGATGAAGTTTGATTTACAGGACGGCCGGTATTTTACGGCAAACGAATCAAAAGGAGCCAAAAATATTTGCATTATCGGTGCGGATGTGTCGAAAGATCTTTTTCAGGGGGTTGATCCAATTGGGAAAAAAATAAAAATATTTGGACGCAGGATTCAGATAATCGGCGTATTGAAAAAGGAAGGAGAAAGTGTTTTCGGAAATTCAAGAGACAATTATATTCTGATCCCGGTCAATTATGCACTGGGACTGATAGATGCCAGAAATATCGGAACGACCATTATTGTTAAAGCCAAACCCGGGATAAGCAATGACCAGATGCGTGATGAAATTACAGGGATCATGCGCTCTGTCAGAAAGCTGTCGCCACGCGAAGAGGATGATTTCGCGATTAACGAAACGGATATCATAACCAAGGGATTTAGTCAGTTGTTTGCTGTCATTGCCATGGTGGGATGGATTATCGGCGGTTTTTCACTCCTTGTTGGCGGATTCGGTATTGCCAATATCATGTTTGTTTCGGTGAAAGAACGAACAACACAGATCGGTATCCAGAAATCACTGGGTGCAAAACGCTACTTTATTCTTCTGGAGTTTTTATTCGAAGCCATATTTCTTTCGATCATCGGCGGGATTATCGGTTTGGCCATCGTTTATGTGCTTACTTATTATGGCGAGTCGCTTGTTAATTTTAATTTGATACTTACTTTTCAAAATATTTTGCTGGGGATTGTTGTATCGGCCATCATCGGACTTATATCCGGATTTATCCCTTCGTGGAATGCTTCACGCCTTAATCCCGTGGAAGCCATGAGATCAAATTTTTAGCGAACAAAACCAGATCAAATATTTTTTAAACAAAAGCTATTTCATATTTTTTTAGAAATGGTTACTTTTACATGCTAAACAACAACAGATATGGAAAAGCGGTGGGTGCTGAAAAAAACAACAGATATAGAGGCGGTTAAGCAGTTATCCAGCGCACTCAATATCAACGAAAGACTAACTGCTTTACTTGTTCAGCGCGGAGTTAAAACCTTTGATGAAGCCAAACGTTTTTTCAGGCCCAGTTTAAAACATTTGCACGATCCTTTCCTGATGAAGGATATGGATGTGGCTGTTGAACGGATTATGAAGGCCCATGAAAAGGGTGAGAAAATCATGGTTTACGGCGATTATGATGTTGACGGAACCACTGCGGTTGCGTTGGTCTATTCGTTTATCAGAAGATTTCATAAAAAGATAGAATTTTATATTCCTGACCGTTATAAAGAAGGTTATGGTATTTCTTACACCGGAATAGATTTTGCCCGGAAACAAGGAGCTACCTTGCTCATAGCTCTTGACTGTGGAATAAAAGCCATTGAAAAAGTAAAGTATGCAAAGGAAAAAGGCCTTGACGTAATTATCTGTGACCATCACCGTCCCGGAGATACCGTTCCCGAGGCTGCAGCCGTACTTGATCCCAAGCAGCCCGATTGCCCTTATCCTTATAAAGATTTATCGGGGTGCGGGGTAGGATTTAAACTGACGCAGGCCATTGCCCAAAAAAGAGGAGACTCCGAAAATACGGTTTTTGCCGCCCTCGATCTTGTGGCTGTCAGTATTGCCGCCGATATCGTTCCGATTACCGGAGAAAATCGTGTGCTGGCCTATTACGGTTTGAAAAAGATCAATGAAAAACCGCGTGCCGGACTTGAAGTACTTTTGAATTCTGCAGGCGTTGAGAGAAATGAAAACAAAGGAACTCTGTATTTTGACCGGGAAATATCGGTCAACGACCTTGTTTTCCTGGTCGGTCCGCGCATCAATGCTGCCGGGAGGATTGAAGATGCTACTGATTCTGTCAGGTTACTCATCAGCCGCGATGATGATTATGCAAAAAAACTGGGAAAACAGATCAATGAACTGAATTTAACCCGCAGGGATCTGGATACCGGTATAACAAGTGAAGCCATTGAAATCCTGAAAAAAGACAAAGACCACGAAAACAAAAAAACAACTGTTGTCTTCAAGCAGGACTGGCATAAAGGCGTTATCGGGATTGTGGCTTCACGGTTAATCGAAGTTTATTATCGCCCCACCATCGTCCTTACACGAAGCGACGGGTTGATTACGGGGTCGGCGCGTTCAATAAAAAACTTTGACATTTATGATGCGCTGGATTCCATCAGTCATTTGCTTGAGCATTTCGGCGGCCATACTTATGCTGCGGGCCTGGCATTAAAGCCTGAAAATCTGGATGTTTTCATCGATGAATTTGAGAAATATGCATCTGAAAGATTGACGGATGATATGATGATTCCTGAAATAGAGATTGATGAAGAATTATACATTAGCGACATCAACTCAAAATTTTTCAGGATACTTAAACAATTTGCGCCGTTTGGTCCCGGAAATATGTCGCCTTTTTTCCAGACAAGAAATGTTATTGATACCGGTTATGTTAAGATCGTTGGGAAAAACGGCAGCAAGCACCTGAAATTTTCTGTTGTTCATCCTGATCACAACGGCGGGCCTTTACCTGCCATTGCCTTTAATCAGGGACATCATTTTGAAAACATGAAAACAGGCAGGCCTTTCAGTATTTGCTATCACATCGATGAAAATTTCTGGCAGGGGCACACGACCCTTCAGCTTCGCATCAAAGACATTAAATTTGATTAAACTTCCAGCTCTTTTGCAAAGTTCTTGATTTTAAAAGAAAGTACAATCAGGAATATTCCCATAAACAATGCAAGTATCCCGGTTATGATCAGTAAAAACGATGCTGATGTAAACGGGTTGAAAAACAAAATGATACCAAAAACAATACTGATGATGCCGTTGATAAGGAATGAGTTACGGCTTTTGTTTTCAGGTTCAATCCGGGTCATAATATATACCTGAACAATTCCCATCAGGATAGCCCATATACCCACAATTATAACGAAAATACTCACAGCCTCTTTAGTATAAAATGTGAGTATTCCCCCGATAGCAATGGTCAGAATTGTCCAGGTAAGTTCGGCCCCGTAAGGTTGTTTGTTGCGGATATTGCTGATCACACCGATAAGCATCGCAATCCCAATGATCAGCACGATGATACCAAAAAAGCCGATAATTTTTGTAAGCATTCCTTCGGGATTGTAAAATGCGAGAAAGGCGTATAATATGGCAATAATACCACTCAAAGTAAATGACCACCAGTTTGAAGAAAGATTTGTTTTCATAATTTATTAATTTTTAAAGGTTAAAGATAATTCATTTTTTCAAGAATTATTTTACTACCCTTAAATTTTTCTGTCATTGGCATAAAAAAAGTGGCCGGTAAAGCCACTCTTTGTAATAAGGTAGTATATGATTTGATACAGATTAACTGCATTTCAGCTTTTGTGTCATTTCATATTTTGCTGCTTCTACGTTGTCTCCTGAGGTTACTTTCTTGAAAGCACTGCATGCTTTTGCCGTTTCACCTTTTCCTTCATAAGCCAGACCCAACTGAAAGTAAACATCCGATTTGTTATCTTGTTTCATTTCGATGGCCTTATTTGCAGCAATAATGGCGTCATCATATTTTTTTAGTTTATTGTAAGCAATTGCCATATAAAAATAGGTGTCGGCATCCCCCGCTTTGTATTTGAATGATTCGTTGAAGTATTTAATAGCAACGTCAGCACGTTCTTTTTGAAGTTCTTTGGTGGCTTCAGCCAGCAAAGCTTTAGCGGCAACGGTTTTTGCTTTCTGGGAATATTTATTCATTTTCGGGCTTTGGCTGCCAAGTTCGATAGCTTTGTCAGCACTGGCCATCATTTTTTCCATATCACCCATATCTTTGTAAGCCACACTTTCACCATAAAATGAAATAACACAATTTGGGTTAACAGCCTGTGCTTCTTTAAATGCAGCCAAAGCATCATTCAGTTTTTTCTGTTTGACCAATGATAAACCTTTTGATGAATAAATCTTTGGAATAATTCCTTCAATTTTTGAAGCCATTGCATCATCACCTGCATTTTTTGCTAACGATTGGCCTTTTTTCAGGTTTTCTACCGATGCATCATATTTTTTCTGTTTATAAAGTGCAATACCGTTCTTGTAATAAGCATTAATTAGTTGTGTCTGGATGTTGCCTTTTAATTGATCTGCTTCCGGACCGGCAGCGTCAGCCATGGATAGAGCATCTTTATATAAAGTAATGGCATTTGCATACTGTTTATTTTGAAAAGCTGAATTGGCTTCATTATATTTTGCCCCGGCATCTGCAACAGTTTGCGCCATGATGATAATTGAAAAAAGGAAAAACCCCATGAATGCGATTGATCTTTTTAATGTGTTCATTTTTAATTGGTTTTAATGTTTTAATATTCTTTTGGGCGGCGAATATACAAATAAATGGATATTTATTTTGTTTACAGACTGTTAAAAAATAATAATTGGATTGAAAACAAAAAGAGTAAAATATTGTCACTTTATTTTAATATTTTAAAATTGAATTAACTTTGCAAACCGTTTTAATGCCTCCTTAGCTCAGCTGGTAGAGCAGCTCACTCGTAATGAGCAGGTCGTGGGTTCGAGTCCCATGGGAGGCTCTTTTATATTTAAGGTGGATGTACATTGGTATCTGATATAATAATCGTTGTAGTTTTATCGTTCGATCCACCTGTCTAAACCAATAAGATTTGAAACGAAGACCTTGTTGTACTGATGATTACGGGCCCATTATCAATGGCGCCCTTCTTTTGTTAAGAGTTCTTGTTTCGGTTCTTATTTTTTATCACGGTTTAAACAAATTGAATTTATACCCTGAAGGTGTTGCCGATTTTCCTGATCCTTTCGGTATGGGCAGCAGGGCAACACTTATAGGAGTTGGATTGTGTGAACTGATATTTCCGTTTTTTATACTTGTCGGGTATAAAACACGTATGGCCGTCCTGCCCCTTATTCTGATCCAGATAGTGGCATTGTTCTTTGTTCACGGGGGTGATCCTGTTTTGGAGCATATCAACATACTTTTGTATTTACTTGGCCTGGGACTGTTGCTACACCTTGGTGCCGGCGGTTTCTCTCTTACATTTTACCAGGAACAAAGGAAATACAGGCCGGGGAAAACAGCCTGAATTTATCCCTTCTTTTTATCAGACCTTTCGTATTCCGTCGTTTACCGACTTTTTATTTCCATTCACCGAAAAGAGCTTTGTTTATAGAGGTATGCAGGATATTTTTGCTTCAGAATATGAAACCAAAAAAATATAAAATCATGAAAACACAAACTTACATTACAACAATTCTGGCAACCCTGGTACTGGCTTTTACAATCAAAGCAACCGCGCAGGAGCTCACTTTCAACGATGAAAAACTGATTGATGATATTCCGTTTGATACGGAAATGATAGCCAAACAAGCTAAAGCAGAAAAAGAACTGGCATCTTTCAAGTTTGAAGATGAAGGATTTATTAACGATATCCCGTTTGATACGGAAAAAGTCGTTGCAAATTATAACTATAAAAAAGCGGTACAAGTGAAATTCAGCTTTCCCGATGAATCATCGGTTGACGACATTCCGTTTGATACGCAAACCATTGTGAAACACCTGAAAGGGCAGCAAAACTGTTGTCCTTTTGTGGTTGCTTTTACCGGCGAAAGGTTGTTTTAAATAAAAAAAGCGGCAGGGTATGCCGCTCAAAGTATAAATAATAAATATTAGGGAATATCTTCTGCAGGGAACATCAAATGAGTTCCCTGTTTTCTTTCAGTATATTAAACAGGAGTTCTTTCGCCCTGAAGATTTGCGCCTTGATGGTTCCCAAAGGAAGATCAATTTCCTGGCAAATCTCTTCGTAGGAGTATTCCTTAAAATACTTCAACTCGATCAGCTTCCTGTAATGGGGCTTCAAATGTTTAACAATTTTGTGAACAAGATCAATTTTTTGCTCTTTGATGATCTGCTCCTCGGGATCCAGCTCATTAGTGGGCAGATGGCTGGTCATTTTATAATCGCTATCAGATTTATCAATCTTGATGGCTGAATCGACTTTGCTTTTTTTACGCATGTAGTCAATACAGTTGTTGGTAGCGATTTTAAACAACCATGTACTAAAAGCATAATCCGGCGTGTAATGCTTCAGATTTTTAAATGCTTTTCCAAATGCTTCGATAGTTAGATCATCGGCATCTAAAGGATCGCCTGACATCTTCAGCATCATATAATATAGAGAGTCATGATAGTGGTTTAATAATTCAGAGTAAGCTTGTTGGTCATTTTGTTCGAGTACGCGCTGAATAAGGATGTAATCACGTTGTCCTTTTTCGGTTAACTTTACTGCTGATTCCATGTTTTCTCCTTCTTTTCTTTATACTTTATTCTCGGCAACGTTTCCATAGCTCAGCAAGCGTTTATTTTCGATTGCATTTTGCACGATCACCTGAATTTATCCTACGTCATTTTTAATGATAAATTGGTAAACATGGTTTTAGGATGTAAAAAGAATAATTAAAAATGCATAGGTCAAGATAGCTATTTGGTAGGATTATACCTATGCTTTAGTGTAGGTAAAAACGGTCAAAAAAACAGTAAAAAGTTGAATAACAATAAGATAAGTGTTAAATACTATGAGAATGTAGAGTTAATGCCATTTCCAGAAAATAGTTAATAACTCATACAAGTTGTTAATAAGTCCGTTTTTCGGGTTGTTTATTTACCTCTAATTATCAATAAATAATATTTGCATTCCGGGCTTCCGAAATAACTTCCAGTAATCTTGATTTATTGAACTTTTTAAAGAGGTTTTTACAGTGAAAATCAACGGCAACCTTTGAGATGTGTAAAAGTTCACCAACCTCACCCCTTTTGTAGCCTTTTGCCAATGCATTCAGCACTTGCAATTCACGACTGGTCAGGCGGGGAGTGCTTCCGTTTTTTGTTGATTCTATCTGTAAAAAGAAATTAGGGACATTACTTCCGACCTTCCTTTCACCGGCCAATACTGCATGGATGGTCTGCACCAGTTCATCCCTGCCGCAGTATTTCATCAATATGGCGTCAACTTTATTCATCCAGGCATTGAAAAGGATAGCCGTATCCGTTTCGCCGGTAAAAGCGATCACTTTTTTGTCCGGATAATCTTTTTTTAAAATTTGCGCTAACTCAACGCCGCTGAATTCAGGCATCAATAAATCGAGTAATATAATGTGAGCTGAAGATTTTTTTAGTTTGCTTAGTGCCTCTTTTGCAGAATAGGCGTGACCGACGACTTTGATTTTTTCTTTTTTTCCGTCAAAAATTGCTTTGACACCCTCAACGATCACCGGATGATCATCGATAACAAAAATATTAATCATAACTCTTGTTTTAGGTCCATAAGAAACAGGTAAAAATCAGATACATTAAAACATTAAGCTTTGTTTCTTATTATAAGAACTATCGATGCAAACCTACAGTGAAAAATGAGACGCGTCAAGGTAGGAAAATGATAGAATTTATACTGCCAAAAATGGTAGTTGGAAGCCAAAACGGATGAAAATCAAGAGATAACTTTCAATTTTCGTGCTTCAGCAAGCAGTGAGTGAATCCTGTTTTTGTTAAATTTCTTGAAAAGATTTTTACAGTGGAAATTTACCGCTGCGCTTGTAATATGTAGTTCGTCGGCAACTTCACTTCTTGACAGGCCTGTGGCAAGCAATTTGAGAACTTCTTCCTCTCGTAAAGTTAATGTAGGTACTTTTTCATCTTTTGCTCCTTCGATTTGATCAAAAAAGAAAGGAACATTTTTACCAATTATTCTCTCGCCGGTAATTACCCTGCGCATGGTTTGTAAAAGCTCGTCCTTTCCGCAATATTTTAAGACGATTGCATTGGCGCCACTCATCCATGCATCAAATAAAAATGCTGTATCTGTTTCTCCGGTAAGGATAATTACTTTGATATCCGGAAGAACCTTTTTTATACGTTTACAGCACTCAACACCATTTACCTCAGGCATATTCAGATCAAGGAGAACCACATCAGATCCACTTTCTTTCAGTGGCTCAATAGCATTTGTACATAGATTAGCCGAACCGACAAACTCAACCTTGTCAATTTCAGGATTGAATGCCGATTTAACCCCGTCGATGAACATGGGGTGATCATCAATCATAAATACATATATCATGTCCTGGATTTTGGTATTTCAATCATAAACAATGTTCCTTCTCCAATCCGCGAATCTATAATTAATTCACCATTTAAAAAATCAACCCGTCGTTTTATATTTTTCAATCCGTGTCCGTCTTTGCTTGCATTCACATCAAACCCAACACCATTGTCTTCCACCGACAAATTTATACTATCACTGTGTTCCAACAACTGGATAAAGATAGAGTTTCCTTTTGAATGTTTGATGGCATTGTTGATCATTTCATAAACAAGGTAAAATAAATTAATTTCCAGAGAGCTGTCAAGTCTTTTTTCAATGTTTGCTTCAAGATCTATTGAAAGACTTTCTGATGATTGATTGATGGAACTAATCAGGTTCTGGAGTGATAAAACAAGACCCAGTTCGTCTAATTGGGTAGGAACCAGCCGGTGTGAAAGGTCACGTACATGTTTACTGATATCGTTGACAGATTTTGAAACCTCATCAAAATGCGGGCTGTTCTTAAAGAATGCATCAATCATAAAACGCAGTGACCCCAGCCTGGCTCCCAGTCCGTCATGGAGGTCCATGGCGAGTCGTTTTCGTTCAAGGTTCTCACCTTCAATCAAAGCATTTGCTGTTGACAATGATTTTTCCTTTTCAAGTGTTTCCAGGCGTGCACGGCCCAACAGCGTTTTTTGCCTGTAATAAATAAGGAGTGTCAGCAGGATAGCTGAAAAGGCAATGGCACCGAAAAGAATTGCCCTGAACTGGTTGAGCTTACTTTCCTGCGCCAGGATTTCTTTTTCTTTTTGCTCGGTCTCAAATACAGTTGAAAGGAAAAGCGATTCCTGCACCCGCTGGTTTTTTCTGAATTCGTTTTTCTTTCGTATTGAAGAGTCCTTATATGCAAGAGCCGACATATAATTATTAATAGCTTTATAAAAATCACTATATGAATCAAATACTACACCCTCGAGATCTATGTCATTTATTTCTTTTGTAATAGCAAGCGCTTCATCAAGTACAATACGAGCGCTGTCGTAATTATTCAAAGTCATTAAAAGATATGCATAATTGTTATCAAGATTGGCAATATATTTTTTATACCCTTTTTCTTTGGCGATGGCAATGGCCTGGAGATACTGTGATTTGCTTAAATCATATTTATGTATGGCTTTATTAAGCATAGCCTTATTGTTTAGAAGTACAACTTCTTTGTATTGCGACCGGCTGTCTCTGGCAATGATTGAATCGGAAAGGGCAAGATATTTTTGTATTGAATCAAGTTTTGTCTGCAATTGGGTCATTAAAAGATAAGATTTAAGGGCATATAATGAAGATTCCTGCTTTTTTGACAATTGAATACTTTGTTTTAGATATTTTTTGGAAAGTTTGTTTTCCCCCATTTTGAAATAAGCATCAGCGAGATAATAGTATAACTCAGATTCGGATCTTTTTTCTTCATTTTTTGGTAAAGCTTCATACAATTCAATGGCTTTGAAATATTGCTTCAGCGCCTCGGAAGTAAACCCCATCAATTTATATACAAGCCCGAGATACATATAAACTTCAGGCTCTTTTGCTATAAGGTTGTTTTCTTTTACAAATGCTTGCGCTTCTTTACAATTATTATATGCATTTAAATAATTACCAATTACAATATCTGCCCTTATTTTTACAAAAAGTATATCAACTTTCTTGAGATTATTATTGCTTTTATCAGCCAGAATGTTTGCTTTGGCAGCATAATAAATTACTGAATCATAATTAATATTCGTAAAATAGTTTGCTTTGGCAATGTATTCATCAATTCGCTCTTCAGTGGTTTGCTTTGCCCCCAAAGCTGTGAAATTAAATGCTAAAATAAAAGCAATAAACAATAAAACCAACTTATCAGTCCAGCGGCAAACCATGTAGCGTTGTGTTAAAAGATGTTTCCAAAATTACAACATTATACAGTGCTGTATATTTTAATATCCTTTGTTTGTCAAATTTTTTACGATAAAATAAAATAAAAGTTTTTCAGAAAAAGAAGCACGACGTTATTGTAAATAAAAAAACCGGTCAAGAGAACCACCTCATTGACCGGCCAAACTATTATGAAAAATTACTGTGTGTTTTCTGTATTGTTTTTAAGGTTATTCTTCCCAGACTGACATGCTGCAATCTTCGGATGCGTTGGTTACTTTCACTCCCCAGAGTTCGTCGTCCAATGTTATCTGGAACGGTTCACCTTCTTTTACTTTGAAAGGACCGTATGAAAGATTACCATTTAACTGATAAATGACGATGTAAGCCCATGCGCTTCCTGTTCCGCGGTGCTCATCTTCAACTTCAACCGTCATGCCCCTTTCTTCCCTGTCCTGGTTTTGTGATGCAAAACCACTGTCTTCAAAAGTTGTATTAACGGTTACCTGCACGTCATAAGCAGGGATTGTATATTGTGCATTTGCTTTTTTGAAAGGTATTGCTGCTACTAATGCTACGATTGCTATAATTATTAACTTTTTCATGATTTCCAATTTTTCTGTTTTGTAAAAGTATTTCCAAATCGTGCCCCCATCAAGGAAGTAAAATAATCGTTTTTATCCTATGCTATAGGGTAGTAAATTCAGAAATAAAAATTGATTAAATAATTGACATACAACAATTAAATATAATTGCACATCTGAATTTCTTAACAGTAATTTTTATTTGATCTACCGGAAAAGTTAATATAAATTACGAGGAAGCGGTTAGGAAAGGACTAAGTAATTCAGGTACGAATTCATAGTTTCAGGTATCAGGTAGAACATGGTTTACTTGACAAGAAAAGCTAAAAATGGTCGAGGTACCACGAATATGAAATTAATTGAATCATATAATTTGTTTTAGGTTTTAAAAATATAAAATTCAATTGCTTGGCACAAAGCTAATAAAATTATTAACAAGTTATGAACAAAAATAAAAAAAAATTTCAAATATTCTTACAAAAAATCTTACAAATTTATAAACCCTGCGAAAAAAATGCCGTATAACCTCCTAAAATTTATAAAGTTTTGGTCCCTAAAACCATATTCAAACTGCATGAACCACAGCATGGAATTGATGTTCGTGAGCAAAAGGAAACATATATTTATATGTTTTTCAGCTATGGTTATTTTGTGGTTTCCGGAGGAAGGGAGAAGAGAAAAAAATATATACCATTAAAATATCCTACCGGTAAAAAGATAAAACCTGCCCAATGGATTGACCGCCCCGTTTACAGAGTAAAAAAAGATGTCACGTCAGATGGCTTCATGATCAATGTTCATCTTGAGCGTTTACAGGATAAAGTCCAACAAGTATATTATGAGTTTGAAAGAAGCGGCATCGTCCCAACACCAGCTCAGTTAAAGGAAAGACTGGATATCGAATTAAAAGGAAAAGACAAAATACCGTCAAAAAGCTTTAATGAATATGTTCAATTGTTTATAAATGAAGCCGCTGAAGGGAAAAGACTGACTTTTGGTAAAACAAGATACAGGCCGCTTTCCATTAAAAACCTGAAAGGTTTCCAGTCACAGATTACAGAATACCAAAAATCAAGAAACATTATATTAAGTTTTGAACAAATTAATGTGAATTTTCTGGATGATTTTGTCGAGTTCTTTAATCAAAAGGGTTATAGCCAGAATACCATCGCCAGGCATATTAAACACCTTAAACTGATCATGCGTTCTGCAAAGCAGGAAGGAATGCATAATAATGTTGCATTTGAGAGCAAACTGTTCAGGGTTGCGCAGATTAAAGTGGATCCGGTCTATTTGAATGAAAAAGAACAGAAACTCCTATACCAACTTGATCTTTCCAAACAGGTTCAACTTGAGATAACAAGAGATGTGTTTCTCCTCGGTTGTTACCTTGCTCAAAATTATACGGATTACAAAGCCGTTAAAAAGAAAAACCTCACAGTCCTGGGGGATGGGAGAAAAGCATTGATAATTTATCAGATCAGAAACGGGAAAGAAGTGATCGTCCCATTGCGTCATGAAGCAGAGGCGATATTGGAAAAGTATAATTATGAACTTCCTTCCACAAATGAACAAAAGATAAATGAGAGACTTCAGATAATAGGCAAAATGGCCGGAATTGATGACCCGGTTAATATTGTTATCAATAAAGGAGGAAGAAAGAGTGAGAAAACGTTACCAAAATATCATTTTATAAAAACGCATACTGCGAGGCGATCTGGTTGTATTAATATGTATCTGGCAAATGTCCCGACCGTGGAGATCATGGCAATCTCCGGACACAAGACAGAAAGGGATTTGTTACATTACATAAAAAACAGCAATAAAGAGTGGGAAGTTGCCCACAAACTTTCTTCTCATCCGTATTTTGCCAACCCGGAAATCCTTTAACCGGCTGTGAAATCATGAGCATTCTTACCATAATTTGGCCCCCGGTTTCGTCTCCTAAAAAAAGAACCCCTGAAAATCAATGCTTTCAGGGGTGTTTTTGAGGTACCGAGCGGATTCGAACCGCTGTATAAGGTTTTGCAGACCTCCGCCTAGCCACTCGGCCACGGTACCTTATTATTATAAGGAGTGCAAAGGTAAAAAATTTACATGATCGTTTGAAAAAATCATGCCGAATTTTACACCGCTCCTTTTTTTACGTCAAAGATTTTACGATGTTTCAAGTTCGATAGCTACGAAATCGATTTTACCGCCCAGCGGCGGATTCAGTTTTCTGATTTTAATCCTGGCATATTCAACCGAAGGAAATTCTGTGATGATACGGTTTAAAATTCTGCGCCCGACATTTTCCAACAGTTTCGAGCGGGTTTTCATTTCTTCACCAATGACTTTATAAACCAGTTGGTAATTTACCGTGTCGTTCAGGCTGTCGGTGGATTCAGCTTTGGATGTATCGGTTTTCATAAAAATATCAATCCGGAATTTGGTGCCTATGACCTGCTCTTCTTTAAAGCAGCCATGGTAGGCGAAAAACTCCATCCCCTCGATTGAAATAACTGACATATTTTTAATTGTTAGTTGGTCAAAAGTTATTGCGTCAGCCTGTCTCTTTTTTACCCAATACTTTCAGGCCGTTTTCGATTCTGGCCAGTGTCTCATTCTTGCCGATTAATTCAATAATGGAAAATAAATGCGGCCCCTTAAGTGCGCCGACGATAACCAGCCGGAGTGCATTCATTACAGCGCCCATTCCCAGTTCGTTTTCCTCAATCCAGGCTTTGACAATCTTTTCTATATTTTCTGAAGAAAAATCATCAATATCGGCCAATAGTTCTTTTATCCGGCTAATGTGTTCATACGAATCAGTCTTCCACCGTTTTTTTACCGTTTTGGGATCGTAATCTTCGGGACGGATAAAAAAGAAATAGGACTGATCCCATAATTCATGAACAAAAGCAACACGTTCCTTGACAAGACTAATTATTCTGATAATCGTTTCTATGGAAGTTTCTATTCCTTTTTCTTTTAAGATCGGTGAAAATAAATCAGCCAGCTCTTCATCGGATTTCCGGATGAGGTATTGATGGTTGAACCATTTTGCTTTTTCGGGATCGAACCTGGAGCCCGATTTTCCTACCCGTTCAATGGAGAATGCTTCAATTAGTTCTTCCATTATGAACAGTTCCCTTTCGTCACCGGGATTCCAGCCAAGCAGAGCAAGCATATTCACAAATGCTTCGGGGAAATACCCATCTTCGCGATAACCCGTTGAGATTTCTCCGGTTTTGGGGTCTTTCCATTGAAGCGGAAAAACGGGAAACCCAAGGCGATCACCATCACGTTTGCTCAATTTTCCGTTTCCGTCAGGCTTTAGCAGTAATGGCAAATGAGCAAATTCGGGAGTATCCCAGCCAAAAGCTTTATAAAGCAATACATGAAGTGGCAACGAAGGAAGCCATTCTTCGCCACGGATCACATGGCTTATTTCCATCAAATGGTCGTCAACCACATTGGCGAGGTGATAAGTTGGCATGCCGTCAGATTTGAAAAGAATTTTATCATCCAGGGTGGATGTATTCACTTCCACTTTTTCCCTGATGAGATCGTTCATTATGATTATTTCATTTTCCGGCATTTTGAACCGGATCACATAAGGTGTTTTTTTTTCAAAAAGTTCATCAACCTCTTGCTTACTTAACGCAAGTGAGTTTTTGAGCTGTTTACGTTCAAAGGCATTGTATGTGAAAGTTTTTTTCTTTTTTTCAAATAGCTTTCTTAGTTCACTAAGTTCTTCGGAAGTATCAAACGCGTAGTAAGCGTTTCCCGACTCGAGAAGCATTTCAGCGTATTTCCGATACATGGCTTTTCTTTCTGATTGCCGGTAAGGGCCGTAAGGGCCACCCGTCGTAACCCCTTCATCAAACTGAATACCGCACCATTTAAAAGATTCGATTATATATTCTTCTGCACCCGGAACAAAACGGGTCTGGTCAGTATCTTCAATACGAAGAATGAATTTTCCTCCGTGTTTCCTGGCAAAAAGGAAGTTGTATAAAGCTGTCCGAACACCTCCAATATGAAGCGGCCCGGTCGGGCTGGGTGCAAAACGCACCCTCACTTTTCTTGTATTCATAAAAAATCAATTGAGGGTGCAAAGATACTAATCCCCGACAGTTTTCAGTTGTCTTCTTTTCTTTCGGATAGCCCACCATAAAAAGCCCCAGGGTGAAAATACCATGGTAGGAATAGTTGAATGGAAAGGTTCAGGTGTTCCCCTTAACGAATGTACAATGAACGTAAGCGTTACAGCAACGATGGTAGATACAATGCATGCTGTAATGATGGCTTTATAATAACCGTCAATACTGACGGCAACATTTTCGGTGAGCCGGAGCATAAAACCGCCGGCAAAAAAAGTATAAGTAGCTTGTTTCAATGCTGCAATTAAAGCATTCACGGTGCCATGGTCAAAGTTGATAAGAAAAACAACTGTTCCCAAAAACAAACCACCCACAATCCCCATCTTGAGATCAAAATACTTTAAAAAAGAGAAATGATTTTTATGGGTTTGATCCGTCAAAATGCTTTTGTGTTAAAAAAATTCAGACCAAAGGTAGAAAAAAGGCACACATTATATAATATATGCCTTTTTATCCTGATGGTCAATAAGACCTTATTTGATGATTTTCCTGATGAAAGTATTGTCACCGTCAGTTACCCGGATCATGTATATTCCTTTACTGAACAGGGAAAAGTCAATAGTTGTTTTATTATCTGATGAAGAAAAAGAAGCAAGGTTTCTTCCCGACAGATCGGTTACGTCGATGGTTCTTGTATTTACCGGAAGATTGGCAAAATAAATGTTTAAATTATTTTTTACCGGATTCGGCCCGACAGTAAAAAATACAGGAGATTCGGATTCTTCAACGCCAACCATAATATTATCAACTTTCTCCATGGTCCAATGTTCGGGATCAACAATAACCTGGATTACTTTTTTGCCGAAATAAGCCGAGAAGTTATTTACGTTATCCGTCTGATTAAACTGAACGGTTGTATCAGAACCATCGTCAAAGGTAAGTTTATAGTCCATCAACATTTTAAATAAGGGTGTTGATGAAGAAGTAGTCTGGGTGGCCGTCATAAAGAAAGAGCCACTTAAATTGTACCACTCAATATCATAAATCGGGTAACCTTCTCCATAGTACCACTGATCAAAGAAATCCTCAAAATCCATTCCGGTCACATCTTCAGCCACACTTTTGAAGTCTTCACCGGTGGCTGTGCTGTCGGTAAAATCCGCCTGGAAAGTTTTCAAAACCTGAAAGAAAACACTGTCATTCTGTATCTCATGTCTTAGCATGTGAAGAATAACTGCGCCTTTATCATACGATAGCCGACCATTAAAAATACGCCATTCATTTCCTTCGTAGATCTCATCTTCAGGAATATAAATACTGCCACCCGGGGATGACATCGCGCTACTCTGAGCACTGGTAATAAATGCTTTGCCGCTTGCCCAGCCATTGATATACTCTTCGGCAAGACAGTTGGAATAAGTGGCAAAACCTTCGTTTATCCAGATATCGCTCCAGGTGGCACAGGTCACATTATCGCCAAACCACATGTGGCCAAGTTCGTGCGAAACCAGATGAAAAGAAAATCCCCCGATTGTTGTCATGGTTTGGTGCTCCATACCTCCCCCCAACTGGGTTAAACAATGACCATATTTTTCGTCAGAAAAAGGATAAAGTGAAAATAAATCGGAGTAAAGTTCAATAAATTCTGCCGTTTCATCTATGCCGGCTTTATTATTCTCAAGGCAGTTAGGCGCGTCATAAATAAGATTCTGGATTAAAATGGAATCGCCGTTCATTGCATCGGGATGGGCGTAAATATTATAAACCTGATAGTCGGAAACAGCAAAAGAGATCAGATAATAATCGATAGGATATTTGGTTTTCCACTCATACCTGGTTTTCCCGTTACCAAGATTAACCGTCTTTGTCAGCAATCCTTCGGAGCCCGCCATTAATGATGAATCGGTCGTCAGGAATATCCATGCCGAATCGGCTTTGTCTTCAAGGTCCTGTTTAACAGGAAACCATTCTTTTGCAGAAAAGGGTTCCGAGAGTGTCCAGACAACATTTTTCCCGTATTGTGAACTGTAGCCATGAGAAATACCCGAAAAGAAACCACCGGAACCAGGATCACCGTGATAATATATCTTGGCGGAAAAATTAGTGCCCGCCTCAATTTCATCCACCGGAAACAAAGCATCATCTCCCTCATATGTGTATGAAGTATATTTTGTTCCGTCAATGAAAAAAGAATCGATCGTCATCACAGGGATTAGTTCAAAAGCAAAAGTGTCCAGAGCCACCTTGCTTTCAGCATTAATGGTTACATTTCCGGAAACAAAGGTTGAAACATCACTGACGTTAATGTCCAGCCAGTAAAATTTTACATCATAATCACCAAGGTATGGGCTTTGCCAATCATAAAGGTATTGAGGGCTTAACGGCGATGGAGCATTCATTCCTTTCCCGTCAATATTATAATTGGTGTTCCACTGGCCAAAAAAGGTTGTTGTAATAAGTAAAAGAATAAGTAATGTTAAACTACGTTTCATATTATACATTTTAAGGTAATTGATTAATATCTTTGCCAAAAGTAAACATATTTGACTCACTGTTCAGACAGGAATGAATCAGACAAGGTTGTCCATGAAGAATGATTTTAACATATTGCAGAAAAAGATCGCTGATTTTGTAAAGAAGTATTACAAAAATCAGATGCTGAAAGGACTGATCATCAGCCTTTCAATAATCGCTGCTTTGTTCCTTGTTATTAACCTGATAGAGTATTTCTCATGGAGTAGTGTTCTCGTCAGAACGGTTATTTTCTATTCTTTTATCGCTGTTGTGACAGGTGTATTGATTTATTATGTCTTTATTCCATTATTTAAAATTCTCCATATCGGGAAAACAATCAGCCGTGAAGAGGCCGCCCAACTCATCGGAAAACATTTTCCTGAAGTCAGCGACAGATTACTGAATGTTTTGCAACTTCACGAACAAATAGACGAAGCATCTGACAAAGAGGAGCTGGAGTTGTTACTTGCAGGAATAGATCAGAAATCAGCAGACCTCACCCCCGTCCCATTTACAAAGGCGGTCAAATTATCGGAGAACAAAAGGTATTTACCTTACTTTTTGCCAACTGCGATAATCATTTTACTGATCCTGATCATCACACCAGCTTTTATCACCGAACCTTCAAAACGGATCGTTCATCATAATGCCTATTATGAAAAACCGTTACCATACACCATTTCGGTTTTAAATAAAAAACTGGAAACATTGCAACATGAAGATTTTTCATTGAAGGTAAAAGTCACCGGCGAAGAGATTCCCGCAAAGATTTGGGTAACCGATGGCAGCTATACATACAAAATGAAAGAATTTAAACCGGGGCTGTATGAGTACACATTCAAAGACCTGAATAAAGATACTTATTTTAAACTGAAAACAGAAGATTACCTCGGCGAAAAATACAAGATCAAAGTTTTCCCGAAGCCGATTATTTTCAGTTTTGACGTGAAGGTTGAATATCCTGCTTACCTTAAAAAAAGAACGGACATCATTCAAAACTCCGGCGATCTTGTCGTACCGGAAGGAAGTAAAATTGCCTGGAAAATTTATACAAAAGACACACGACATGTTCTTTTCAAAACAGATGATCAGGTCATTACGCTTGACCCGGGAGCGAACAATTCCTTTGAATATTCACTGAAAGCATTGAAGAACTTTTACTACACGATGTCAGCAGAGAATAAATTTGTGAAAAATACCGATTCTTTAAGTTTTTCCGTGCAGGTGATCAAAGATCAATACCCCGTCATTGACGTCAATCAAACACAAGAAGAGACTCTTTTTGGAAACCTCTATTTCACGGGAATGATCAGCGATGATTATGGCTTTCATTCATTAAAATTCTATCACAAAACAGAAACCGGAGAAAATAACAAATGGGAAACTGAGAATTTACCGATTAACCTTGAAGTGCCGCAACAGTCTTTCAGCTTTACTTTTTTAACAAAACAGGTTGGATTAAAACCTGGAGAAAGCATGAGCTACTTTTTTGAAGTCAGGGACAACGATGCCATAAATGGGTTCAAAAAGGCAAGAACACCGGTATTGTATCTGTATCTGCCTGATAAATCCGAAATCGAAGACATGCTGGCCGACAAATCTGATCAGGTTAAAAAAAAGATAAAACAGGCCATCGCTGAGTTAACGGAACTCAATAAGCAGATCGATGAAAAACGAAGGGAACTCATTGATAAGAAAAACCAAAACTGGGCAGACAAGCAGGAACTGGATGAATTGCTGGATAAGCAAATGGCCATCCAGAAAGAACTTGAAAAACTGGAACAGCTCAACGAGCAGATTAAAAATTATGAAGAGCTGGTTAATAAAGAAAAAAGCCAGGAATTGAAAGATCAGGAAAATCAGCTTGACGAAATGTTTAAAAAACTGACAAATGAGGAGCTGAAAAAACAACTTGAAAAGATGAAAAAAGAGCTCGACAAAATTGATAAAAAACAACTCAATAAATTACTCGAGGATTTGAAGAAAAACAACAATGAATTAAAAACTAACCTGGATCAGAATCTTGAACTTTATAAACAGTTGGAGTTTCAGAAAAAGGTTGAAGAAACCATCAATAAACTGGATTCACTGGCGAACAAACAATCAGATCTGGCAAAGAAAACAAAACAGAAAGAGATTGAAAAAAACAAATCACTCGATGAGCAAAATAAAATCAATAAAGAATTTGATCAGATAAAAAAAAGTTTAGAGGAAACAGAAAAGCTGAATTCAGAACTTGAAGAACCATTTGATTTCAGCCCCGACACAACGGAAATGAATTCCATTGATGAACAGTTGGATGATGCCAAACAAAATCTGGAGAACGGAAAACAAAAAAAGGCATCACAAAATCAGTCGCAGGCAGGCCAGAAAATGAAGCAAATGGCCAACAACCTGAATATGATGATGCAATCAGCCATGCAATCGCGTATGGGTGAAGATGCCGAACAAATCAAGAAGCTGCTTGACAACCTGATTGATTTAAGCTTCAAACTCGAAAAGATCATGGGTGATGTGAGAGAAACTTCGCTGAATGATCCCCGGTACACAAGCAATATTGATCAGATAAACCTTTTGAAGGAAGATTTTTCGATTGTCCATGATTCTTTGGTTGCAATCAGTAAAAGGCAAATAATGATCCAACCTTTTATCGTTAAAGAATCGGAAAAAATAAACACAAACCTGAATAAAACGACATCCCTGTTGCACGACAGGAAAAAGGGTAATGCTTTAAGCAAGCAGCAATATGCAATGACCTCAATTAATAATCTGGCTTTAATGTTGTCCGAATCTCTCGATAAAATGCAAATGAGCATGCAAATGTCAGGAAACAAGCCGGGACAACAATGTCCTACTCCCGGGAAAGGTCAGCAACCCTCTTTGCAGCAGATCAGCAAAATGCAGAATCAGCTAAATAAAAGTATGGGTGAGGGAGCAAAACAGAAAGGAATGAAAGGAAAAGACGGGATGAACGGCAACAGTGAGGAGTTGGCTCGGATGGCTGCCATGCAGAGTGAAATACGAAGAAGGCTTCAGGAATATATTAACCAGATGAAAAGTAATCAGGGAAACGGTAGTGCACTAAATGAACTGATAAAAGAGATGGAAAAAACAGAAAAAGACATAATAAACAGAAAAATTTCACAAGAGACCCTGGAACGTCAAAAAAGCATAGAAGTCAGGCTGTTACAGTCTGAAAAAGCCCTTCTTGAAAGGGAGAAAGATAAAAAACGTGAGTCAAAAGAAGGGAAAAATGTTAGGATATTTCAGAAAAATGTTATTTTTGAAGTGGAAAATCAAGAAAATAGAAACATAAAAGAGATTTTTTTAGCTGTTCCTATTCAGATGTCGCCATACTACAAAGAGCTATTATCAAAGTATAAGTATAAATATAAAGGGGAACATGGCAACGAAAAAAAAGGGTTTTTTCAGTAGAACTATTGATCCGAAGTCAATTACTCAGATAGAGCAATTCGTTGATGAGCTTTTTTCTCAGTTTCAGATCAGTGAAACGTATTACGGGAATATTTTAATGTCACTGACCGAGTTCATCAGTCTGATTCCAAGTTACCAGGACGGAATCGGTGTAAAGCTAACTTACAGGCCTGGATATCAGCAAGTTAAACTGTCAGTCCAACCTGTGTCAGACGAGTTGATCCTGTTACTGGACAAGAAAAAAATTGATCTGGTAAACGTCCTCGACAACGAGGAAAACAAGAAGATTTATATCATAAAGAAACTGGTTGACGAAATTGTATTAAAAGACGACAATGTAGTTACCTTTATTTTTGATGTGGGCGCCTTGCATAACGAAGTATTTGAAGATCGAAAAAACAAACTTCAGAACTTCTTCAGGAGCAAAACAAAACACAAAGTTCAGGGCAACAATATATGATCAGCTTCTCCGGGACTCCGGCTTCATTAACAAATACACATCTTGAAAATTTACGGAAGTGGCTTAAAAGTGTCATTTCAAACGAAAATTTTGTGACAGGTGAGATTTATTTCATCTTTTGCGATGACAGTTACCTCCATCAAATAAATAAAAAATATCTTGGTCACGATACGTTAACGGATATAATCACATTTTCAAACTCAGATAACAAGCAAATCATCTCAGGGGAGATTTATATCAGCGTTGATCGTGTTGAAGAAAACAGAAAAATACAGAACGTCTCATTTTTAAATGAATTATCCAGGGTTATGGTTCATGGCATTTTGCATCTGACAGGCTATGATGATCAAACGACCGAACAGAAAAAAGTAATGAGAAAGAAAGAGGATTATTATTTATCTTTGCTCCCCCAAAAAAATTCCTGATTGTTTCACGTGAAACATACGTCCCATGTTAGAGAATTATGACGTGATAGTTGTTGGTGCCGGACACAGTGGCTCGGAAGCTGCCGCTGCTGCCGCGAATCTCGGTTCAAAGGTTTTATTGATCACGATGAACCTGAATACCATTGCACAAATGTCATGCAATCCGGCAATGGGTGGCATAGCCAAGGGACAAATCATCCGTGAAATTGATGCAATGGGTGGTTACAGCGGATTGGTTACAGACAAGACCATGATCCAGTTCCGCATGCTGAACAAGTCAAAAGGTCCTGCCATGTGGAGTCCCCGTGCACAAAGCGACAGGATGTTATTTTCTCTGGAGTGGCGACGGATGCTTGAAAAAACACCCAACCTTGACTTCTGGCAGGATATGGTGACCGGTCTGATCTTTGACGGAAATCGTGTGATTGGGGTTAAGACGGCCATGCAATTGAAAATATACGGCGACACAGTCATTCTGACCAATGGTACTTTTTTAAATGGGATCATACATATTGGTACAAAACACTTTCCCGGGGGCAGAATAGGAGACCCCGCTTCCACCGGTTTGACCGAAGAATTGGTTTCTCGCGGATTTGAAACAGCGAGACTGAAAACCGGAACACCGGTCAGGGTTGACGGCAGGACAATTGATTTTTCCAAAATGGAAGAACAAAAAGGAGATGAAAAACCCGGGAATTTTTCTTATTTGAAAAAATCAAAACTAACAAAACAAAAAAGTTGCTGGATCACTTACACCTCCCCCGTAGTTCATGATGTGCTGAAAATAGGTTTTGATGAATCACCCATGTTCAACGACAGAATACAGGGTATCGGACCACGTTATTGCCCTTCTATAGAAGACAAAATCGAACGCTTTTCAGATAAAACAAGCCATCAGCTTTTCATTGAACCGGAAGGGTGGGATACGGTGGAATATTATGTAAACGGCTTTTCTTCATCATTGCCCGACCATATCCAGTTAAAAGCGCTTCGCAAGATTCCCGGATTTGAAAAGGCTAAAATTTTCCGGCCCGGATATGCTATCGAGTACGACTACTTCCCTCCTACCCAGTTGAAATATACGCTGGAAACAAAGCAGATCGAAAATCTTTATTTTGCCGGTCAGATCAATGGCACAACCGGTTATGAAGAAGCTGCTGCACAAGGAATGATCGCTGGTATCAACGCACACCTGAAAATCAATCAAAAACCTGAATTTATTTTGAAACGCCAGGAAGCATATATCGGTGTACTGATTGATGATCTGATTACAAAAGGTATTGATGAACCTTATCGCATGTTTACTTCACGTGCTGAATTCAGAATTCTGATGCGACAGGACAATGCTGATTTGCGATTGACGCCACGCTCTTTTGAAATCGGTCTGGCCAGTAAGGAAAGAATGGAACAGGTTAATAATAAATTGGAAAAAACAAATCTTCTGGAAAGATTTTTAAAACAAAACAGTATTTCCCCGGAAGAGATAAATCATATCCTGGAAGAAAACAACACCAATCCGTTAAAACATAAAGTTAAACTCTCAACTGTTTTACTCCGGCCGCAAATAAATATTGACCACCTCATAAAAGCAAACGAACCATTGAGGAATTTTATTGATCAAAAAAAGCTTGATGATGAAATTGTGGAAGAAACCGAAATCCTCGTAAAATATGAGGGATATATTTCAAAAGAAAAAGAGATGGCCGAAAAACTGGCAAAACTGGAAAACATACCGTTAAAGCCTGACTTTGATTATTTCAGTCTGAAATCCTTATCGTATGAAGCCCGTGAGAAATTAGATAAAATACGTCCCGAAACGATAGGGCAGGCCTCAAGAATAAGCGGTGTTTCCCCTGCTGACATTAATATTCTTGCTGTGTTTATCGGAAGGATTTAAAAGCTCGTTTCACGTGGAACAAAAAAATACAATATTCATAAATAACTGCCCGGTATGTGGATCGGATAAATTTGAATTGTTTCTTAAAACAAAAGATTATTTTTTGACGAATGAAGAATTTACGCTTGTTCGTTGCTTATCTTGTTCGTTCGTTTTTACCAACCCACGACCACCAGACGAGGAGTTATCAAAGTATTATAAATCATCAGACTATCTTTCACACACTGCACGAAAAAGAAATGCAAAAGACATTGTATATCAGGCATTACGCGCTGTAAATATTCGTAAAAAATATAAACTTGTCAACAGATTTGCAAAAGGGAAAACCATTTTAGATATAGGTTCAGGCACGGGCGAACTCCTCGCCTATTTTAAAAAACAAGGTTGGAATGTTAAAGGAATTGAACCGGACAGAATGGCTAGGAATTTTGCCAGAGAAAAACATTATCTTGAGATATATGAAAACGATAAGCTTTCAACATTCCCTGATAAATCGTTTGATATCATTACATTATGGCATGTACTGGAACACATCCCTGACCTGAATAAGACCATTGAAAACATTCGGGAAAAGCTTACAGAAGATGGCTATTGTATAATTGCTGTTCCAAATATTGAATCCACAGATTTTAAACATTATCAGGACAAATGGGCCGCGTTGGACGTTCCGCGACATCTGTATCATTTTTCTCCCGATACAATTCGCTTATTGCTTGATAAACACGGGTTTAAAATCGTTGAGACACAGCCTATGAAGTTTGATGCATATTATGTATCTTTATTAAGTGAAAAGTATTTGAATAAAAAATTCTCACCGTTAAATGCTTTACGCAAAGGATATGGTTTAAATAAAAAGGCCAAAAAAAAGAATAACTATTCAAGCATGATATTTGTTGCAAAGCAAAAATAATTACCTTTAGATTTGTTTTTATAATGATCAAAGGTTAATTATTTATGACCGAACGGAATACGATAAGGTATTTTATCATGGCAGCGATTACCATTCTGGTTTTTGCGGCCATTTACTTTATTGACGGTGTTCTTTCCGAAAAGCAGACAGACCGGTATAACCAAAAAATACACAGGTCGTTAAATGAGTTATCTGAAAAAATAAAAACAATTGAAAGTTTACTTGATACGACAAAACAGGAAAACTTATGGCCAAAACTGGAAAGAGCGGTAGAGAAAAATGAAACACTGGTTCTGATCTATAAAAATGACCGGTTATTTTTCTGGAATAATAATATCATTCCAAATACCATTCATTACATTGATTTTCAGCATCAAAAGATATACAAGAACCAAACTGGCACTTATCTAGTTGAGTATGAAAAATATCAGAAATACGATATTTACCTTTTTGAAAATATACTGAAATGCCTAAGTATAAATCAACAAAAATCACGGTTTAACAACGCTTTATTTTCCAGTGGAAAATTATGGTTCACCCTTGATAAGGAAGATGCAAATGACTATCTGACAGATAGTAATGGTAATTTTCTCATAGGTATTATCAATAACAACCCATCCGGAGTTTCAGAAACCATATTGTTCATTTTACTGGCTCTTTATATACTGATATATATTTTCATTGCGCTGGGTATCCAAAGTTTCTACAACGGGAAATTGTTTCCTTTTAAAAATCGTTTAATACAATGGATGTTTACACTACTTGACCTCTTGATATTGAGGGTAATAGATTACTATTTTCAATTTCCTGGAGTCCTGAAAAACACCGATCTTTTTAAAACGATACCGGAGTTGCCCATCGGTTTGAACTCTTTGGGGGACCAGTTGATCACCGGCGTGCTTATCTTGTTTTTAAGTGTCAGCCTGTATAAGAAATTTCAAATCAATGTATTGAAAAAAAGAATCGGTGAACTACGTATCCTGTTGATAATATGGGATATAACACTGTGGCTCGTATCTTTTGCAGCATTTATTTACCTGTTTCAACTGATACAAAGTTTGCCCTACAATGCGTTCATCGGCATCAAGTTCGGAGGAATCAATACTTATATTGCGTTGATATCTGTTTTATTAACGGCATTCTTAATTTTGTTTTTCAGCAGAGCGCTCGGAGAGCATATACTGAAAATCCCTGTTCCTTTCGGGTTGCATGTTTTCATTTTTGTTCTTTTGGGAACGCTTGGTTTACTGTTGTATCCCGGTGGATTTACAATTCCGGTTACAACAACCTTATTTGTCATCTTTTTTCTGCTGATCATACGGGTTCCATCTATCGATCAGGGAATTAACATATTAAAGTATTTGTTGATTCTGATTTTGTTTTCCGCATCATTTGCCGTTGTGATCAACCTGTCGGAAAACAGAAAAAGCGAGGTGCATCAAAAACTTACGGCTGAGTTATTGAGTATTACAAAAGACAAAAAGCTGGAGCAGGAATTTTCGGGTTTTGAAAAGAGAATAAAAACAGATTCTGCGTTTAACGAAATGATAAACAGAAGTGTTCTCAATGTTGAGTCACAGATAAAAGACTACATATCAGTAAAGTATTTCAGAAACAGCAGCAGAAAATATGACATACAAATTACCATTTGCAATAAAGGACAACTCATTGAAATACAACCTGAAGGGCTGGTTTCGGGATGTTCCGATTATTTTGAGGAAATGGTCAGGGAATTCGGCTCTCCAACCAAATCACCCTATCTTTATTTACTGAACCTTGACCCTGAAAGCATATACTATTTAGGAAAACTCTCATTCCCTGACCAGAAGGATACTACCGGTTACCAGAATATTTTTATTGAGTTTTACAACAAATTTATTCCTGAAGGGATTGGTTATCCCGAGCTACTCGCAAACCGAAAAAGTGATATTGACTTATCTAATTATTCCTATGCACGGTATAAAGACAATCTGCTGGTTTATAAATTTGGAGATTTTCCCTATCACACAAATTATCAGTTCCTGATAAAATATCCTGGAAAACAGTATTTTACACTTGACAAATACACGCATTACAAAATCCGGATATCGGATAATGAATACCTGATCGTCAGCCGACCGTTCAAAAAGCTGTCGGTGCAGTTACTTTCCTTTTCTCTGTTATTCATCATTTTCACATCCAGCGTACTGGTGGTTTTGATGCTTTTATACTGGAAAGACATTCCCCGGCTGTTGCGCCGAAGTTTCCAGGCCCGGCTGCAGTTGATTTTTATCTCAACCATTTCAATCATCATCATCCTGCTGGCGGTCATCACTTTATATTATATCAACCAAAGCAATGAAAATAAGCTGGTTGAACAATTGAATGAAAAAACAAATTCGGTCATTATCGAACTACAGGATAAGCTGGGGGGAATGACGGACCTTACTGCGATTGAACAGCCGCAACTGCAGCAAATGCTGATCAAGTTTTCACGCGTCTTCTTTTCCGATATCAACATTTTCAATCCGGCGGGACATCTTGTAGCGTCTTCACGGCCTGAAATTTTCAATCTGGGATTGCTTTCGGAAAACATCAATCCGATGGCTTACGAGGAGCTGATGGTGAAAAGCAAGCTCTTTTATTTTACCCGCGAGAAAATAGGGGAGGTGTCGTATTATTCTTCTTACGCGCCGTTGGAGCTCGGTGGTGAACAAGCCGCAGGAATAGTGAACCTGCCGTACTTTGCGAAACAAACAGAGGTGACACAGGCTTACTATTTGATGATATTTACCTTTATCAACCTGTTTGTTTTCCTCGGGATCATCGGGGCATTCATTGCGGTTGCCTTGTCAAGGCTCATTACAAGGCCCATGAAAGTGCTTCAGGAAAACATTGCGGCCATACAGATCGATAAGCCGAACAAGCCGATACCGTGGGCAAATGAGGACGAAATTGGTCAATTGATCACGGAGTACAATAAGATGATCGACAAACTCGAACAAAGTGCCGAGCTGCTCAAACAGTCGGAAAGGGAAAGCGCCTGGCGGGAAGTGGCCCAGCAGATCGCACATGAGATAAAAAACCCGCTGACGCCCATGAAACTGAACGTGCAATACCTCGAAAAAGCTTTCCGGGAAAAAGATAAGAATCTGGATGAAAAAGTGAAAAATATCAGTAACTCACTGATCAGCCAGATTGAATCACTCGATAAAGTGGCTGAAATGTTTTCCGATCTGGCCACAACCCGGGTAAGGAATTTTGAAAAAGTTGATCTCGACAATGTAATCCGTGAATCGGTGCAGCTTTTTAAAAACAATACCTCCGTCAACATCAATTACCGGAAAGAGACTACCGGCGGGAAATATTTTACACCGGCATTTGAAAAGGATTTGCTCCGATTGTTCAATAACCTGATAAAGAACGCAATACAATCAATCGACAAAAAAGGGGAGGGGTTTGTGAACATTGATCTGAAGGAAGAAAACAAATACTTTGTTGTTACGGTTTCAGACAATGGAAAAGGTATTCCCGATGAGCAAAAAGCCAAAATTTTCCAGCCGTATTTTACAACAAAGTCCACCGGCACCGGTCTGGGACTGGCCATTGTAAAAAACATTATGCAGGAGATAGGAGGGGAGATCACTTTTGAATCAGCAGAGGGTGAGGGAACCGTTTTTACCCTGAAATTCCGCAAGATGGAAAACGGATGATGCTCCGGTGGAGAAATTTTGGAAAATAACCTTTGACAGTAAAGGATTATCTCTAATTTTGGCTCCACCACATTGAATATGGCAATCAATCCGATAAAAAAACTGGCGGGCGAAACCGTGATCTACGGTCTCGGCACGATTATCCCCAGGATACTCAATTACCTGCTGGTCCCTTTTTACACACGGATTTTTTCGCAAAATGATTACGGACAAATTACAGAACTGTATGCCTGGGTAGCGCTGATCATGGTCTTCCTGACCTACGGAATGGAAACCGCCTTCTTCCGGTATGCCGAACTGGAGAAGAAACCCAACAAGGTTTTCAACACGGCTACGGGTTCATTATTGATCACTTCCGTTGCATTTGTGTTGCTGGTGGTTCTTTTTCTCGGCGACATTGCCCGCGGCATTCAATATTCGGGACACCCCGAATACATTTTGCTGCTTGCCATCATCGTTGCGGTGGACGCCTTTACCTCGTTGCCGTTTGCCTATCTGAGATATCAAAACAAGGCCCGGCGCTTTTCACTGATCAAGATCATCAGCGTGGTGATCAACATTGTGCTGAACTTCACCTTTTTACTAATCATCCCCCGTGTTTACGGCGACAAACTTTCCGGGCTGCCGGTTTACAGCCACGAGAATATGATCATCTTTGTTTTTATCGCCAATCTGATCAGTTCCCTGTCGGTTTTGTTTCTGATGATCCCCGAGCTGCGCGCTTTCCGTTTCAGGATAGAAAAAGCACTTTTACAAAAACTGCTGGCGTACGGGCTGCCCATACTGATTATCGGCGTGGCCGGGATGATCAATGAAGTTTCAGATAAAATACTTTTAAAATACCTGCTTCCGGTTGACACCGTGAAAGAAGCTGAAGCGCAGATCGGTATCTACGGGGCAAATTACAAGCTGGCCATCCTGATGATGCTGTTCATCCAGATGTTTCGCTATGCTGCCGAACCCTTCTTTTTCAGGGAGTCGGGGAAGAAAGAAGCCAAAGCCATTTACAGCGATGTGATGACCTATTTCGTGATTTTTACATGGCTGATCTTCCTTGCCGTTACACTAAATCTGGATATTGTCAAATATTTTATCGGCCCGGCTTTCTGGGAAGGACTAATGATCGTGCCCATTGTGTTGATGGCCAAACTGTTTCTCGGTGTTTTTTACAATCTATCCGTGTGGTACAAGCTCACCAACAAAACGCTGTATGGCGCTGCAATAGCTATCTTCGGAGCCACGGTAACCATTGTGCTTAACGTGATACTCATCCCCAAATACGGCTATGTGGGCTCTGCCTGGGCCAACTTTGCCTGTTATTTCAGCATGATGATGATTTCGTTTTTCTGGGGGCGCAGAGTGTACAAAGTCAGTTACAAATACGGCCGGTTGGTTTTATATTCTGCGCTCGCTATTCTGCTCTTTTTCATGTACCGATATCTTGATTTACAACAGACAACGATGCAGATTATTACAGCGGGCATTTTTATTCTTGTTTATCTCTCGGTAGCGTTTGTTGTTGAAAAGAAGAAATTGAACCGGCGCCTGACCCGCTAAACGGGGATGAGAATAGGGTAGTGTCTTGTGTGAATGGGGATAGCGGGAAAGGTATGGTGTTAAAACTTTAAGCGGGACGCTTAAAAAAGCGGGGGGTAATGCCTGAAAATAGCCGCATCCTTACCTTTAATTGTGCTGTATTGTAATTTCTTATGATAGATTAGGATAAACATCCCCTTTAATTCACTATTTTTGCCCGTTTTTTACCATGAAATCAAATGAAAGTCCGCATAGTAAATACATCAAGGCATGCGCTTCCAAAATACGAAACGGAAGCATCGGCAGGCATGGATTTAAGGGCCGGTCTTGACGAGCCGGTGGTGCTCCGCCCGATGGAAAGGGCACTGATACCTACCGGTTTATACATCGAACTACCCATCGGTTACGAAGCACAGGTACGTCCCCGCAGCGGCCTCGCCATCAAACACGGGATAACGGTACTCAACACGCCGGGTACCATTGACGCCGATTACAGAGGCGAAATCAAGGTGATCATCATCAATCTTTCTGATCAGCCGTATGAGATAAAAGATGGCGACAGGATTGCGCAGATGATCATTTCGCAGCACGCCACAGCAGAACTGATCGAGGTTGACCGGTTGAATGAAACCCAAAGGGGAGCCGGCGGCTTCGGCCATACGGGGCATGAATAAAATTAAACGTTTTTCAGGAATACATGAATTACATAATAAAATCCCTTGTTTTTACTGTTGTCGTTTTCGGGCTGTTTGCATGTTCGGCATCCAAAAAGACGGCAGAAAAAACGACCAAACAGGAAATCACGCTGAATGACCATCGTCAGGAAGCGGATATTTTTATGCAGGCCGTAAGCCAGCGGGAGCTGGGAAATCTTCAGCAGGCGCTGGAATTGTTCGATAAGGCCATAGTGATCAATCCCGAAGACCCGGCTGCCCATTATGAAAAAGCCCGCTTGCTTCAGGCAATGAGCCGTAGTGACGAAGCCCTGGTATCAGCTAAAAAAGCAGTGGCACTGAACCCGAAAAACCAGTGGTACAAGGTTTTGTTTGCCAACATTTCAAAATCAGTGGGCAACTATGATGATTATATTTCAACTTACGAGGAACTGGTAAAGGAATATCCGAATAACCTGAACTTCCTCCAGGAAATGGCTTATGCTTATTACTTTACGGGCGACTATGCGAATGCGGTAAAAATGTACAACAGGATCGAAGAGAATGTGGGCATCAATGAGCGGCTTTCCCAGCAAAAGGTACAGCTTTATACCAAACTCGGGCTGCCTGACAGCGCAGTGGCCGAATATGAAAAGCTGATCAAAATCAATCCCGATGACCCGCGGTATTATGCTTTGCTGGCCGAATATTGTTCAAAAAACAACATGCCGGAAAAGGCAGAATGGGCCTACAGGAAAATCCTGGAGATCAATCCCAACGACCCGTATGTACATATCTCGCTGGCCGACTTTTATAAAAAAACAGGCGAAGATGAAAAATCTTTTGAAGAACTGAAGCAGGGCTTTGCCAATCCCAAACTGGATTTAAAGACCAAGATCAATCTGTTGTTTAACTACTACTCGGGAAACCTGACGGAAAAGCAGAAAAAACAGGCGCTCGAGCTTTCGGAAATCCTGAAAAAGACCCATCCAAACAATGTGCTGTCTGAATCTTTCCATGCTTCCATGCTTTATGAAAACAAAGAATATGAAAAAGCAAGAGAGCTTCTGTATGAAATATTAAAACAGGACAATTCCAACTACGCTTTGTGGGAAGAATTGTTGTTCAGCGACCTGTATCTTGAAGATTACGAAGCACTGGCAAAGGATTCGGAAGATGTCATTGATCTTTTTCCGTCCTATCCGTTGCCGTATTTTTTTGCCGGTATCGGAAACTTTCAGCTTAAAGACTATGTGAAGGCCAAAGCTTACCTCGAGTCGGGGAAAGATTTTGTCGTAAATAACGATGCATTGCTTGAGCAGTTTTACTCTACTCTGGGCGACACTTACAACGAGCTGGAGCAATATGAGGCATCTTACAAAGCTTATGACCAGGCCCTGAAGATCAATCCTGAAAATTCCATTGTACTGAACAATTACGCGTATTATCTTTCCCTGCGTTCGGTAAACCTTGAAAAAGCGGCTGAAATGGCGAAAAAAGCGGTTGAACTGGATCCTTATAACAGCAGCAATCTGGATACCTATGCCTGGGTATTATACAAGCAGCAGAAATACCAGGATGCGCTGGAATGGATCAAAAAGGCCATAAACAACGGGGGCGACTCAAGCGGGGTTGTCCTTGAGCATTATGGCGACATCCTTTACAAAACCGGAAAAAACAAAGAGGCCCTGAAGTACTGGAAACTGGCAAAGGAAAAGAAAGATCATTCCGAACTGCTGGACAAAAAAATTGCAGATGGCAGGCTGTATGAATAAATACCGGAATATCATTTTACTTGCATTGCTCACGGCATTGCTGGGCATGGTCTCTTCATGCAAGTCAACCCGTACCACTTTAAAGAGACCCCTGAAAGAATACGGGTTTAATTACCTTTATTCCAAGATGCTTGAAAATCAGCTTGAGTTCAACTATCTGAACGCCAAATTCAGCATCCGGTACCAGCAGGGGCGAAAGGTCACCAATCTGCGGGGGCAACTGCGCATAAAAAAAGACAGCATCACCTGGATATCATTCTCACCGGCACTGGGAATAGAAGCGGCGCGCATTATGATGACGAACGATTCGGTAAAATTTATCAACCGGTTGAATAAGACCTATTTCACGGGACAATATCATCTTTTGGCAGAAATCCTGAATACCACCATCGATTATTCCATTCTTCAGTCCATGATCATCGGCAACGACCTGACCCAATACGATGTAAACAAATACAAGGCATCCATTGACGGCGGTCTTTACAGGATTACCATTCTGGAAAGAAAAAAACTCAAGAAATTTTTACGAAAAAGCGAAGACAACCCGAAAGTGCTTATCCAGAATATCTGGCTCGATCCTTCCCTTTTTAAGATCAAAAGAGTTGAGTTGAAAGAACTTGGCGAAGACAATAAAAAGCTGGTCGTCATTTATGATGATTACGTTGAAATTGACGGAAAATATTTTCCGAAGCACCTGCTGATCAATATATCTTCTCAAAAGCCGATCACCATTGACGTTGATTTTCAAAAGATAGAAATGGACAACTCCCTGAAGTTTCCGTTTACGATTTCAAAGAAATACAAAGAACTGGAATTAACCAATAATCCCGATGAGAAGTAACCGGTACTTTTCGATAGCTGTATGCTGCCTTATCATCCTGGTAAATTCCTTATCTGCCCAGGAAACAAAATCCCAGTTGGAGGCCAAACGAAAAATGCTGGAGAAAGAAATCGAATACACCAGTAAGCTGATTGGGAAAACACGGAAGAATAAATCTGCCACCGTAAATGAGATCAGGCTGATTAATTCACAGATTAAAACAAGAAAAGAACTGATTGAAACCCTTCGGACCGAAATAAAGGCCCTGAGCAGGAATATTGAAGAAGATGAGGCAACCATCGACCGGCTGACCAAAAAGCTGGCAGAGGTGAAAAAAAAGTACGCCAGGATCGTTTATTTCGCTTATCACCACCAGACAGCATACAACAAACTGATCTTTCTGTTTTCTGCCGAAGATTTCAACCAGGCTTACCAGCGGTTGCGGTATCTTGAGCAACTGGCAGCATACCTGCACAAAGAAGCCGATGCCATCCGGAAAATGGAAAAGGAAAAAGAGGATGAGTTGAAGAACCTGAACCGGCAGTTGGAGGAGAAAAAAGCACTGCTCGATAACGAGAACCTCCAAATGTCGAGGCTGGAGCAGGAAAAAGCCCGCAAAAACCAGGTGGTCAAAGAACTTTCCGGAAAAGAAAAACAATTGAAAACCCGCTTAAAGCAAAAGCAAAAGGAAGCTGAACGGCTGAACAAAAAAATAAAGGACATCATTGCGAGGGAAACAAAGGCCAAAACCGGTAAAAAGTATGTGCTGACGCCTGCCGAAAAAGCCCTGTCGGCCAACTTTGCCGAAAACAAGGGCAAGCTGCCCTGGCCGGTGGAAAGGGGAGTAGTTTCCGAAACGTTTGGCGTGCATCAGCACCCTGTACTGAAATATGTGAAAACGAAAAACAACGGGATAAACATCACCACAAATAAAAATGAAGATGCCCGTGCGGTGTTCGATGGAGAGGTTGTGAGCATTGCAAAAATAACGACGACCAACAAAGCCGTTATCATCAAACACGGTGATTATTTTACGGTCTATTCCAATCTCGTTGATGTTTACGTCACGAAAGGAGAACATGTTAAAGTGAAACAGGCGATCGGTAAAATTTACACCAACCCCGACGGGCAGACCCGTCTGCACTTTGAGGTGTGGAAAGGAAAAGAGTTGCAAAATCCTTCGTACTGGATTTTGAAAAGATAAAGATTAAAATCTGATGAGCTTCCCGGTTTTAAGCACGTTCCCGTTTAAAGTAACCCGGTAATAATAAACTCCCGGATGTGCGCCGCTCCAGGTGAACCGGCTGTTTTTTGCCTGTTGTAAATTCCTGCTTTGCCGGCAGGTAATTCTTCCCGTCTGATCAAAAATTTCAACCGACAGGTTTCCCGTCTTTAACCCTTGATAACTTATGTTGACAAACGAATGAAAAGGATTGGGATAAACCGTAACAACGGGATTTGTTCCCGGATGGTCATCAATTCCCACGTTATTATAAACCAACATTTGGACGGGTATTGTTTTTGTAAAAATATTATCTGCTGAAATGTTCAATGCTGTTTCATAAACTCCGGTGTCCTGATCATTGGAATCAAAAGTCAGTTCAATTGTATCGGATTCCTGCGAAGGCAATATTCCTTCCATCTGGTTGAGTGAAAGCCAGCCGGGTTCTCCGTCCACAGCAATAGAATAAAAAATAGTATCTCCTCCCGTATTGGTAAGGATCAGGGATTTCGTAAAAGAGCTGTTCATCGGCAACTCTACATAAACAGAATCCATGTTGCCTGACAGGTTTGGGGCATCAAGCAAAAGATTGATCGCCTTGAATACATTCAACCGGCCTTCCGACACGGTTTTGCCAATCAAAGTAGGCAGCGTATCTACCCCCAGCATGATGTAATCCTTGATAAGCAGGCATCCTTCCGCCGGGTTGTTTTTAAATTCAGTCATGAAGCTCGAATCTGCAGCGGACAATATCAAAGCCACGGCTCCGGTAACATGCGGGGTGGACATGGACGTGCCGCTGCTGTATCCGTAAGTATTGCCAATACGTGTTGACATGATCAGTTTCCCCGGGGCTCCCAGGTCAATGGTCGTGTCACCGTAACCGGCCACTCCGTATAGCTCGTCACGATTTGTCGTATTGGTTACTGATATCATATAATCGGTCGAAAAGGCCGTGGGTACATCTCCCACGCTGTCAATATCCCAGGCACGGTTGGCCGTGGCGGCACAGCTTAAAACCCCGAGTTTTCCCAGCGAATCGTACATGGCTTCCCAGATGGGATAATCTTCAGGTTGTCCCTGGTCAACGCCGAAAGAGCAGTTGTCGGCCACCACAAAAGCACCCTGTTGTCCGTTGGTCTGGTTGTAGGTTTCACGTACAACATAGAGGTATGACAATCCTTCAACCACCGTAGCCTCCGATGTTGAGGAAGCGGCAACAGGCAGTATCTGTACATTCCAGTTTACCCCGCTTACACCGATGCCGTTGTTGCCGTGTGCAGCAGCAATTCCACCGACATGCGTTCCATGGTTATGGAAAGGAATGTCCCCGTCGTGGTCATAAGCATTCCAGCCGTGGTAATCATCCACATAGCCGTTGGAATCATCGTCAATGTTGTTTCCCGGGATTTCAGCATAGTTTTTCCAAAAAAGCAGATCTTCATGATAGATATCTGATCCGCCGTCCACAATGGCTACCACAATGGTATCGCCCAATGATGTCACTCCCCCGGTGGTGATGTCCCAGGCATCGGTGGCATCAATATCGGCATCATAAATACCTCCACCCCCGCCGTAATTTTTCAAAGCCCACTGGAGATTAAGCAACGAATCGTCAGGATACGTTTCTTCAATATCATTGATGCTTCGCAAGCTTCTGTCGAGAATATGATTGTTCTGAACGTTGACAACTTCGTGCTCGGTTTTCAAGGCATTGAGCATTGAGCGGTTGGTGGTTGCACGTGTATCAAATTCCAAAAGGTAGATGTTAAAACGGGCCGATACTGTTCGTATGCTGTGAAGGTTGAAGGCGTTATAATCAGAAAGTATTTTGTTCAAAGCATCTGCATTCTTCAGTTGGATTAAAACCTGACCTTCATGGTAATTTTTCCCGGTTTCCTGTGCGTTAACAGTGAAAAAGATGATTGTCAAAGTGCAAAGAAGCGTAAATATTTTTTTCATTTGAAATCCGTCTTTTAGTCAAAGTTTGCCAAAAGTATATAAAAAAACCGGTTCTTTTTTCCTGTTTTTCCCAACCTGGCCGGAGCAAGCCCTCCCGGCAGGTCAGTTACCACTCCCGGCAGGCGGAAACATCAAAGCTGCTATTTAGAAAACAACGATCTTCCGGCTGAAATATTCACCTCCCTGTTCCATGATCAGGATATAGACACCCTCGGCCAGGCCTGTGCGGCTATAATCATAAACGAAACCATTGTTAGCGTTGATATTTTCAAGTCGAAACATTTCCAGCCCCATGCTGTTAAACAGTTTTACACTTACGGGCTTATCCGAATCTGTTTTGATGAGAATTCTGAAAGAACCTTTATTCGGGTTTGGCGCCACGCTCATGCGTACATCATCACGGGTGCTGAAGACGCCTACAGTGTTATCCACAAAAATCGGTAGGGGCTCGGAATATTCACCTTCACCACAATTGTTCAGTGCTTTGGCCTGAAGAGTTGCATCACCGAGATAGTTTTCATTCCAGTAAATGATGGCCGTGGTATCGATTCCGAAAACAGTACCTGCCTCTTCCGGGTCGAGCAGCCATTCGTAGTCGGTAGCCCCCTCAACCGAAGCAATTGCATATTCGGTTTCGGTGTCTTTGTAAACATCAATATAGTCAGGACCTGCCGGCATTTCCGGAGGATCGGGTGCAAAAAGAATGGTCAGCGTCATGTCATCCGAATATTCATTTCCGTCCACATCGATGATGCCCATTGTCAGCACAACTTCACCATTTTGAATATCGTTTTCACCCGGTGTATAAATGGGTGTTAAAATATTTTCATTACTGAAAGTCCCGTCTCCGGAGGTGCTCCAGAATACGGAATCCTGGTTTGTCGCCGTTCCGATGCATTGATAGGACAAGCCCTCGCAGACGCCATCGTCAGGGCCTGCAAACAAGGTGGTTACCAGCATGGTTGGCAGCTCGATATAATCAAGCCATGCACAGTCGGCACCTTCAGAGGTAGCATAATCTTTTTGATAAACCCACAGGAAAGTATGATTGCCGGGTGCTACCGGAAAGCTTTCCTGTGTCCATCCCGTTGATGTCCCGCTCCAGGTGCCGCGCAACTGGCCGTCGATGTAAAACTTCAGCTTATCGAAATCAATCTCGCTGGAAACCTTTTTGTAAAACCTTATGTTGTCGTCACTCATGACTTCATAAGAAATGGAGAGTTCGGAAGTCTGGTTGTCACTGATTTCACCCGAGCGTACATGGAAATATCCCTGATAAGGATATTCCATCGTAATTTGCCAGGGCAGGTCGCCACCCTGCACCCAGTTGTATTTGTCAAAGTTTCCGGTTTCCCAGTCTTCGAGGAAAAGGCCGATCTTGGGATAATAGTTTTTGGTTTCCGAATACCCGGCAGTGGTTACATGATAATGCATCTGGGCAATGATCCCGTCAGGCGCATCATCCGAAACGGTTACAGTATATTCGGGATAAGCAGCACCGAACAGGCTCAACATCGGAATGGTTTGCTCTTCTTCTTCAACGGTAATAAACTGGTTGTAAGAAGTTAATGTACACACCACATTATAGGCCACACAGTGCCCCTTGTTGGATGTTGCTATCTTCATGATGGCTGTTTCACCCGGATCAAGGCGGCCATTGTCGTTGCCAAGTTCTGAATCATCTATGATCATGTTCCCAAGTGAGAGTTTCGGAGCGCTTACAACCATAAAGAATTTACTGTTCCATGTGGAATCGTTTGCGTCGGTAGCGGTGATGTCAATCTTTGCCTGATGCTGATCGGGTACATCATCTGTAATATGAAATTTGTATGCCAGGTCGCGGTTAACCGTCTGTCCGGCCAGAATGGAATCATAATCTTCCGAATCATCCATGAATTCGATGTAACTGTCTTGCGACGAAAGGGTGACCATCACATTGGCCGCATCTTCAATGCCGAGGTTTTTCATCGACAGGTTAATCAGAATATTTTCATTGAATTCAGGCTTGTTGTTTCCGTTACCGCAGGTATCGTTTATCGTATGGTCGTCATACATACAGTAAGCTCCTTCGGGCGGTATCACCTCGATCTGATTCTGATACCTGTAATAATTTTGAAGGGTGATCACAATGTCAATATATATGCCGGGATCCTGGGGCGGAATAGCGATTTCCTGCTCATTTCCCGTTGCTTCGGCAGTGGCCAGAATTTGATCACCAATCGAAAGACAGATCAGCGCGCCCTCATTGGCTTTTACCGTAAAATAATCAAGCCCGCTGAGCAAAACTTCATCATGATCAACGGACAGATATTGAGGAACTTCATAATATACAGTGGAAAACGCATCCCCGTGGTCATGAAAAAGATGATAGGTCACCTCCTTATTATTTCCGTTATATGGCCAGTTGGATTGTTCAAGAAAATATTTTCCGGCAGCATTGGCAAAAGCCGGAATAACGCCCCTTGCCTCGGGATTGGTACCGTAGTCCGGTAGAAAATCGGGCCACATGTTATCGTACATTCCCCACACGTAGGTGTCGTTCACAAAAGAATAAGAAACCTGGGTGGCTGCAATGATACCCAGAGCACCATACTGGCTGCGGTGGAATTTTTCGGCAAAACATTCGCTGCTGTAATCAAACCTTCCGGTAAGACAGTTCACCGAAAAGACAAATGTCAGGTCTTCGTTGGTCAGCCCGTCAATGTCGCTGCTGCTGTATGCAGGTTCACCCCAACCCTGTTCATAGCCATGATCACGGTGTTGCAGAATAAATGCCCCGTTGTTGATGTCTTCGTTGATGCGTGAGGCATTACCGCCCCAGTCATCAAGATAGTCGGGTGAGTCGGGAATGTAACCCAGGCCATCCTCGCCAAACACATCGAGGATCGTAGCCGTATTGGTGGCTGTTGACCAAACCCCGCCATCGGGATTGCCGCTGTAAATGGCGTTTTCACGGGAGACACTTTTTCCCAGTTCATTTTCAAGAAATCCGGCTACGATTTCCGAACACAACTGAAACCAACGTTCCGTCTGCCAGCCCATCGCTGTGATGGGATGAGCATAGAAATCGGGATTTGTCGGCGGTGTACGTTCGTAATTCAATACTTTGGTGACCATCGTCTGCAGGTGGCCTTCATTCTGGGCAGTCATCCTGGCAAAAACAACGTCAGGCAACTGATCACCGTCCACATCGGCATAAATGTTATCTGAAGCGCAGTAGTTGTTATAAGTAGGGGAGATGATTGTGTTTCCGCTGGTACCGTAATCGGCCATCAGCAGGACGGCTGCCGGGGGAATCGCCCAGTTGTTGTATGCATCGTTCACGTATTGTTCGATGGCGCTGGTCGTATTGCCACCAACATCAGTTGTGGTGACTACTTTTGTCAAAATCCCCTGCTTAGTCCGGAAAACCCTGATGGAGTCGGCCCACGCCTTGAAAGTAGCATCATCAGGTGTGATGATCAGGTAATCGCATCCTTCGTCTTCTCTTCCATTATTTGTGAAAGTCCTTGTTTTTGGTAATTCGGGAATGGATGCCTCGTTGATCACCATATCGCGGAGGATGGGTTCCCACCAACGGTTGCGCAGGCGGTCTTCACCGAAATGTCCGGTGCCTCCTTCAAAAGAAACTTCCAGTTTAACATCCCTGTGGACAATCAGCTTTTTGGTTACCGGATTGTACTGAAACGGACTGACGGCAACGATGACCACATCCACACCCCTGATCTTCATGGGTTCGGAAACCATGACAAAATCCTGTGGATAAAAAGCATCTTTCGAATAAATGGCAGGATTTTTTTCGTAATGCAACGGCCCCTGCTCATTGTCTTTTGGTATCCTTGGCGCCGGGGCGATTTCCATGTTTTCAAATTGTTCAACACGTTCGTTCAAAACATTCACCTTTACGGTTGCACCCCGCGGAACGGCCACGTACCGGCTGAATACGGGCATGTCGGGGGCACCTTCATCGCCTGGTAAAAAAGCCCCTTTCATGGTGATGGCATTCATTTTCAAACCATCGATTGTTTCAGGATTCAGTGAAAAATCCTGCAATGATATGTTCAGCTTAACATTGTGATTGTCCTGTTTCATTAAATTCATGCCCTGCGTACCCCAGCTATCCTGGTAAGAAAACCGTTGGGATTGGGCCATGAAAACTTGTGCATAAAAAACTAAAGTCAGCATCCAGAAAATGCTGAAAAATCGTACGGATTTTTTCATCTTTCTAATCTTTAATTAATTGGTTCCCTGTTTTGAAAAAACGAAAACAAAATTATTTAAAAATGTTTTTAGAATCGATATAAACAAGTTGATAAAAAGGTCGGATTGGTAAAAAATTTATTATGATAAAATTAGAAAGGAAACACGAAAAAATCTGGTCGGGAAGTTTTGTAAACTGGTAATAAATTAAACAATGTATCTTGTTTTTTCATTCAGTGTCCTTTCCGGGATATGAATCTTTTTTTACCTAATTTTACCCGCCCAAACGAAGAGAGAGATTGGAAGTTTTAAAAAAGGGAAATGGAAAATAAACAAACGGAAACCGTACTTCGAAAACCTGACTGGTTGAAGATCAAAGTACCTTCAGGTAAACGATATCTTTCCGTCAGGGAGGTGATAAACGAGCATAAGCTGCACACCATCTGCACAAGCGGTCATTGTCCCAATATGCACGAATGCTGGGGCAGGGGAACGGCCACGCTGATGATCCTCGGCGACATCTGCACCCGGTCGTGTAAATTTTGCAATGTAAAGACCGGTAAACCGTTGCCCGTGGATTGGGAAGAGCCGAAAAGAGTGGCCGAATCGGTGAGGTTACTGAAACTGAAACATGTTGTCCTTACCTCTGTTGACCGTGATGACCTGGATGACGGAGGAGCCGCAATATGGGCGCTGACCGTGAAAGAGATAAAGAAAGTCAATCCCGGAACAACCATTGAAACCCTGATCCCCGATTTCGACGGAAGAGAAGAACTGATCATGCAGGTGGTTGATGCCGGGCCTGAAGTGGTTTCACATAATCTGGAAACCGTAAGAAGAATCACTCCCCGGGTGCGTAGCCGGGCAAAATATGACACCAGTCTGAAAACACTTGAGATCATTTCAGGCAGTCAGGCCGTTTCCAAATCGGGCATTATGGTCGGCCTCGGTGAAACACCGGAAGAAGTGTTGCAAACCATGGATGACTTGCGCAGCGTGGGCGTTGAGGTGATGACAATCGGACAGTACCTGCAACCAACAAAAAAACATCTGCCCGTGACGGAATATGTCACCCCGGAACAGTTTGAAGAATACAGAAAGGTGGGGCTTGAAAAAGGTTTCCGTTTTGTGGAAAGCAGCCCGCTGGTACGGTCGTCATATCATGCGGAAAGACATGTGCAGAAATAAAGACGGGATATTGTACTGACACTTTAAAAAACCCTTTGTGTTTCTTTGCGGCTTCTTTGCGTAACTTTGTGTCACAGCAAGATTTCGAAATGGTTATTACACAAAGAACCACGGAGGAGACCCAAAGCGCCACAGAGAAGAAGAATAGAGATTATACTTTATGAACAAGAAAGTGTTTTTACAGAATTTGGGGCTGATAGATTACAAAGATGCCTGGGATTACCAGGAAACCTTATTCAATAAGGTGGTGGCCGCCAAGCAGGCCAAGCGCGATCGGGAGGAAAAACAACCAACGCCAAATTATCTTCTCTTTTGCCAGCATCCGCATGTTTACACGCTGGGAAAAAGCGGCAAGGAAACCAATCTGCTCATCAGCGAGGATTTTCTGAAAAGCAAAGGGGCAGCTCTATACCGGATCAACCGTGGAGGAGACATCACTTACCACGGGCCGGGGCAGATCGTTTGTTATCCTATCCTCGACCTCGACAATTTCGGATTTTCCATCAAAAGCTATATCTATCACCTCGAGGAAGTCATCATCCGCAGCATGGCCCGTTACGACATTACGGCTACCCGCCTCGACGGCGCCACCGGCGTGTGGCTCGATACGGACAACCCGGCCAAAGCCCGGAAGATATGCGCCATCGGCGTGCGCACAAGCCACTGGGTGAGTATGCACGGCTTCGCCCTGAACGTAAACACTGACCTGAATTATTTCGATTATATCATTCCTTGCGGCATCACGGGCAAAGCGGTGACCTCAATGCAAAAGGAGTTAGGGAAAGAAATGGACATTGAAGAAGTGATGCAGGTGCTGATTGAGGAATTTGAAAAAGTTTTCGGGATGGAGGTGGTTTCTTAATTGCGTTAAGGTTGTTGTGTGTCACATTGTTTTTAATCTTCTGCCAATCTCCTAACCCCAACCTCAAAGAGAGGGCATGAAAGAGAGTCGCAAAGGGGGCAGTAGTCTGTGTATACTGGGGTTTAACCGTAAAGGGCGCAAGGGAGTGTACAATGGACGCACAGGGTATGTGGGAAAGGTGATGGGGTTGAATAACTGAAACAGAAAACTAACTCTAATCGTTTAGCTCTGAGCCATCATGTGCGTTAGCCGGTTCTCCCCCATGGGGGGAGTCAGAGGGGGTTGAGAAGGCGATGGCGCGAGAGTCCCCTTCAACTAATGGTGGTAACATAATCCCGTGTTTCATAGCAGGGAGATTCCCACGTCGCACTTACACATTACTCTGCCTGATGCTCCTCGGAATTAAACGTAGGTTGTTTTTTCCGTGTTTCATCATAATACCCGTACTCCACACTCAATGCCCGGGTGCATAAGTAACCGTCCACCCATCCAATCCCCCATTATTCCATTATTCCTTTCAAAATATTTACGGTCAAATATTTTCTACTTTTATCCTGATGAAAACAAATGAAAAATATCAGCAGGAATTTTTGATCTTTCTCCTGACCAGCTTACTGATCATG
>JAOZOO010000111.1 GCA_029933225.1 Bacteroidales bacterium | reverse complement strand
TTTTATTCGCCCGTGGAATGTTGGAATACTGGAGGGATGGAATAATGTCGAAATTTAATATTCTGCGTTCGATATTCTATATTCAAAGGAATAAGGGTATAGAGGTATTGGGATATAAGGGTCTTCCCTGTCTTTCCGGGTCACACACATTACCTCCTGAGCTGCGCTTCGTCGGACAGGCAGTCGGCAGTCAACAATGAATAAAAAAGATCATAAAAAATCAGCGGAAATCTGCGTCAGTAAGCAATCATCAGTCTCTTATCCGGATTTGTAATCTGTATGCTTTATCTCCGGCATTTGTGCCAAAGGCACTCCTTTGGAGTAATGCCATAACACACAAGCATTCTTTTCCGCCCAGTGAGAACAGCCTCATTCATCCGATATTTCTCATCCCCTTCGCTTCCACCTTTCAGGTACTACCACCCTCAGTCCAACGCTTTCGACCTGAAAAGAGAACCCATACCCGGCCGGGGGAGAGCACACTAAAACAACGAAAACTTCACATACCGCTTGGGGTTTTCGCGGATGTCTTTCAGCAGTTTGTTGAGTTCTTCAGCCGATTTGTTGATTTCTATGTACAGCGTGTCGTTATACATGAGCATACCCAGGGTTCCTTCTCCCTCGTTAATCTGTGTGAGTAACAATTGTAACTGGGCCAGCGATTTGTTGGCATGGTCAATCGTTGAGGAAATATCGGTATTGGCAAGTGTATCGCTGAATTGTTCAAGGTTGGTAATCATGTTGGCGATACTTGTCCTGTTTTCTTTCAGCATATAAGTAACCGAATCAATATTTGTAAGTATCGAAGAAATCCTGTTGGATTCTTTGTCAACAAGCGTATCAATATTTGAAGTGGCATTCTCAAGATGGTTGAATGTTTTCCGGATATCGTTAAAACTTTGCTTGAGGTTTTCAACTGCACTCTCGGTGAAAACGGTATGAATAGCCACAACGAGCGAGTCAATGGAAGACAGTAATTTTTCGGCTTTCACTTTGATGGGCTTAACCTGGGCGCTGACAGCTTCTTTCAATGTTGCCTCAGTAGCCGATTGAAGCGTGTCGCCACTCCGGGCAAGGGTTTGAGAATTGCCCAGCACCAGGTCAATGGCTTTTGAACCCATCAGGTCGGCACTGAATATTCTGGCAATTGTATTTTCCGGAATCGGGAAATTTTCGTGTATTGTCATCTTGATGATCACATTTCCCGACAAGTCGGGATTGAGGTAAACCCGGCTGACCTGGCCTACCCTGACCCCGTTGATATAAACCGGATTGGAAGTGGCCAGCCCGCTGACATTATCATAAACAGAATAATAAAGAATCTGTTTCTCAAGAAGATTTTTTCCTTTCAGAAAATTGTAACCCCAGATAAAGAGCAGAATGGCAAAAATGAAAGATACACCGATAAGAATTTGCTTGTAACGTTTCACAGCCTTGGATTTGTGTTATTATAACGAAATATCAGATCAAATGTTTTCATCAAAATTAAACAAAACTTAATGGAACGGAAACTTTTTTTTAAAATCAAGCTAGAAAATGCTTTATTTTAATTGTTTTGCTTCTTTCAGGGTTATCCGCTTTCCTTCTTTAAAAACCACGACAAAAGCATCTTTGAACCCGGCTTTTTTCACCGTTTTCAGATGCACATTCGCACTATCCGGTGTTGAAAACTCACCGGACGTATATTTGTACATACCATTCTGTTGATACACCTGCACGTCACTCACCTTTTTAAAACGTCTGTTTGTCAAAGGGATATTTTTTTTGTTGGTATAAAACTGCACCCGGTATTTCAGATCGGGCCTGGTGGTTTTTGTTTCCGCTTTGGCAACCACCTTGTTTTGTTTTTCAAATTCCTGTTTGTATTCCTTGAAAGCCCTGTAAATGGCCGAAGCGAGGTAAACCTGTCCTTTTTCCGAAAGCAGGAATTTTTCTTCTGTAGGATTACTCAGATATCCGAGTTCGACCAGTACACCGGGCATGGCTGTTTTCCAAAGCACGAGAAAGCCGGCCTGATGTACGCCTCTGTCCCTCCTGCCGACCCTGTCTTTGAACTGCCGCTGGATATCATAAGCCAGTTGCAGGCTCTGGTCAAGATATTCACTCTGAAACAGGGTAAACTGAATATAAGATTGCGGCAATGAAGGGTCAAAACCATCGTAGGTTGTCCCCGCATTGTCCTCAAACATGATGGAGGCATTCTCCATCATGGCCACATCGAGGTTGGCTTTCGATTTATGCAATCCCATCACGTAGGTTTCAGCTCCGAAAGGACCGGATGATTTATTGGCATTGCAATGGATTGAAATAAAAAAATCGGCCTTGTTCTTGTTGGCAATCTCCGCCCTTTTATACAAAGGTACAAAGCGGTCATCTTTCCGGGTGTAGATCACTTTTACATCAGGCAAATATTTTTCAATGTATTGACCTGTTTTCAGGGCAACGGCCAGGGTGATATCCTTTTCTTTCGAATGCTTACCCATTGCGCCGGGGTCTTTTCCCCCGTGACCGGCATCAATGACAACGGTGGTGATCCTGCTTCCCTTTTGTGCCAGCGCCTGCGATGAAAGAAAAATCATCACAAACAATAATGCAAATATATTTCCCCCCAATTTCCACATCTTGATAGACTGTATGAAATTGGAATTATATTTGCAATGAATAGTACCTTTTATCGTTTGCATCATACGTTATAACACAAAAGTAAAATAAAGCATTTTGCCTAAAGGTTGGTCATCCGGTGAATTATTAACATGGATATGGTTATTAATCCTGACCTTTCTTTTTAACGGTCTTTTGGGTAATTCATTATCCGAAACCGTTAAAATTGGGGCCGACACAACGGTTATTACCAGTGACACAGTCCTTTCTGCCGGTACAACGGTCATCACCAGCGACACACTCCTTTCTGCCGATACAACAATATCTTCTGTAATATCTGATACATCTGCTCCGAAGAAAAGCAGTGATGTTATTGAAGACCTCATAAAACGTACTGCCCGCGATTCCATTGTTCAGGATTTGCCTGCCAAAAAAGTATATATGTATGGCGATGCCGAAATCAACTATCAGGACATTACGCTGAAAGCAAATTATATTGAGGTGAATTTTAACACCAACACGGTTTATGCAACATTTACCCTCGACAGCACCGGAAAAAAAATTGGTATTCCGGAGTTTACCGAAAACAAACAATCGTTTAAAGCAAAAGAAATTACGTATGATTTTAAAACGGAAAAGGGAATCATCAGGAATGTATTAACCGAGGATGATCAGGGTTTTCTGCACGGTCAGAAGGTCAAGAAAATGCAGGACAACACCATCAATGTGCTTCACGGGGCTTTTACGACCTGTAACCTTGAAGACCATCCCCATTTTGCTTTTAAATTCAAAAAAGCCCGGGTGATACCCGATAATAAAATTGTAAGCGGGCCGGTGTATATGGAGATCGAAGGTGTTCCGACACCTCTGGTTTTGCCGTTCGGTATTTTCCCAAACAAGAGCGGCCAGACATCGGGAATCGTACTGCCCACTTACGGCGAGTCAGCCAACCGGGGCTACTACCTCGAAAATGGCGGCTATTACTGGGCGATCAATGATCACATGGATTTCCAGATACTGGGCGATATATACACACACGGGAGCTGGGCCATCAAGCCGCGTTTCAGATACAAGAAAAGATACAAATACAGCGGGCAACTTGAATTTGGCTATGCCGTGAATGTGGTGGGGTATAAAGAAACACCGGAGTATTCAAAAACCACCGATTTCCGGATCAGATGGAGTCATAAACAGGATCCCAAAGCCCGGCCCCGCAGTAATTTCTCGGCAGATGTCAACATCATGACCGGCAATTATGTGAAATACAATGTGACTTCAACCCAGGATTACCTCTCCAATGAATTTCAGTCGAGCATCGCATACCAAACCAACTGGGCAGGAAAATATTTTCTGACCTTAAACGGTTCTTTCCGCGAAAATACGCTGACCCGGCAGATCGACATTACCCTGCCCTCGCTCACTTTTACGGTGAACCGGTTTTATCCGCTAAAGAGAAAAGCCGGCAAGAAAAAGCAATTTTATGAGGATCTGAGTATCAGTTATACCATGAATGCAAAAAATGCCATTTCCACACTTGACTCACTGATCCTTGAACCCGATATCGTTTTTGGCGAACTGCAAAACGGTGCGATACATAAAATCCCGATCAGCCTGCCTATCCGAATGTTTAAATATCTCACATTGAGCAACTCCTTGAATATAACCGACAGGATGTATTCGGAAAGTACCCGGCTAAATTATGATCCTGACACTTTAATAATAGGTGGAGACACATTACCTCCCGGCGTGAGGGTTGATACACTTTATGGATTTCATAATGCTTTCGATTTCAATGTCAGCAGTTCCCTTTCAACGAAAATATATGGTATGCTCGCTTTTAAAAAAGGGCCTTTGAGGGCCATCCGCCATGTGCTTACACCGAGCGTCAGCTTTTCGTATGTCCCCGATTTCGGTAAGGAAAAATATGGTTACTACAAGACTTACACAGATGAAAACGGAAACGAAGTAAAATATTCCATCTTCAACAATGCTTATTTCAAATCTTTGTACGGAAGCCCGCCTCCAAACCGTTCGGGAAGGATCAGCTTTAATTTCGGAAATAATCTTGAAATCAAAGTCCGGTCAAAAAAAGACACCATCACGGGGATGAAAAAAATCAAGCTGATTGAAAGTTTTAACATTTCAGGAAGTTATGACCTCGCTGCCGATTCGCTGAATTTTTCCTATTTAACACTAAACGGCAGGACCAAGCTTTGGAAAAACCTGAATCTGAAATACGCCTCCCGTTTTGATCCTTATGCCGTTGACTCATCGGGAAGAAGGATCAATAAATTCCAGTGGGACGTAAACCGCCATTTGTTCAGAATGGATAACACGACCTGGGCGCTCAGCCTCGGTGTCAGCCTTGGAGACAAAGATTTCAACAAAAAGAAAAAAGAAAAACCCAAAGAAGCGACCGAAAACGAATGGCAGGAAATTGAACAAAACATGGAAAACTATGTGGATTGGGACATCCCCTGGTCGTTAAATCTGGATTATACCTTTCAGTACACAAGTAAACCTGTTTACCGGAATTATATACGTGAAGAAAACAGGAAGATCGTGCAGACCCTTGACATCCGGGGGCAGATCAACATAACACCCAAATGGAAATTTACGTTCCGAACGGGATGGGATTTTACACACAATGACGTTTCCTTTACTTCAATCAGCCTGTATCGTGACCTGCATTGCTGGGAAATGCGTTTTAACTGGGTACCGCTGGGCTATCGCAAAAGCTGGAATTTCAGCATCAATGTCAAAGCTTCCATCTTGCAGGACCTCAAACTCAACCGGAAAAACGACTGGAGAGATTTCTAAACACGGCGTAATTTTAAATCAATTCTGAATAACAAAAAACAAATGCTTTTTTTGAATTCCAAATCAAAATTTTTTTACATTTGGAACATCTTTCATAAACCAACAACCTGTATTTGAATATTAGTCAGCAATTTAGAGCCGGAATTTACTTTTTGAAAAAGTACTTGCTGTGAATTAGGAAACCTGAAACAGAACAATCGGATGGCTGTATTATTATTTCAATTCGTCATTCTTCAAATATTTTTTGCTCTTCTGATATTAAATTATCCAACGGTAACAAATATTTCATTTCAATACTTTTCATTAACTTAATATCACAATTATGAAAAAACATTATGCTTTTGTTTTTGCGTTGAGTTTGCTGATCATCCTGCCATCCTCAATGCTATGGTCGCAAAATGAGCCTATTCATCCGACCAAAATTCTCAAACCCATTCATTTTGACATCTCGAAAAACTTACGCGATGTCACCCCCATCCCTCCGGGAGAACGTACCCGCTCGTGGAAAGAAAACCTGATCAAGAATAAATTTGGTTTTCAGGAAGAATTCAAGCGTCCGTCAACTCTTACAGGCCCTGACCCTGTCCGGCAGGACAACATTCCTTCAACGAGGGCAACGGTCACGATCGGCCAGAATTTTGCCGGCGTCAGCAACCTCAACGGTGTGGCTCCTCCCGATACGGACGGCGATGTGGGACTGAATCACTATTTCCAGATGATCAACCTTTCGTATGCTGTGTGGGACAAAAACGGGAACCAACTGCTTGCTCCGGCTGACAACCAGACCATCTGGGAAGGTTTCGACGACGGACAACCTTACGACAATGCCAATGATGGCGACCCCATTGTTTTATATGACGAATATGCCGATAGATGGCTTGTCAGTCAGTTTGCTGTGAATACGTCCAATTCAAAATTTTATGAACTGGTGGCCATTTCAACAACTTCCGATCCTACCGGATCGTGGTACAGGTATGCTTTTGAATTTGACAACATGCCCGACTATCCCAAATTCGGCATCTGGCCGGATGGTTATTATCTCACGGTCAATCAATTCAAGAATGGTTCAACCTGGGACGGTGGCGGTGTTTGCATCCTCGACCGTGATGCCATGATCAACGGAAATGCAACGGCTACCATGGTATTCTTTGATCTGGGAACCAGCTACGGAAGTTTGTTACCTGCCGACTGCGACGGCTCCACGCTTCCTCCGACGGGTGACCCCAATTACCTGATGAATCTGACAACGAACGGCCTCCGGATATGGGAAGCCCATGTGGACTGGAACAATACAAATAATTCAACGGTTACCCTTGTCAGCACGTTATCGGTACAATCCTATTCATACAGTGGTATTTCAATCAGCCAGCCGGGAACTTCCCAAAAACTGGATGATCTTGCCGACCGGCTGATGTACCGGCTTCAATACCGTAACTTTGGCGACCACCAGTCAATGGTAACCAGCCATACGGTGAATGCCGACGGTAACGGCCAGGCAGGTGTCCGCTGGTATGAATTACGAAATACAGGCAGCGGATGGAGCGTCTATCAACAGGGAACCTATGCTCCTGCCGATGGTGACAACCGCTGGATGTCGAGTATTGCCATGAACGGCAACGGCGATATTGCCATTGGTTTCTCCGTTTCCAGTTCTTCAACCTATCCTTCGATTCGCTGTGCCGGACAAACGGCAGGCGCACCTTCAGGATTGGGTGTTCTCGACATTGCCGAAACAACCATCAAAGCCGGAACCGCTTCACAAACCGGCGTAAGCCGCTGGGGCGATTATTCCATGATGTCGGTTGATCCCAGTGATGATGCCACTTTCTGGTACACACAGGAATATTCGACCGGCGGATGGAACTGGAAAACACAAATTGCTTCATTTGCATTTGAAACTCCTGTGCCGGTTGCACCGGTTGCCGATTTTACGGCTGACCAGACTTACATTTCTACAGGAACCTCAGTCCATTTCCAGGATCAGTCGCTGAACAATCCTACCTCCTGGAGCTGGTCATTCCCCGGCGGAACACCCTCATCAAGTACAGAGCAAAACCCGACCATTGCTTACAATACGGCAGGTACTTATGATGTTACGTTGACCGTTTCAAACTCCGCAGGTTCCGACACTAAAACAGTTACCGGTTACATCACCGTGGAAGATGCACCCATTACCTATTGTGAATCACAGGGTAACAACCAGTCGTATGAATGGATCAAGGAAGTGCAGTTCGGCAGTTTCGTGAATTCTTCGGGTGCCACACCTTATTCCGATTTTACGAACCAGACCGTGGAAATGGAAGCCGGTTCAACAATATCGGTAACCCTTACTCCCGGTTTTTCGGGAAGTACTTACACCGAAGATTTCAAAGTCTGGATCGATTACAATAAAAACGGTGATTTTACCGATGCAGGCGAAGAAGTATTCAGTGGTGCCGGGTCGAGTGCGGTTTCGGGAAGTTTCACTGTGAATGCAGCAGCAACCGGAAACACACGGATGAGGGTGTCCATGAAATGGAACGGTTATCCGACACCTTGTGAGACATTCAGCTATGGAGAAGTGGAAGATTATACAGTTTCTTTTACAACATCAGCACCTGTCGCTCCTGTTGCCGACTTTTCAGCCGACAATACGACTGTGGCAGAAGGAGCCGTTGTGAATTTCACAGACCAGTCTGAAAATGTCCCCACATCGTGGGCATGGACATTCAACGGGGGCAATCCCTCAAGCAGCACGGCACAAAACCCGAGTGTTCAGTATGATGCTGCCGGAAGCTACACTGTTGAACTGACAGCCACCAACGATGCCGGTTCCGATACTGAAACCAAAACGGATTACATCACGGTCATGAAATTGCCGGTAGCAGACTTCACGGCAGACCGGACAGTTATCAACGAAGGTGAAAGTGTGAACTTTACGGATCTGTCCACCGATGCCACAAGCTGGTCGTGGACATTTACCGGAGGGAGCCCATCATCAAGTACTGCACAAAACCCAACGGTTACCTACAATACGGAAGGAACCTACACGGTAGAGCTAACTGCCGGTAATGCAGTGGGTTCCGATACCAAAACAAAAACGGCTTACATCACAGTAAACAAAGTTGTGGTTACGCCGGTAGCTGATTTTTCAGCCGATGCCACATCGATAACGGAAGGAACAACCGTGAATTTTACCGACCTCTCAACCAATGATCCGACAAGCTGGTCATGGACATTCAGCGGCGGAACACCTTCGAGCAGCACGACTCAAAATCCGTCCGTAACTTACAACACGGCCGGAACCTACGATGTAACACTGACCGCTTCCAATTCAGCCGGATCTGATACGCAAACCAAAACCGGGTATATTACAGTTACCTCTGCTCCTTCAACTGTTCAACTCAGCTTTTCCGATTTTGAAGGCGGATGGGGAATCTGGAAAGACGGTGGCAGGGACTGTAAACTCTATACCGGTGGTACTTACGCCTGGAGTGGAAGCAATGCAGCCGACATTCAGGACAATTCCGGCGTATCGTCCTCATTCTATATGACAAACGGGGAAGATGTCAACTCACCGGGATATATACAGATTCAGGTTGAGTTCTATTTTGTTGCCATTAGCATGGAAAACGGTGAAGATTTCTTTGTACAATATTACGATGGTTCTTCCTGGTACACGGTTGCTGATTTTGTCAGAGGTACCGATTTTGAAAATAATACTTTCTATGTGGCCACTGTCAATATTTATGAATCGGACTACACCTTCCCATCGAATATGAAGATCAGGTTTATGTGCGATGCCAGCGGTAACAGGGATGATGTTTACATAGATGACATCACCATCACGGCATCCACACAACAAATGAACGGACCTGTCAAAATGGTTGACGTGAAAGATACGGGCAAAAAATTACTGGCAGGCGATCTGGAGGATGAAATCACACTTTATCCCAACCCGGCAAACGACGTCCTGAATGTAATTGTTGCGTCGGAAGAAGATGTAAGCAGTGAAGTAACCATTTACACAACTTCAGGAGAAATGATACAGCATGTTACTTTGCCGGCAGGTGAAGAGCAAATTGATATCAGCAGGCTGCGTCCGGGAGTTTATGTTGTTAAGATAATGATCGGAGATGAGATGTATTCAAAGAAGATCATAAAAGAATAGTCTTTTCATCATCTAAATTAGTGAAAGCCCTGTTCCGGATTTCCGGGACAGGGTTTTTTTACTCGAATGCCGGGATACCCGTAATATCCATCCCGGTAATCAGCAAATGGATATCGTGCGTTCCTTCGTAGGTGATCACCGATTCCAGGTTCATCATGTGCCGCATGATGGGGAAATCGCCTGTGATACCCATGGCGCCCAGCACCTGCCGGCTTTCACGGGCTATCTTCAATGCCATTTCCACGTTGTTGCGTTTGGCCATGGAGATTTGTGCCGGTGTGGCCCGGTCTTCATTTTTCAACATGCCTACCCGCCAGGCCAGCAATTGTCCTTTGGTAATCTCTGTCAGCATCTCCGCCAGTTTCTTTTGCTGTAATTGGAATGAGGCTATGGGTTTGTGAAACTGTTTACGTTCCAAAGCATAGCGGACGGCGGTATCATAACACTCCATCGCTGCACCCAGCACACCCCAGGCAATGCCGTACCGTGCCGAGTTCAGGCACATCAGCGGCCCTTTTAACCCTTTGATGTTTGGCAAAAGATTTTCTTTGGGCACCCTGACGTTATCAAAGATCAGCTCACCTGTAACAGACGCCCGCAGCGACCACTTCCTTTTGGTTTCGGGAGTGGAAAACCCTTCCATCCCGCGCTCGACGATCAGCCCCCTGACTTTGCCTTCCTCGTCTTTGGCCCACACCATAGCCACATCGCAGATGGATGCATTGGTGATCCACATTTTGGAACCGTTCAGCAGGTAATGATCACCTTTATCCTCAAAATGAGTGAGCATGCTACCGGGGTCCGAGCCGTGGTTCGGCTCCGTGAGGCCGTAAGCCCCGACCCATTCGCCGCTTGCCAGTCTGGGGAGATATTTCATTTTTTGCTCCTCTGACCCGAAAGCATAAATGGGATACATGACCAGCGAGGTCTGGACTGATGCCGTGGAACGAATGGCAGAATCCCCTCTTTCCAACTCGGTCATGATCAGGCCATAAGCAATCTGATCCAGCCCGGAGCCACCGTATTTTTCGGGAATGAACGGCCCGAAAGCCCCGATCTCTCCCATCTCTTTGATCAGATGAGTGGGATATTCATGTTTCTGGGCATAATCGTCAATAATGGGCTTGACAGCCCGCTCAACCCAGTCGCGAACAGCCGAGCGGATGATCTTGTGCTCATCGGTAAGCAACTCGTCAACCTGGTAATAATCAGGGGGATTGTACATAATCGGTCTTGTTTTAGAAACGGTGATAAAGATAGGGAAAAGTTGGAATGGGTTCTTGATGCTGGATGCTGGATGTTTGATACTGGATTTTTTTTTCAATGAACGGAATATTGGATGATTGGAAAGATGAGAGAGTTGGAAGAGTGAACGAACAGTCTCCCTTCGTCCGCGAATACTTCTCATATGCTTTACTACCGTATTTGCAATAAAAAATCTCAAAACTTGACTGCAAGCGAACATTTTGAAAAAAACCCGTAAAGTCAAAAGCAATTTATTTCCGACCCGGGAATAAAGCCCCTTTTCTGCAGCCGGGTAGGCCGGGTCAGGAAGTGCCTTTGAACAACAGAGAACTGCATCCGTCAGGTTGATACGGAAAAACACGGACCGGCTTCTGTTTTTTCAACTTTTCGATACCGAACGCTCCCCGTTGACGGTGTCCCCACCGTCAACATTTTTTTGACAAAAGCGTGCCGTT
>JAOZOO010000222.1 GCA_029933225.1 Bacteroidales bacterium | reverse complement strand
TTTGTTTTTATCTGATACGTTTTATTGGTCGTTGAATTGCGGGAGATCAGGTCGGCGATGAAGCCGGTCATGAACAGTTGTGTACCGAGGATCATGGCCAGCAATCCGAAATAAAACAACGGCCTGTCGGTCATTTTCACATAATTGTAAACGAAGAATTTTGTGTATGTGAGGTAAACAGCAATCACAAATCCGGCAAAAAAAGTCAGTGAACCGAGCGCCCCGAACAGGTGCATGGGCCGTTGTCCGAATTTGGAAACAAAAGTGATGGACAGCAAATCGAGATAACCTTTGATGAAACGGTCCATCCCGAATTTGGTCACACCGTATTTTCTTTTCTGGTGTTGTACCACCTTCTCCCCTATATTCCTGAATCCCGCCCATTTGGCGATCACCGGTATGTAGCGGTGCATCTCGCCGTACACTTCAATGCTTTTCACCACCTCGTTGCGGTATGCTTTCAGCCCGCAGTTAAAGTCGTGCAACTTAATTCCCGAAAATTTTCTTGTTGTCCAGTTATAAAATTTGGAGGTATTCCGTTTGATGAACGGATCATGGCGTTTCTTTTTCCATCCTGACACCAGATCGTAGCCGTCTTCGGTGATCATGCGGTAAAGTTCCGGAATTTCCTCGGGACTGTCCTGCAGGTCGGCGTCCATGGTGATCACCACATCGCCTTCCGTGACTTTGAACCCCTCGTTCAGTGCTGCCGACTTACCGTAATTCCGCCTGAACCGTATCCCTTTGATGTTCGGGTTGGTCAGGGCCAGCTTTTCAATCACTTCCCACGATTTATCGTTGGAACCGTCATCCACATACACGATCTCATAAGAAAAATGATTGGATTGCATCACACGCACAATCCAATCATTCAGCTCTTTCAGCGATTCATCTTCATTATAAAGCGGAACAACTACCGATATTTCCATTCCATGAGATTTAACTAAGCGATACTTGTGTCTTCACGCTTGGCAAAGATAGCAATTATGAGTGAGAAGATTGTTGAAAGTAGCAGGTTCCCCAAAAATGAGAAAACGGTCATCATTGCCGGATTTAATATGGCTTTTGTTATTGATAATGCCCTGTCGAGGTCTTCGTCGCTGATGTCCGGCTGACTTTCAAGGATTTGCTCTTCAGCTTCTGCCAGTTTCTTGGCAATCAGTGTTGTATCAATATATTCGACAAAGATATAGACAAAGATGGCAACCAGAACAGAAGTAAATAATCCGGTCAGGAATCCGGATAAAAATGCCTGTCCGTAAGTCATTATTTCCCCGGGTAATTTTTTCCGGTAACTGACAATGGCCATATAGAGTCCGATAAACAGGATCACATACGACAGCCACATGATCTTTGATTCGCTGTCAACATCCAGGAAATACATGATTAAACTAAAGATTATCAATACAATACCCAGAATAATACCGGATGATAACGATGACATAAAAGGAGATTTTTTGTTTTCTTCCATGGCAAATTGTTTTTAAATGAACAGGTAAAAATAAAAATAATGTTAAACCGTACGACTATATCGGAAGTATATTTATTTTTGCAGCGGGTAAGTCTTATACGACCAGCTCCTGCTGAATTCCCCCAGGCCCGGAAGGGAGCAAGGGTAGGCGGTTGTAGCGGTGCGATATAAGTAGCTTACCCTTTTTTAATGAGACCCGGTTTCTGCAAGCCCAAAGGGCGAAGCAGAAACCGATGGTCGAATTAATCCCGCACATGCGGGATCTCCTTATAAATTCTTCCGAAGGAATGCCTATGGCACAAATACCAAAATCCAAATGACAAACTACAAACAAATACCAAAACCCAAATAACAAATAAATTCCAAGTTCCAAAATCCAAATCTCAAAATCCACCAAAACCCAAAACAAATCAAGAATTCAAAAATCTGCAATCGGAAATCCGCAACCACTGCACCAATTGCAACAAATTTCAACCTGATTTCATTCAGTACTCTTCTCTAACATTACCCTTGCGCCCAACTCCGTATCACGCACTACACACGACGCAACGGCGAACCCCGAAACTCAAAAATATTAATTCCGCTGCGATCGTTGCGTCGCCGCGTGCAACCTAAAAATTCTTAAACTTTTTTAAATCTCCCAAAAAGTACACCGATGTAAGCCATGATTTACTAATTTCGTAACACAATAAAACAAACAATTATGCTCATTAAAATATATCCGGAAAACCCTGCCCCCCGGCACATCAAAATGGTGATTGACGTACTGAACAGCGGAGGGATCGTTATCTTTCCTACCGATACCATTTACGGCATGGGTTGCAGCATCCAGCACATCAAAACGGCCAACAGGATCGCCCAGATCAAAGGAAGCAAAATCACAAAGTTTTCCCTGATCTTTAACAACCTGAGTATGCTGTCGGAGTTTACCAAACCCATCGACAATAACATTTTCAGACTGATGAAAAAAGCGCTCCCAGGTCCGTTTACGTTTATCCTGCCGGCTAACCACAACGTACCGAAAATCTTTCACAGTAAGAAGAAGACCATTGGTATCAGGATACCCGACAACAACATCATCAGCACGATAGTTGAAGAGCTGGGACATCCTGTGATAACCACATCCATCAAAGATAAGGAAGACACGCTGGCCGAATACATCACCGACCCGGAACTGATACACGAAAAATACCAGGATGTAGTTGATCTGGTCATTGATGGCGGCGCAGGCGAAAACGAGCCGTCCACCATCGTGGACTGTACCTCGGGCGAGCCGGAAGTCATCCGGGAAGGGCTGGGGATAATTGAATTATAAATCCGGATCGGGCGGGAGATTTTTTACCCAAAATTTTTAATGAATAAATTTTGACCGAAAAAAAAAACGTTTACTTTTGCAGCCCGATTTCAAAAGATTCCGTAGCTCAGCTGGTAGAGCAACGGCCTTTTAAGCCGTGGGTCCTGGGTT
>JAOZOO010000221.1 GCA_029933225.1 Bacteroidales bacterium | reverse complement strand
AAGCTGGATGAAATCGTGGCTTTTGCCGGTGTAGAACGTTACATTGATACGCCCGTGAAACGTTATTCCTCCGGCATGATGGTACGCCTCGGCTTTGCCGTGGCTGCACACCTCGAGCCCGAAATTCTGGTAGTGGACGAAGTGCTGGCCGTAGGTGACGCCGAGTTCCAGAAAAAAGCTGTGGGCAAAATGCAGGATGTCTCAAAGAATGAAGGGCGAACTATTCTGTTTGTAAGCCATAACATGGCAGCCGTGAAACGGCTTTGCAATAAAGCCATTATTTTACAAGAGGGACAAAAAATATTTACTGGCGAAACAGATGAGGCCGTTAATTTCTACCTGAGTGAAAACCAGCTTGACCTGAAAACAGAAAAAAAATGGCATATCTCAGATGCACCGGGCAATAAGAATATCAAAGTGGTTGCTGTTAAAGTGTATCCAAATAAAGGAGAGGTTTTAAACACACAAAGCGATTTTCTTATTGAAGTAATTTTTTATAATAAAACACTTGGTATCAATTTAGATTTAACCCTTGAATTGCTGAATAAAGAAAACGTAGTTATTTTTCATAAAGGAATCCAATTAAATAACCGAAAGGATTCTAAAACAGGCTATTATAAATCCATTATAACTATACCCGGTGGAATTCTTAATGCCAACATTTATAAATTAAACCTGATTTTTGGAGAGAACCTGACGCATTTATTGTTCCGGATTAATGAAATAGTAAACTTTCAGCTACACAATTATCTTCAGGATTCGGAATATACACGTTTATATCCGGGAGTGATCAAACCTGAACTAATCTGGGATACAAAATTTCTTGAAACATTTGAAGCAGAGTTATGAAAACGGTAAAAATCATCCGCCTTCCGCAACTTTTCGAAGAAAGAGGCAATTTAACTTTCATCGAATCAAATGAACATATTCCCTTTCATGTTAAAAGAGCCCACTGGATCTATGATGTGCCGGGTGGCGAATACAGAGGCAGCCATGCATATAAAAAAAACCGGGAATTCATCATTGCCCTCTCCGGAAGTTTTGACGTGATCCTGCATGACGGCAAAACAGAAAAAAAGTATTCCCTCAACCGTTCTTACTTTGGTTTGTATGTACCCCACCTTATCTGGCGCTCAATGGATAATTTTTCTACCAACGCCCTGGCTCTGGTGCTTAGCTCCGAATGTTATAACGAAGAGGATTATATTTGGGATTTTGACAAATTTTTGAAACTCGTCCAATGAAACACACGAAAGTTACCGATTGCCGGCTGATCGAACTCCCCAAGATTCATAACCGTTCGGGAAACATCACGGCCATTAATGGCTTGACGGAAATCCCTTTTGACATTGAAAGGGTGTATTACCTGTACGACATCCCGGGTGGCGCCGAACGCGGTGGCCATGCACATAAAGAACTGCAGCAAATGATTGTGGCAGCTTCCGGCAGTTTTGATGTGCTGATTGACGATGGAAAAAACCAAAAGATGATCAGCCTGAACCGGCCATACTACGGCCTGCTGGTGGAGCCGGGCATTTGGCGGGAGCTGCATAATTTTTCTTCAGGAAGCATTTGCCTGGTGCTGGCTTCGCAGCATTATAAAGAGAGCGATTACATCCGTGATTACGAACAATTTATAAAAATTAAAAACCATGCCTGATATCCATCCGACCGCTGAAGTACAAACACAAAAGATCGGAAAGAACACAAAAGTCTGGCAGTACTGTGTCATTTTAAAAGGAGCAGTAATAGGCGAGGACTGCAACATCAATTTCAATGTGTTTATCGAAAATGACGTGGTGGTTGATAACCGGGTTACCATCAAGCCGGGGGTACAACTTTGGGATGGTATCCACATTGAAGACGAGGTATTTATCGGCCCCAATGTCACATTTACCAATGATGCTGTACCACGCTCGAAACCATATAAGTATTTATATACGATAGTTAAAAAAGGAGTCAATATCGGTGCTAATGCCACTATCTTACCTGGTATCACAATTGGTGAATATGCCATGATCGGTGCGGGAAGTGTAGTAACAAAAGACGTGCCTGCCCATGAGTTGTGGTACGGTAATCCGGCCGTACATCATGGCTATGTAACCAAAAGCGGGGTGATACTTGATAAAGAATACAGAGATAAATCGGGTAAAAAACATTCGCTGGATGATTAAATTCTTTGATCTTCAAAAAATCAACGCCCAATACGAACCGGAATTGAGCAAAGCCATTCAAAGGGTGGTACACTCGGGTTGGTACATCCTTGGCGAAGAGGTGGCTAATTTTGAAAATGCTTTTGCCGGTTACTGCGGTACCAAATATGCCATAGGCGTGGCCAGCGGACTGGATGCATTGATTCTCATTTTCCGGGCTTACAAAGAAATGGGCAAACTCCAAACAGGCGAAGAAGTGATTGCTCCGGCCAACACCTACATCGCCACCATCCTGAGTATTACGGCAAGTGATTTGGTTCCTGTACTTGTTGAACCGGACGAAAAAACGTTTAATCTTGACCCGGCACTGATCGAACAGCACATCACCCCAAAAACCAGAGCCATCCTGCCGGTGCACCTGTACGGCCAGCTGGCGGACACAGACCGGATTAACGAAATCGCCCGGAAACACAGTTTGCTGGTGATTGAAGATGCTGCCCAGGCCCACGGTGCCGAAAACACACAGGGGAAAAAAGCAGGCAATCTGGGCAAGGCCTCTGCTTTCTCGTTCTATCCGGGCAAAAACCTGGGGGCACTGGGCGATGGCGGAGCCGTAACAACCAACAATAAAGAACTGGCCGATACCATCCGCGTGTTGCGTAATTATGGCTCGGATAAAAAATACCACAATCGCTACAAAGGTATTAACAGCCGACTGGACGAACTGCAGGCCGCCGTTCTTTCAGTAAAACTAAACCACCTGGAAGCTGAAAATGAAAGAAGAAGGGCTATTG
>JAOZOO010000220.1 GCA_029933225.1 Bacteroidales bacterium | reverse complement strand
ATTATTGCATCCGTGAAAAAGGCCTGATCGTTTATGGATGGGTAATTATGAGTAATCATATACATGTTATATGGAAAGCGAAGGAAGGATACGAATTATCCGGCATCATACGCGATTTCAAAAAGTTTACGGCTAAACGTATTTTAAAATTTATTGAAGAAGGCACAGAAAGCCGAAAAATATGGATGCTGAAAAAATTTGAATTTGCTGCAAAACGCGTTAAAAGCAATACAAAATATAAATTCTGGAAAAGCAGCAACCATGCTGTATATATTGAAGAAACCGACACAAAAATGATGGAACAAAAGCTGGAATATATACACAATAACCCGGTTAAAGCCATGCTGGTGTACCGGCCGGAAGATTATGTATTTAGTTCAGCCGTTGATTATGCCGGGGGAAAAGGTTTGGTTAAAGTAACGTTAATGTAAAAAGTGGGGTGGAAATCTGCCTTTGTTTGCATAAATAGAAATCCGCCCTTGTTGCAAACAAGGGCGAGAGCGGAGCGAGGATTGTAAACAAGGGCGAGGAGGAATTCAATTTGCACTTCATTTTTGAATTCTGAGTTTTACGAAATAAATTTTCTTATTTTCGCTTTTTACCCAACTTAAACTTACGATGCTATTATTATGAAGAATATGAAGTTTTTTTTACCGGTGATAATATTTATTCTTTTCCATATAAACGGCTATAGCCAAGCCCGGCAGGAGATGAACTACCTTAAAGGCGAAGTGATGGTACAGCTAAAAAGTGCCGCATCTATTGACAAACTGGTCAGCGATTACGCGATCTTTTACAGCCACCGGCAGGAAGTGCAGGTGGTTTCGGAACGTTTTCATATTTATCTGCTCCGGTTCGACCCGACAAAGGCAGACAACCAACTGGTATTGTCGGAATTGCGCACTCACCCCGAAGTAGTTCTTGCCCAGAACAACCACTATGTTACCTTACGCGACGGCGATGAACTGATCCCCGACGATCCGCAATTCGACGTGCAGTGGTCGCTGAAAAATACGGGACAAAGTGGCGGTCTGCCCGATGCCGACATTGATGCCACCGATGCCTGGGAGATCACTACCAGCGGGCTGACGGCTTTTGGCGATACCATTGTGGTAGCCGTTGTGGACGGAGGTGCTTATTTGAATCACGACGACCTGGACTTTTGGAAAAACCACGCCGAAATACCTGATAATGGTATTGACGATGATAATAACGGTTACGTCGATGATTACGATGGCTGGAATGCTTACCAGCACAATGGTAATGTACCTACTACCAGCGCTCATGGTACGCATGTGGCAGGTATCATAGGTGCTATCGGAAACAACGGCCTTGGCGTGGCAGGAGTTAACTGGAACGTGAAAATATTACCGGTAGCTGCTTCTTCCACTACCGAATCGATTGTTGTGGAAGGATTGAGCTATGTTTATGTGGTAAGGGAGCAATATGATTTGACCGACGGTGCTGAAGGAGCTTTTGTGGTGGCCGATAACTGCTCGTTTGGAAAAGACAACGGACAGCCCGAAGATTATCCGATATGGGAAGCTATGTATGATTCGCTGGGGCAACTGGGAGTTCTCAGTGTGGCGGCCACTGCCAATGCTAACTGGAATATTGATGTAACGGGTGATGTGCCTACAGCTTTCACCACCGATTACATGATCAGTGTTACCAACACGACCAATCAAGATATAAAAAATACCAGCGCGGGATACGGGCTAACCACCATCGACCTGGGGGCCCCCGGAACGAGTATTTACTCCACCATTACCAACAACAATTATGGATACAAATCCGGCACCTCCATGGCTACGCCACACGTGACCGGAGCCGTAGCTTTTTTGTTTGCGGCAGCCGATACTTCTTTTATGAGTTTTTATATGAACAATCCGGGTGACGGTGCCCTTATGATAAAAAATTATATCCTCAACGGTGTGGACACTTTGGAAAGCCTTGTAGGAAAAACGGTTACAGGAGGAAGACTCAACCTGTATAAATCCACTTTGTTGCTGTTGGAAAGAGCCAGCCTGTCGGTTATCCCCGATTCGCTGCATGTAGAATTACTTCCAAACTCTGCAACAACCGACACTCTTACCGTTGCCAATACCGGTACCGACACTCTTTATTATTTCATTACCATTCCGGATCAGCCGGACTGGATTGGCCTGGACCAGACGGAGGGGATGCTGACAGAATCGCAATATGATAAAATCGTGGTTTCGTTCGACAACAATGGTCTCGATACAGGATATTACTATAGTCAGATTCTGATTGATGCCGGCGAAGCGGGCATGGATACAATCCCTGTTACGTTATTTGTTTACACGGATGTTGGTATCAACGAACGCAGTGATGTTCTGACGGAATTTCATGTATACCCGAACCCGTTCTCTTCTCCGTTAATCTCTTTCGATTTTACTTCGGGAGAAAGGGGCATCCTGAAGGTTGAGATCATGGACCTGGCCGGAAAAGTTGTACTGCGCCGTGAGCACCAGGTGTCACAAGGGGCTAATCATTTCATGGTGAAAGACCTGAATGTTACGAAAGGTGTTTACCTCTATCGACTGATGCTGAACGGTCAGGTTGTCCGTGCGGGAAAACTGATCAGGGATTAATACTTAAATTGGGGCAAAGAACTATCCTGATAACTGTTGGTAACGAATATTAGAAGGTCTGGTGTTACAGGTTTTTGATAAAGAATCCGGGGAACCAGATTATCCAAAATTGTAATTCTCCCACACAGATAAACAAAAATGTCCTGGTAGGGACGCTATTCGGGTAGCACCGGAGGTGTAAAATATTTCGTCCCATACGGGACGGTATATTTTCTTTGACATCTTATTCAACCTATATTTAATGCCTGACGGCATAGGTTTATACAATGAATTACCGAAATTTATAGATTTGAATCCGAAAATAGAAAATCCAAAACCGTAATTCCCCATAAA
>JAOZOO010000110.1:6097-11372 GCA_029933225.1 Bacteroidales bacterium | reverse complement strand
CACCAGGTTCCGGTTGCGATTTCCACCAATACCAGTTCTCTGTCAATCTGTGCAGTCAGACCCGAAACGGCAAAGATCAGGAGCATAGCAAAAACAATTTTTTTCAGTTTCATAAAACGCAGAATAATTTAGTTTCAGAAATTTTTTGCAAAGATAAAGTGCAAAATTTCATAAATAGCGGGTTTTGAATACGATGAAAATGTTTTCAAACAATGTATGATTTGTAAAAATTTGGAAATGAGGCAGGTGTATTTATCCTGTATAAAAAAAGTATTCCTGTTGTACCCTTTTTGTATGCTGTTTAGAAAATAAAAAAAGCCGTCCTGCCTTAGGCAGGACGGCTTCCTGAGCTGATAAAGGTTTATTTGTTCAGCAGAACTTTTCTGACTGCTTTCTGATTTTCACCACTGATCACTACGAAGTAAACTCCTTCGGGTTGTGATGAAAGGTCAACACGGACTGAAACATCTCCGTTGATATTCAAACCGGCTTTCGAGTAAACTTCTTTGCCGAGAACATTCAGCACTTTCAGGTCAGCGTTTGTGAATTCTTCAGCCCGAATATTTATGTTCAAAACTCCATTGGTCGGGTTAGGGAATAATTCAAGGCCAACGCCCTCGCTTTCGCCGATGCCAACACACTCTTCAACCGTGATGGTGTAGTCTGCCGAATTTTCGCAACCGTTCTCATCGGTATAGGTGTAAGTAACTACATGTTCGCCAACACCTGCTTGTGTTGGATGGAAGTATTTTTCCTCGGTAACATAATCACCGGAATAAACGCCGCCTTCGGGTCTTCCCTCGGTCAACTCATAAGGATCGTCACCCTGGTTACAAAGATCCGGAACATCATCCCAGTAAACTTCCGGCGGACTGCTGACCACGATATAGTCCTCAACAAGAAGGGTATCTATGTCTGATCCGTCGGAGACGATCAACTGGACATCGAAGCTGCCTTCATTCAGGTAAACGATTGTTGGATCCTCGTCCAATGATGTTTCCGGTGTTCCGCCTTCAAAATACCAGTTCCAGGAGATTGGATCACCTCCCGAGCAATCGTCATAAAACTGCACAACTGCAGGAGCGCTGCAGAATGAAGTATCATCGGCATAAAATCCGGCCTGGAAACCGCCGCTGCCACCGCCGAGGTCGTTAATCATAACATGTGTACTATGAAGTACATATTTGTTGGCATCATCCTGAATAAAAGCAACGAGGTCGCAGTTTTCAGCATCCCATGAATTATCAAAAGTGAAAGACAATTCCACATCAACTTCATCATCATTACTAAAATCAACAGATGTGCCGTTGGCATCCGGTACCATAATCCGTTCCACAAAATTTACTTCGGTCATATCAAACCAGTTGTATGGAATATGGGATTCTGTTAAAGCAAATCTTACTTTAAGGTTTGTCCCGGAATAGTCGCCTACTTTTGTTACCGTAACGGTGATATCATAATCATCACCGCTATTGGAGCCGGAAATTTCAATCTTAAATGGTGTTTGAATACCCATTCTGGCATTCACAATACCCAGAAAGGTAGGATACAGGTCGCCTGTACTACCGCCAACGAATTCATTATACATTCCGTCAAAATGCGTAGTTGGGTAACCACCAACACTATAATAACTATTTCTCGCATTTGAGAACTGATTAGCAAAGGAATCTCCATTGTGATATTCAATAGGAGCAACAGGATCTCCGTTTTCGTGAAGCTTATCAACGGCTTTTGCTACACTCGGGCACCAGACACACCAGGTTCCTGTGGCTACTTCAATTAATACTGTCTCGCGGTCAATCTGGGCAAAAAGACCGGAAAGAGTAAAAATCGCTACAATCGTAAAAATTAACTTTTTCATAAGCATTGTTTTTTAATTTTAAGGTTCTGAATTATGTTACAAAGATAATATAGAGACTATTATCTGACAATTATTTTTCTGCTGTTTATGCTATTTTTTCCTTTTAAAAATAACTGGTAAATACCCGGTGAAAAACGGCTGACATCAATTTTCAGTTTCATGGTGCCCGATACCTTCAGATTTTCATTACGATAGATTTCCGACCCCATTTCATTGTAAATGATTATGTCTGCCACATCATCCTCAACGGAATGGATATCAAGGTAAAACCCGTCACTAACAGGATTGGGATAAACAGTCATTGAAATGTTGCTTTTCAACTCATCAATTCCGGTACAGTTCAATACACTGATCACCACCGTGTCAGAGTTTACGCATTTGTTGTTGCCGTAAACGGTTACCGTGATTTCACGATCGCCGTAACCATCAAACAATGTGGTGGAGTCAACGGTGATGCTGCTTGTCGTATCTCCTGTTGACCAGAGGTATTTGGCTCCCTCATTACCCGCATAAAGTATTTTGTATCCGTTGCCGCAAATGGTTGTGTCTTCACCCAAATCCACCTCGGGTAAAGGTTTAACATTCACGAAGATCGAATCGACGGGAACATAATCCGTGCTATCGCTGACCATTTCAACAATGTACCATGCCGAAGTATCGGGTGTAATTTCCGGGTTCTGTTCGTTGGAAACAAAACCTTCGGGATTTGATGACCAGTTAAAACCGGGATTATAATATTGCCCGTAAGGTGTTGCAGTCAACTGGATGCTTTCGCCAATACAGATTGAGGCTGTATCGTCCACTGTAATTGCCATGGCACCGGCTGCTACATCCGTTTGTGATATTTCCAGTGAAAGGTCAACCGTTACTTCATTCAGGTTGGGATCGTTTGAGTTAAAAATAACCGATGCGTTATAAAAACCCGGTTCCATACCTGTTGCATCAAACTGAACGGCAATCATTGTAGTATCACCGGGCTGTACGGTATCCCCAAGCGGATCAACATCCAACCAACTGACAACATTGATCGAATAGTCTTCAACCTCTCCCCAGTTGGTTGAACCACACGGCGTAAGGTCGCCGGTGTATCTGATACGAATACGCATACGGGTTGTTCCTGTTTTGGCTCCGAAAGGCGGGGTAATGGTTGCCGTGTAAGGTCCCAGACCGGGGCTGCCTTCAAAAATGATCAGACCGTCATCAAATTCTTCATTCTGGTTCCAGTCAATCCAGGCGCCACACTGGTCTTCGTTGTAAGGACTACCGTTCACAACGGTAATTTCATACGATTTGCCCAGTTCCATGTTGGTTGAGAGGCTTGTATAATCGGCATATTTGTTTGATCCTGTTGTGTTGTCAATATCACCAACAATGACCTGTTTGATGAATTCGGCGCCTCCACCCTGCGCTTCACAATAAGCCTGCTCTTCACGCGATTCATTGTTTATAAAAGCCGTGATATTGTACATTAAATCCAGTTGTCCGGTATTGATGACCGTGATGTATTTTGTGGATGACGAATCGATAGTCAGATGTTCATGGATATTTAAAGGCGACACACTGATGTGGGCATCACCCCATTGCAGATCTATATTGGCCGATCCCGATTCAAGGTCTCCTTCGTAGAATGCCGTTACCTCGTATAAATAATAACCGTAATCAGGCAAAATTTCACTGTAGGTTGTGTCCGTTGATGTTCCGGCCAGTTCGCCATTCCTGTATATATTAAAGTGGAGGAAACCTTCCATTTCTTCAAACGACCAGATCAGGTCTGTCTGTCCGGTTTCAAAAGTAACGAAACCCGAAAGGTCGGCCGGGCGATTCAACGGGTTGGTTTCATAAGGTGAAGTGAAGGTCATGGCATAGCCCAGCCGGTTATCTGTCCACACAGGATAAACCCATCCGTCGGAAGCGGTTATGCCGAGGTAATCACCGAAATAATCACCGGCAAGTCCCGGAATAGGTGAAGGGGTAAATGCCACATCACTCACTTTGAAATCTTCCCATGTTTCGCCCCCGTCATCCGAGTTGGCACAAAAGACTTCGCATTGTGTAGAGCTCACATTGCGGTCATCGTAAAAGACGAGACTGATTATGCCATTAAAAGGATCAACACAAATCCACGGAAAATAATGTTCTTTCCCCTGTCCTGAAGGGTCCTGGTTTACACGTATGGGTTCCGACCACGTTACCCCGTTATCGGAAGATTTGATCATGTAAACGTCAATATCGTTGCCGGTGTTGTCACCCGGTATGCCAATGTTTGCCCAGGTAACGTAAAGGGTACCTTTGTAAGGTCCGTTACTGCAATCCACCGCTGCAGAGGGAAAAGAATTCACCCTCATGTTTTTACTCGTTTTGCTTGTTCGGATACCCCGAATGTTTTCGATGATGCGTTTGGCCGTTTCCCAGGTTGCACCCCCGTCATAGGAAACAGCCATGCCGATAGCTGTTTCGTCGGTTGGCCAGCCGTCATAAATGGACCAGACAGCATACACCTCACCATTGGGCCCGGTGCTTATTTTTACCCCCTGATTGTGGCTGCCTGCATTAACTGCGTTACTGATTGCAACAGGATCAGACCATGATTCACCGTCATCGGTTGAGTAAGCGATGGAAATCTCCATATCATCAGGTCCTTCAAAATTTGTCCAGGCAACATACAGGTTTCCTTCGTAAGGACTGTCGGGGCTGTTATCAATCCACAGGTGATTTTTATCAGCTATTCCGCCACTTCCGGGTACGGGTGCAACGGTTTGTGTTTCCCAGTTTTCTCCCTGATCGTCCGAGTAAGCGATGCCCTGGCCAAGAGAATTACTAATAAAATTTACATACCATCTTCCGTTCAGGCCAATGGCTGTGGCGGGGTCGCCCGAGTTGCTTCCTCCGGCACCCTGAACTTCTCCTTCCCAGGTTTCACCGAAATCAAATGAATAAAGATCATCCGCACCGTAAAACCCGGGGGGGCCTGAATTGTTCGAATTTAACACAACAGCGTTGTCGTTGGGATCAACGAAAATGGAGTTTTCACTTTGCTGTGCGCTTTCTGTGGTTACCGGCACATCAGGTGAATCATCTGTTACCACACTGAAAGCTTTTATTTTGCTGCCCGTGTAAACTGCCGGTTGGGCTTTGACATCAGGATTAAACGGCACATAACCTGCTTCGGCCATTTCAAGCCAATAATGCAGGTTATCAATTCGCGTATCCATTTGACTTCTTCTTTCGTGTTCCGATTCAGCATTGTTACTGATAGCCCAGTCCAGACTAAAAGCAAGGATTACAATGAAAAGTACAGTAAAAACGAGTGTAATTTTCTTCATATTAAATTTGATTAGTGGTTACTTTTTATTAACGGTTGCACAAAATAAGAATAATAATTATACAGACAGGATGTTTTTTGAAAGGTTGCCG
>JAOZOO010000110.1:0-5997 GCA_029933225.1 Bacteroidales bacterium | reverse complement strand
TGGGGTTTTGTTCATCCGAAGAAAATCCCTCAGGTTCTGATGTCCATGCATAAGTAAAGGAACCGGTCCCTCCGACAGGTGTAACACTCAGTTGCGTTTCGTCGCCCTGGCAGATGGTTTCGGGTGAAGCCGATGCGGTAATTTGCAAGTCAGTAACATACATTGTAACATATACATTGTAATTGGGATGATTCAGATCATTGGTCACAAACTTGACCGTCTCTTCATAAGTCCCGATCTCCATGCCTGTGGCATTATATTTTACGATCGAAATAAGTGAATCTTCGGGATCGATGGTTCCGTTGTCCGGATCAAAAGTCAGCCAGTCAGCCAGCAAAAGTGAATAGTCTTCCACTTCACCATGAGGCGTATCGCCAACAGAAGAAAGGGTTTCTCCCGGGCCTGCCAGTCTTACACGAATCCGGGTTGATCCCTGCATGCTTCCTTTTGGCGGAGTGACTGTTCCTGAAAACAGGGAATTGTTTTCATTGGGTGTTAACACAACTGCCGGTTCATCGAAAATTCCGTTCTGGTCATAATCAATCCACATTGCACACTGGTCTCCCGGGTAAGGTCTTTTGACTTCCACCTGAACAGGATATGACTGACCCGTCCTCATTGAAGCAGACATCCCGGTGAAATCACTGTAATGATCATCACCGGAGGTGTTTATAAAGTTACCGATTTTAACACCGTGGATAAATTCGTCACCACCACCCGATGCAGTTTCATAAGTTGCTTCGTTGCGGTTAAAGAGGAAAGGTGAAAGTGAAAAATCAAGATAAAGCACACCTGTGTTTTTAATGGTGATCGTCTGGGTTGCGCTGTCATTGACATAGACCACTGCTTCAAGCGTGTCGGGAACAATTTCAATGGTTGAAGTACCATATTGCGTTTCAACCGAAGCCGGTGAAGACTCGGTTGTTCCTCCGTAATACGCAGTGACGTCATAAGTGTAATAATCATAAAACTCAAGCGTATCGCTGAAATTGGTTGTGTCGGAATTGCCTATGAATTCATCATTTCTGTAAACTTTGAAATACTGAAAACCGTTTGCACCTTCATAATCAAATTCCCAGTTCAGTTCGCAAACGCCGGTTTCCTGATCCACATCGGCCATGAGTGTTGTCGGTGACAGGATATTGATGGTCTGGAAGGCGGAGACATACGTTTTGGCCGAACCGGAACGGTTGTCAGTCCAGCACGGATAAACAGTTCCGTTCAAAGCAGTAATACCGAGGTAATCGCCAAAATATCCCGAAGCAAGTCCGGGAATCGGTGAAGGCGTAAAAGTCACATCACTTACCTGGAAATCTTCCCAGGTTTCTCCGGCATCACTCGAAAGCGCTACCCAGGTCTGTGCCTGTTGCGGTTCGGTATCGCGGTTACTGTAAAATACAACGCTTAACATACCATTGGAAACATCACATGTGATCCAGCCAAAATAATTGGCATGTCCGGCACCTTCATCATCCTGGTTTACACGCACCGGATCAGACCATGTAGCGCCACCGTCTTCCGAGCGGATCATATATACGCTTCTGTCGCTTCCGGTATTCACACCGGGTTCACCGATATTTGTCCAGGTTACATAAATGTTGCCACTGTTGGAACCGTCGCCATTATCCACAGCCATGACCGGAAAAGAGTTCACTCTCATGTTTTGGGGAACCCCTGAGCTTCTGATACCGCGGATATTGGAAATAATCACTGTTGCGGGATCCCAGGTTTCACCGCCATCGGTAGATTTGGCAAACCCGATGGCATCTTCATCACCGCCGCCATAAGTTACAGCCCATACGGCGTAAACTTCACCATTAGGCCCTGTACTCAGATTGACCCCCTGGTGAAAACCACTCACTGCGCTGCTGATATCTGTTAATGCCGACCATGTTTCTCCGTTATCGGTTGAACGGGAAAGGACAATGTCGCCCTGGTTGGAACCGCCGAAGGGAGTCCATGCATCGTAAAGATAATTCTCATAAGGACTTCCTTCTTTGTTGTCGATCCATAAATGATTTTTGTCAGCCACCTGGCCGGGGTTTGGAGCCACAAGCTTTGGTGTCCAGGTTTCGCCCTGGTCATCCGAATAGGAGACCCCCTGTCCCAGATTGCTGGCAATATAACCCACATACCAGCGTCCGTCTGTTCCGATGGCGGTTGCCGGGTCGCCACTGTTGTTACCGCCGGCGCCCTGAACTTCACCCTGGAATGTTTCCCCGGAATCAAAAGTATAAAGATCATCAGCACCATAAAACCCGGGAGGGCCTGAATTATTGGAGTTCAAAGCGATAGCATTGTCATTGGGATCAACAAAGATGGAATTCTCACTTTGCTGGGCGCTTTCTGTTGTGACAGGTACGTCCGGAGAATCATCATTGGCTACCATGGGGGAGTGTATCTTACTCCCGTTGTAAATGGCTTTGGGTACTTCAACCACCGGGTTGAGTTCGGCCAGGCCAAGTTCGGCCATTTTAATCCAATAACGGTTATTGTCAATTCTGTAATCTACCTTCGCCCTTCGTTGTCGCTCAGAAGGTGAAGAATCACTGATGGCCCAGTTCACACTGAATGCAACAAGACCAAAAGTTAAAATAATAATGAAAAGTCTGGGTTTCTTCATGATATGGATATAAATTGATAAAATAAATAATTCTGTTTTTCAATTATAAGGAGCGCAAAGTTAATATTAAAAACAGTTGCTAATAAATGTTAACCCGATTTTAACATTCCTCATGTTAGACCGATAATTCGGAAAAAAGTTTCCTGCAGGAAAGAAAAAAATCAGATAAGATGAATGACCTTACGTGTATTCTTTGATTTCCGCATCATTGTTGAGCACCATCAATCCGTTCATGGCCAAAGCTTTCATCTCGTCTTCTCCGGGATACACATGGATAGGTGCCAGGCGGTGGCAATAGGAAATGATTTCGTTTGTAAAATATTTGTCGTGGGCAATGCCGCCGGTGATCAGGATTCCGTCCACCTGAAAATCAAGCACGGCCGCCATGGCCCCTATTTCTTTCGCCACCTGATAGGCCATTCCGTCATAAATCAATTTTGAATATTCATCTCCTTCCGAAATACGTTTTTCCACTTCCATGGCATTGTTTGTGTCGAGGTAAGCGACCAGCCCGCCTTTTCCCTTGATCATTTTCAATACTTCTGCCAGGGAGTATTCGCCACTATAACAAAGGCGCACCAAATCACCAACCGGCAATGTTCCGCTGCGTTCGGGTGAATAAGGTCCGTCGCCGTCGAGTCCCTGGTTGACATCCACCACTTTGCCTTTTTTGTGAGCACCCACCGTGATTCCGCCGCCGAGATGAACAACAATCAGATTGAGGTCTTCATATTTACGAAGGATTTGTCTGGCATGCTGCCGGGCAATGGCTTTTTGATTCAATGCGTGGAAAATGGAACGCCGTGGCAGTTTGGGGTGACCCGACAGACGCGCCAGATCGTTCAGCTCATCAACGACCACGGGATTGGCAATGTATGCTTTGGCATCAGGCAGTGATTTTGCAATGTCGTAAGCGATCAACCCCCCGAGATTGCTGGCATGTTCACCGTAAGCACACGATTTCAGGTCATTGAGCATTTTTTCATTGACAGCATAAACACCTGATTCAACCGGTTTTAATAAACCACCTCGTCCCATGACAATATGAATGGCATTCAGGTTGATATCTTCCTCTTGCAGTTGTCTGATGATAAGGTTCTTCCGGAAAGAAAACTGATCTGTAATTTTTTGAAAGCCTTCCAGTTCTTCCTGGGTGTGGTGGATGGTTTGAATAAATACAGGACTGGTTCCCTCGAACAAGGCAAACTTGGTGCTTGTTGAACCGGGATTGATGACCAGTATCTGATTATTCTCCATTCGGCAAAGTTAAAAAGCTTTACGTTATCATTAAGAACCACAACAACGAAAGCAGTAAAAACCCGTTGAAAAGTTCCGATAGAAATTATTTCCTGTCGGGTGCCTGCAAAAAATTAATTGATGGCGGCTGCCAGCGCAATCGAATAGAACTTGCTTTTTTCGGCATCTCCCCTGGATGTGAGCACCACAGGTACGGCTGCTCCCATGATCAGGGAAGCCGAGGTGGCGCCGCCGAGGAAATTCAATGATTTGTAAAGGATATTGGCTCCGTCAATGTTGGGAGCCAGAATGATATCCACGTCGCCCGCCACATCGCTGATGATGTTTTTTATTTTGGATGCTTTCTTCGAGACCGCGCCGTCAATGGCCAGCGGGCCGTCGATGATGCAACCCGTGATCTGTTTACGGTAGTTCATCATCGAAATGGTGGCCGCATGCATGGTGGCCTCCATCCGGGGATTGATGGTTTCTACCGACCCCACGATGGCCACTTTCGGGTTGGGATTACCGATCTTATGAAACAGGTCAACGGCATTTTTGATGATGTCAATCTTCTCCAGGAGGTCGGGCGCCACATTCATGGCTGCATCAGTAACGCCAAGCAGCTTATGGTAATAAGGCGTTTCAAATACAGCGACATGGCTCAACAACGCGCCTTTCCGCAAACCATGGTCTTTGTCCAGGACGGCTTTCAGCAAGACGCCTGTACTCACAAGGCCTTTCATTAATATCTCGGCTTTACCCTCTCTGATCTGCCTGACAGCTTCAACGGATGCATCGTGTTTGTCAGGGATATTGATGATCTCAATATCTGAAAGATCTAAGTCAATGTCTTTGGCAATTTCTTTTATCCGGGACTCATCTCCCACCAGTACCGGTTCGACAATTCCCTTTTCCGTTGCGTTTTTTAGGGCTTCCAGAACGTCAGTATCTCCGGCTGCGGCTACGGCAATACGTCGTATGGTTTTGTTTTTGGCCACATCCACCAGGTCATCAAGTTTTTTTATCATATTCGTTAAATTAAAAGTTGTTTTTAAAAGGGTTCAAAAGTACGATTTATGAAAGATATTTCCGGGCGTTATGTTAATTTATTAACAAAAATTTTCGCTACACATCGCGGGAGGTGTTTCCGGCTGCATTTACCCTCTGTTGTCGTTTCGACGGGAAGTGAAGCATAGCGGAACGACCGAGAAATCCCATGAGAGAGCACCCTTGTCCTGAGGAGATTTCTCCTCACTACGTTCGTCGAAATGATAAGATTGCCATAATTCTATTTCGTACTTCGCTTTCGTAATTCGTTAATCGTTTTCGTAAATCGTCCTTCGTGGAAGGTGTTTTCTTCACCGCAACAATAAAATCAAACTTCAAATCTCAAACTTCCTATTTTTGCAGCAATTTGCAGGAAAATGAATATGAAGAAGAAAAAGATATTGTTTGTCTGCCTTGGCAACATCTGCCGCTCGCCAAGCGCTGAAGCCGTTTTCAGGGGAATGGTCGAGGAAAAAGGTGAAAGTCACCACTTTGTAATCGATTCGGCAGGCACATCCGACTGGCACCGCGGCGAACCGGCCGATAAACGAATGCAGAAACATGCTGTGAAAAGGGGCTACAATCTCACCTCTCTCAGTCGCCCTTTTGAAACGGAGGACTTCGACAAATTTGACATGATCATCGCCATGGATCATGAAAATATGGAAGAACTGAAAAAAAGAGCCGTAAGAAAATCCGATCTTGACAAGCTTTATATGATGACTGATTTTTCCAGGAAATTCAAATACGATTATGTCCCCGACCCGTACTTCGGCGGAGACGAAGGCTTTGAGTTGGTCCTCGACCTGTTGGAAGATGCCGGAGAAGGGTTGTTGGAGTTTGTGAATGGGAAGTAGTTGCAAATGGTTGTAGTGGGTGCAGTGGGTACAGTAGTTGCAGTGGTTGCGGTGTGTGCAATGAGTTGGAGTAATGGATAAACACCTTCCAGAGTCTGAAGGACCTGGAAGAGTGTTGTTTCAGGTAATGCTGGAATGTATGGATTGATACGGTTGATTAAAATCGGTTACATTATTCGACAAAGATTTTTTGATTATCGGTTGCCAAATTCGACTGTTGATTGCCGACTG
>JAOZOO010000219.1 GCA_029933225.1 Bacteroidales bacterium | reverse complement strand
CGGAACGTATAGCCAAAGTACGGACCGACCTGCTGGCGTATTGTAAAATGGATACGCTGGCGATGGTGAAGATCATGGAAGTTTTGGGAAAAATATAAATCATGACAGATAAAACATTACCTTTCATTGTCAGGCCGGGTAACATTTTCATTAGAGATAGCAAGGAAAAAGTGTTGCAGTTTCTCCAGCAGAGAAAACTGGAAAGGATCAATACTATGACTCCCGGATTGACATTTGTTATGGATAATGATCAATTGGCACTTGAATTAAAGAACGGCCGGCTGACCCGGTTTCCTATCAGGGAGTCGCTGTTGGCTAAGCTGGTGAACTGGTATCATATTCCGAATAAGATACTGTACGATTTTGATCCCGAAACTACGTTAATGGTGCTGAACAATATCCTGAAAATCATAAAAGGACAGGTTACTGTTTCGGTGGAAGACGGCGAAGCATTGACGATTTTGAGCCGGAATTATGCTTACATAGAGGATCAGGTTATCATCGGAAAATTTGATAGCGAGAAAATAGATTATATCGACCGTAACGACCATTATACACGGATATATTTTAAAGAAATAAACAGGATTGAGCCACAAGTGGGCGATTACATAGGTTGCGCGTATAACTTTTTTAATTCCGAAACAGGCTTGCATGCTTTTGAAATAACCGCTTTCTTACTACGTTTTGTGTGCAGTAACGGGATGGTGGTTCCTATCAACAAAATGCAGTCGAAAATCATACATTACAATATTAACCCCCGGATTGTCTACACTATGATTGAAGAAGTCAAAGCCCATCTACCGCTTCTTTTCCACACCATGGAGCATAAACTCAGGCGTAGCTTAAAAACGTTTTTCGATCCGAATCTATCCATGATAAAAAATCGTCTGAACGGTATTCTCGGTTTCCCCAAAGGGAATCAACTGCTTGATAAATACGCATTGTTGGAAAAGGAAAACCGGACTTTGTATGATTTTTATAATTTCATCACTTCAGCGGCTAACGAAGTCAGGGGTTTAAAGTCGCTACAGCTACAGCGTTATGCCGGAGAGATCATCTCAGGGAATAAGTATTTGAACCAAATGGAAAAATAACGTGGAGGTTTTCCATGCTCACTCCTTCAGCCAGATCTCAATATAGCTTTTGATCTCGTTAGGCATGTAAGGTAGCATGTTCTCGACGGTAATCGGTATGTTCTGATAGGTGTCCTGTTGCTTTAATTCGCTCCGGATAAATTCAGCAATGTCTTTCGTGTCAACATCAAAATACCGAATAGTAATACCATTGTCAACCCGGTTAACTGCATTTGCCGGTGGTGGAACATTGGTCTCAACTGATTTGATTGAAATGGCGAGCGTGCTGTCAAGCGCCTGGCTGAGTTCCGGTACCTGTGGAATGATCTGGTCGCTGCAGGGTACAAATCTGATCTCGTTGATGGTGTAATATGGCATTTCGATAATAAGTATGTTGTTCTGGTTGTCGATGGCTACTTTTCCGAGTTTTTCAAACATGCTTTGCCCGATGATCAGTTGCGCATTCGAATCGGGCATGAGAAATGCAAGCAGGTCATACATTTTAAAGCTGCCTACACTTAAACTTTTGATGTTATACATTTCCACATTCACTTTGATATTGTTAATACCAATAACATCGGTGTTCCCCAGGTAGTCAGCCTGGCTGATGAGCCCCTGGTTTTTTAACCGGCCAAAGAATACGGGATTGAGCACTACGCCGCTGGCACCCGTGTCAAAGAGAAATTTTTCCTGTATTCCGTTTATGGTAGCGTCGAAATATATCATTCCGTTTTGTTCCTTTTCGAAAGGAATTTGTTCTGTCCGCTGGGCATAGCCCGCGATGCCCATCAGCAGGAAAAAAGTAAATAATGCTGTGATCTTTTTCATGATTTTTAAATTTGGTTTTCTGAATATTATAAGGAATGAAAAAATAAATACAAGACTGATAAAATACAGGTGATAATCCCTGCCCGTAATCCGGTTCCAGATGTGGGTAAAGTTACCTGTCGAAATATAGTGAATCAGTTTGGCAAAAGCCGTAGGCGGTGCAGGCATGATGCCATATCCGTTATTGTTCAAGAACTGAATGATAAAATCAATATTTGCCTTGCTCCGATCTAACTCATCCCGGTCCAGTTTTTTTTGTATAAAACCCGACACTTTTGTCTGGATAAGAAAAGCCCTGAAACTGTTCTTGTCGAGGGAGTCGTTTTCCAGCAGCGAGGCCTGTCCCAGCAGGAAAATGATCTCTTCTGATGTCAGTTCATCCAGTTGCAGCGTATCGGGAAGAGAGGTGTTGTAAACCTGGTACTCAACGAGCCGGGGGTCAGGATCCCTTGTCAGAAAAAAGATAATGAGGCCTGCTGTAAAAAGCACTGATGCGATCATTAAAGCTGATTTCAGGGAAAGATTTTTTAAATAAGTCATTATTTTTTTTTCGCACATGATCTGATATTTTTAGTGATTATTTTTCAACGGTAATTATAGGCCCCAGGTGGTTGCTGTTTTGCAACGATTTTCTGTTCAGCTCGGGCAGGTACATCCTGCTGATGACACCGTCCAGATAAAGCGCATTGTCGCATTCAAGGTAATCCCGGAACAACTCAGCAAATTCATAAAAATTAACGGGCTCGTCGGAAATGACAAATACTACTTTACCGTTTTTATTGATTCCTATCCCGTTACGGATGTTCAGGTTGTCAGAACCTTTTGTGAAGTGACTGTTGAACTCGCCGTTGATCACCAGCATGGGCCCCGACTGGGTAGCCAGATCAATGCGGCTTCGCCTGGTCAGCTCGTTGAAGTCTTCTGATACGACGATGTAAGGCTCATTCAGTTCGTCCAGGGCAAAAACACCGTTGGGCATCAGATTATGGAAATTGCTCGGCTGGGGGACTTCTTTGGTCAAATCGATTTCTTTTAATACTTCTCCGTCTTTGATGAAGAGCC
>JAOZOO010000109.1:5855-11390 GCA_029933225.1 Bacteroidales bacterium | reverse complement strand
ACCACCGGAGCGACATCTTTGTCCGAAGTAAGTACGACCATCAGGTTGCTGACCATGGCAGCTTTCCGTTCCTCATCCAGATCGACGATCTGTTTTTCAGACAGAGCATCCAGCGCCATCTCCACCATCCCCACTGCCCCTTCAACGATCTTGGTCCTTGCCGCAACAATGGCGACAGCCTGCTGGCGTTTCAGCATGGCACCGGCAATTTCCTGGGCATAAGCAATGTAATTGATCCGGGCTTCAATGACCTCTATGCCGGCAATGGACAGGCGTTCGGAAATCTCATCTTCCAGCATTTTGTTCACCTCTTCTCCTCCGCCACGCAAAGTGAGCTTGGCATCTTCCACTTCAAAATTATCATAAGGATAATGACCGGCCAGTTTACGCACGGCGGCTTCGCTCTGGATATCCACAAAATGAACATAATCATCCACGTCAAAAGCCGCTTTAAACGTATCGCGTACACGCCAGACAAGAACGACGCCAATCATGATCGGGTTACCGATCTTGTCGTTCACTTTGATGGGTTCACTGTCGAGGTTGCGTGCCCGGAGCGAGATATTCTTTTTGACAAAAAAAGGATTTACCCAGAAAAAACCGTTTTTCCGGATCGTTCCTTTATACGCTCCAAATAAAATAAGAACTTTCGATTCGTTGGGATTGATGATCGCAAATCCGGGAATAAAGAACACGCCGAGAATGAGAAAAGCAATGAGCCAGATCATTTTCACAAAGATGATCCCTAAAACCGGGCCAATGATAAGCACCAGAGTAATAAAAAGCATCAAATACCCTGTAACCGGTTGATATTCTTTTTCTTCTTTCATAGTTGTATATTTTTAAGTGATATTATTTTGATATTGCAATAATACTACTTTTTTAATCATTTGTCAAGTATTTTCCGGAAAAAATTTAATCTCCTGAATCCCGATCTTAAAGGATTGCATAAAACGTCGGCAGTTTCTTTATGATTATTTGTAAAACTGACTAACTTTGCACCCCTGTTTTTTAAAAAATACATTGACCGTAAATGAATAGAAATACGATCACCGGTTTCATCCTGATTGCAGCCATCATGATTGCCTATACGGTCTGGATGACACCTTCAAAGGAGGAGTTGGCCAGGCAGAGGGAGATACAGGATTCCATCAACCGGGTTAAACAAACAGAAGCTGAAAAGAAACTGACGGAAGAGAAAAAACCGGCAGAATTAACCAAACAGCCGACGGTTGAGGAAGTGATCCCGGAAGAAACAATCCCTCCGCAGGAACAAACCGGTAACACAAACGAATTCAGAAAATGGCAAAATCTGTATGCCAATTTTGCTCATGCAGCCATGGGCACACAGGACACCATTACCATCGAAACCGACCTCGCTATTTACAGAATCAGCAAAAAAAGCGGTTTTATCATCGATGCCATTCTGAAGAATTACAAAACCTGGGATTCATTGCCGCTCCAGCTTTTTGAACCGGGTTACAGTAAGTTCGGGCTGACTTTTTTTGCAGGCAACAAGGTGATCAATACGGACGAACTTTACTTTACGCCTTCCGATTCATCTTCGAGACATTTTGAGGTGACCGGAAAAAACAGCTTCCGGTTCAGCATGCGCCTTTATGCTGACGACAATGCCGGAAATCCAAAAACCGACAGTTACATTGAATACCTTTACGACTTTAAGGGTGATGACTACATGTTCGATTTCACCATCAACCTGGTGAACCTGAAGGGGATTATTCCGTCAAATACCAACACGATGGAATTATACTGGAATGCAGACCTCATTCAGCAGGAACACAGCATCGACCGGTTTAACGGATCAACAATTTATTATAAATATTACCACGATGATGTTGATTACCTTTCGGAAACAAAAGACGATGAGGAGCAGATCAGCACAAAACTGAAGTGGGTTTCTTTCAAACAACGGTTTTTCTCGTCCACACTCATTGCCAAACAATTCTTCGAAGGGGGCAACCTGAAAACTTTCACGCTGGAAAATAAACCTTACGAGAAATACCTCAAAACGATGGATGCCAGCCTGGACATCCCGATCAATCCGATGGGGAATACTTCCATCCCGATGTCGCTTTACATGGGTCCCAACAAATTCAAGATTCTTAAATCTTACGGTCTTGAACTGGAACAGCAGATACCCATTGGCTGGAGTTTCTTTTTACTGGCCTGGATCAACCAGTATATCGTCATCCCCGTGTTTGACTGGCTTGGTGGTTACGGCTGGAACTACGGCATCGTCATCCTCGTGCTGACCATCATGCTGAAGATCGTCCTTTTCCCCATTGCTTATAAAACGTATATGTCTTCGGCCAAAATGCGGGTACTGAAACCGGAAGTGGACGAGATTAACAAAAAGTTCCCGAAGAAAGAGGATGCCATGAAGAAGCAGCAGGCTGTGATGGCTTTGTACAAAAAAGCCGGGGCAAATCCTGCTTCGGGCTGCATACCCATGCTGCTACAGATGCCTATCCTGTTTGCCATGTTCCGCTTTTTCCCGTCTTCCATCGAGTTGCGGCAGCAATCATTCCTGTGGGCACACGACCTTTCAAGCTATGACTCAATACTTGATCTGCCGTTTACCATTCCGTTTTACGGCGATCACGTCAGTCTCTTTACTTTGCTGATGACCATTTCCACCATCATGTACACCTATCTGAACAATCAGATGATGAGTCAGCAAACAACACAGATGCCCGGAATGAAGACGATGATGTACATCATGCCGATCATGTTCCTCGGCCTGTTTAACGATTATGCCTCCGGATTAAGTTATTATTATTTTCTTGCCAATATCATCACGTTTGGCCAGATGTTTGCTTTCCGTTACCTTGTCAACGAAGACAAGTTACGCGCTCAAATTGAAGCCAACAAGAAAAAACCGAAAAAGAAATCAAACTTTCAGAAAAGACTTGAAGAAGCTGCTAAAAAACGTGGTTACAAGCCATAATCCAAAGATGATGAATTTAATTCATCTGACGGGTCATGAAAAAAAGTCACTCACGCTTTTTCTCTTTTTGGTTACTTTTTCCGTGAATCTCTTTTCACAAACTGTTTTTATTTACGACCAGCAGACCGGCAACCCCATTCACAATGTTTTTGTTTATAACGAACAAAAAACCGTAACAGCCGTCTCGGATAAAATCGGAATTGCCGACATCAGCGACTTTGGCAACCGGGACATCCTCATTTTTCAACATCCCTCGTATGCCCCCCTTCGGTTGAGCAAATTTGAAGTCTCGAAACTGAAATACCGTGTCGGACTGAAACAGAAGCTGGTAAGTCTGAACGAGGTGGTGGTCTCGGCCAATAAATGGGAATCCGACATCAGGGAAGTACCTAACCAGATTGAGGTGATCAGAAGCAAAGACATCGTTTTTGGAAACCCGCAAACCTCGGCTGACATGCTGGCAAAAGAAAATCAGGTTTATGTTCAGAAAAGCCAGTTGGGAGGAGGAAGCCCCATGCTGCGGGGATTTGCTGCAAACCGGATACTGCTTGTGGTAGATGGAATCAGGCAAAACAATGCCATTTACCGCTCGGGAAACCTGCAAAACATCCTACAGGCTGATGTGAACAGTGTTGAAAATGCCGAAGTGATATTCGGTCCCGGAACGATCATCTATGGCAGCGATGCGCTGGGTGGTGTCATCGACATCCACACCCTGACGCCGAAGATCACCAACAACGAAAAATGGACTGTCTCCGGGCATGGTCTTGTCCGCGTGGCTTCTGCCGATTTTGAAAAAACAATACACGCCGACCTGGATTTCAGCAACAACAAGTGGGGATTTTTATTCTCCATTTCTTTCAGTGATTTTGACGACCTGAAAATGGGCACCCGTCACAATGAATATGCGACACGCCCCGAATATGTTACTCAAATTGACGGCCTTGATTCTATTGTTACCAACAGCAATATCAACATGCAACGTTTCTCTGGTTACAACCAGTTGAATTTCATGGCCAAGATCAGGCAGAGATTCTCCGACAGAAACGACTGGACCTTTTCGTTTTATATGAGCAGGGCCGGTGAAGTACCCCGTTATGACCGCCTGCTGCAATACAATGGAGATCACCTGAAATATGCCGCGTGGTACTACCAGCCGCAGCAGTGGATCATGAACAGCCTGAACCTGAACTTCAACAATCCCACCCGGATGTATGATGATGCACGTTTCAACATGGCTTACCAGAATGTCCAGGAAGGGCGAAACGACAGAAAATACCGTAGTGAATGGTTGAGAAAAAGAAAAGAGACAGTGGACATTTTTAATTTCAACGCCGACTTTGACAAAAGCCTGCCGTGGACTAATTTCCTGTTTTACGGTCTCGAGTTTGATTATAATGGTGTGAAGTCTGTTGGCATTCAGGAGAATATCATTACCGGAGAAGAAGAAAAGATCACCAGCCGCTATCCCAATGGTGACAATAATTATTATCAGGCAGGTGTTTACCTGAACTGGAAAAAGAACTATACGAAAACGCCATTGTCATTGCAGGCAGGGTTAAGATATTCTTATGTTAGTCTTCATTCCACATTTTCCGACACCAGTTTTTACGATCTGCCTTATGAGGCCATCAACATCCGGAACGGAGCGCTGACAGGTGGCGCCGGGCTAACTTACCGTCCGGGGTCATGGCAGTTCAAAGTCAACCTGTCGTCAGGGTTCAGGGCACCTAATCTGGATGATGTTGCCAAAATCTTTGATTCCGAACCGGGCAATGTGGTCGTACCCAATGAGAACCTCAAACCCGAATACCTGTACAATGCCGATCTGGGTGTTGTTTATAAATATGAAGACATTCTTAATTTTGAGATCACTGCTTTTTATTCTTATTTGAATAATGCCATGGTGCGCCGCGATTTTGAGCTGAATGGACAGGATTCTATCTATTACGACGGGGTGTTAAGCAAGGTAGAAGCCGTTGTCAACGCCGGCTATGCCACCATTTACGGAGCCAGTTTATTGTTTAATATCCGAATCATTCGTGACCTGGCTTTCAACACCACCCTGACTTATATGAAAGGGCGCGATGACGAGGGATACGCCATGCGGCATGCCCCTCCCCTGTATGGTGCTTCCACGCTGACTTATGAGTTGGACCGCCTGAAACTTGCTTTGAGTGCGGTTTACAATGCCGAAGTCACTTATGCCAACCTGGCGCCCACGGAACGGTCAAAAGCCTACATGTACGCCACCGATGCCATGGGCAATCCCTACTCCCCGGGATGGTGGACACTCAACCTGAAAGGGAGCTATGCTTTCAACCAAAGTTTCCTTATCACCTTCGGTGTCGAGAATATGCTGAACTACCGTTACAGGCCCTATTCTTCAGGCATAACCGCACCGGGCATTAATTTTATCGGTGCATTCCGGTATAGCTTCTAATGAAAACGACTCACCATATTCAAAAGCACGAAATCATCATATCAGATAATTTCGACTGGTGGAGATGACAGGCTGTATGGAAAGTGTGAGGTAGTCGGCAGTCTTCAATCGGCAGTCTTCAATC
>JAOZOO010000109.1:0-5755 GCA_029933225.1 Bacteroidales bacterium | reverse complement strand
AGGCTGTATGGAAAGTGTGAGGTAGTCGGCAGTCTTCAATCGGCAGTCTTCAATCAGCAGTCTTCAATCGGCAAGTCAGTAAGAAGATCGTAACAAATCAGCGTCTGTGAACCAAGAACCAGGAACCAAGAGCCAAGAGCCAAGAATCAAGAACCAAGAGCCAAGAATCAAGAACGAAGAGCCAGGAATCAAGACATAAGACATTAAATCATAGAAATTAACAAGTAACACATGAAGATTCTCCCCACTTGGGGGACCTGCCCGACTGTCCCGAGGCTTCGGGATCAGACGGGGATGCCGAAGGCAGAGGGGGGAAAATCATAAAAAATCAGCAAAAATATGCGTCTATCATTCGAGAATCCAGTATCAAGAATCCAGTATCAAGAATCCAGTATCAAGAATCCAGTATCAAGCCCCCCTCACTCCTCCATCCCGTAACTTCTGTAAACCAGGTCTTCGTTGATGGTTTCCATTGCTTTTTTAATGTCGCTATCTGCGGGCCAAAGCACTTCAAAATAATTATTCGTATCGTAAAGATTCCTGGCAATCAGCGCCTTGAGCTGCAATTTCAGGTAATCAATGTTCGGATCCAGTTGTTCCTCGTTTACCTCAATCTTTTCTTTGGCTCTGGAAATAAAATCATCGAATTCTTCCTGCGTTATCCTGAAATCTTTATTGAAGTCCTGGAAATCATTGTACTTTTTGTTCAGTTTCTGACGGTTGGCATCGAGGTAGTCATTGACATAACTGTTGAAGATGCCTTTTCGGATCAGGTCGGAATACAGCTCGTTATACCGGGTTGAATCCCATGGAATGAAAATATCGGGCATGATGCCGCCGCCGCCATATACCGTTCGTCCGCCATGGGTTGTATATTTCAGTGAATCGGGAAAATGGATACTGTCGGCATTCATCAGTTCGCCATGTTCCATGCGGTGGGCAAAATCCTTGTAATATTCGTCCACACCTTCGTTATACGGTTTCTGGATGCATCTTCCCGAGGGGGTATAATACCGTGCGACCGTCAGCCGGACGACAGAGCCGTCGGGCAACCGAAACGGCCTTTGCACAAGCCCTTTGCCAAACGACCGCCTGCCGATGATCACGCCGCGGTCCCAATCCTGAATAGCTCCCGAAACGATCTCGCTGGCAGAAGCCGACCCCTCGTTGATCAGCACGGCCAGTTTGCCATGTTCCATTTCACCGGCCGTAGTTGCATCCAGTTCCTGACGGGGACTGTGAATACCCTGGGTGTAAACCACCATTTTACCTTCCGGCAAAAATTCGTCGCTGATGGACAGGGCGGTGGAAAGATATCCTCCCGAGTTGGAACGCAGGTCAAACACCAGGTTCTCCATTCCCTGTTTTTTCAGCTTTACGATGGCTTCGTTAAACTCATCCAGCGAATTACGGGCAAAACGGTTGAGCTTGATGTATCCTGTTTTGTTATCCAGCATAAAGGCAGCGTCGATGCTGTTCAACGGTATTTTGTCGCGGACAATGGTAAAATCAATCAGGCCGTCCACGCCGTGACGATAAATGCTCACATTCACTTCAGTTCCTTTTTTTCCGCGCAGATGATCCATCACCCACTGGTTGGTGATCTTGTCGCCATAAGCATCTTCGCCGTTTACTTTGATGATCTTGTCACCGGCAAGAATCCCCACTCTGTCGGAAGGCCCGCCGGGTATGGGTGCAATCACGAGAATGGTATCTTTATACAACTGGAATGTCAGGCCCACGCCTTCAAAACTGCCTTCCAACGGCTCGTTGGCTTTTTCAACATCTTCTTTGGAAATATAGGATGAATGAGGATCCAGTTGCTTCAAAGTGGCCACAATGGCTTCCTCGGTCAGCAGGTTCATATTCAGCGTATCCACATAAAATCCGTTGATCAGTTGAAGCAAAGCCCCGAACTTTTGAGTCGTTTCGGTCGGATTCATCGGTTTGACATCCACCTGCGCTTTCAGGCCGGTAAAAACAGTGATAACGATCAGTATAACTGAAAAATACTTTTTCATTTCTTATAAATTTTCTTTAATGCTTTCATTTATTCAGATCACAAACGGTAAAGCGGCTGTTTCCGGTGTCAATCTTTTTTACGTAACGGGGCCAAAATTAATATAATTCACCGGAACGGTTAGTCTATGCAGGTTTGCCTGCTGTTAATTTATGTTAATCAGCACGATAAAGGAATATCCGTTTTTACAAATGCGCCTGACGCAAACTGTCGGGAATTTCTGATAATTTTGCTGTTTTTATTTTGCAAATCTTTTTCATCTTTTGAAGAAAACGAAAGTCATATTTTTCTTGCTTGTTACCGTCATGCTGACAGTTTCCGCTACAATGTATGCAGGGGATTCCACTTTGGTCACCCGGCAGCGTTACCGGAAAGGTATTGGAGCCTATTACCAGATGGGGAGCATCATCCGCACGCATCCTTATGTGAAAGGCGATAATCCTTACCAGAAGCCTTATGGGTTGTACCAGGCCGTTTCGGCAAAATATTACATCCATACCGATGGCAGCAAAATGTGGCAACAGTTGTACGGCTTTCCGGCATGGGGTTTCGGGATTTACAAAGGGTTTATTGCACACGACGATTACCTCGGAGACCCTTTTGCTGTTTATTCTTTTATCAATTTCCCGCTGAAAAGATGGAAGATAGGTTTCCTGGGGTTTGAAAGCGGATTTGGCGTGTCATTCAACTGGAAGTCACATGATTTTGCAGAAGACCATTATCAATATCCAATCGGCTCATATACCACGGTTTTTTTTGATGCAGGTTTTAATGCTACTTTCCTTCTGGGAAAGCATTTTAACCTGACAGCCGGAGTCAGCTATACGCATTTCTCCAACGGAGCCGTAAAGCTTCCCAATCTGGGCATCAACATGTTTGCTCCCCGGCTGGAACTGGAATACATTTTCGGCGGAAGACCCGAACTGCGGAAAACGGCAACTCCCAAATATGAAAAAGAGTGGGAATGGATCATCCTCGTCGCCCCGTCGATGAAACAGGTGGGTTTTGCTTATGTTAATCAACGGAGTGATACCACAGGCAAAACTTTCAATTATCCCATCGTCAGTTTGTCCACTTCATTTAACAGGCAGATTTCGCACAAAGTGAAGTTTGGCGGCGGAATCGACATCAGTTATAACGAAGCTTATGCAGCCGATACCGTTATAGTGAACGGAGTCCCGGAAAAAGTGCCTTTCAATCCGGGGGATAAGATTCTTATCGGTATCTTCCCGTCTTTTGAGCTGGTACTTAACAAGCTGTCATTCATCGCCCAGCCGGGATATTATATTTATAAAAAGAAAGCCGAGGGCGACGACGTGCCGGTAACCTATCAGCGGGTCGGGATAAAATACGTGCTGTGGGACAGGATGATACTCGGGGTGAATATCCGGGCATTTAATTTCAGCAAAGCTGATTTTATTGAGTGGAATATCGGGTACCGCATACACTGGCAGAAAAGTTATCGGAAGGGAAAATGATACCGGATACTGGATGCTTGATACTGGATGATGGACCCCAAGACTCAAAACTCAAAACTCCAGACTCCAGACTCCAAACTCAGAACTCCAGCACTTCCAGCATTCCCTGTTTGATCTTTTCCGTATCAAGGAGGATGGCTTTTTCGAGGATGCGGTTAAAACCGACAGGTGTGAATGTTGCGCCGATACGTTTTACGGGGGCATCCAGCGAGGTGAACGCTTCATCTGCGATGATCCCGGCCAGTTCGCCGCCAAAACCGCCAAAGACCTTGTCTTCATGAACCACCAGTGCCCGGTTGGTCTTCTTCACCGAATTCAGGATCGTTTCCCTGTCTAACGGGATGAGCGAACGGATGTCCACCACCTCGACGCTTTTCGCTGTTTCTTCGGCAATCTGTTCCGCAGCTTTCAGGCAAAACGGAACCGTATTCCCGTAAGTGATCACGGTCAGGTCAGTTCCTTCCCGCCGGATGCGGGCTTTTCCGAAAGGCACTTCAAAATCCCCGGGGACAATGGCTTCGGCTGAAGGATCATTATACAACGCTTTAGGTTCCAGAAACATGGTAAGTCCTCTTGAGCGAATGGCAGTCCGGAGCAACCCCGCAGCATCATCGGCTGAAGATGGATATACAATTCTCAATCCCGGAAAAGTAGCCAGCGCTCCTTCGATGGTCTGCGAATGATACAACCCGCCGCCGATGTATCCGCCCGAAGCCAGACGGATGGTCACATTAGGCGCAAAAGCGCCGTTGCTGCGCCAGTAATCATGTGTGCTGTCCACTAACTGCTCCATGGCAGGCCAGAAATAGTCGGCAAACTCCGCCCCTTCCACAACAATCCTGATCTTGTCGTCATAGCGGCTCATGCCATTGGCCGTGCCCAAAATATAATCTTCGGCGATGGGCGCGTTGAAAACCCTTGTCCTGCCAAATTCCTGTTGCATCCCTTTGGTGACGTTAAAGATGCCGCCTTTTTCTTTGTGGGCCACATCCTGTCCCCAGATGTAGGTATCGGGGTTGTGACGGAATTCGGCTTTCAGCGTTTCATTCAGTGCGGCGATCAGCCGTTTGGGCTTGCCTTTGCTGCCATCGTGGAGACCGTCGGGATATTTTGCAGAAACATAAGGCTCCGGGATCACGAAATCAAAAATAGTTTTCGGATCAGGATCGGGTGCCGCAATGGCTTTTTTGTGGGCGGCAGAGATTTCTTTTTTGGCTTTTGCATCGAGGGCTTTGAGTTCTTCTTCGGTAAATTTCCCGGAATGCAACAGTTGTATCCTGAAACGCTCTAACGGATCAGACAGACGAATGCAATGCCGCTCATTGTCGTCGCGGTACAACTCGTGCCGGTCAGAATTGGAGTGTGAATGAATGCGGTAGCAGTTGGCATGCACAATGACCGGTTCATTGTTTTCGAGCGCATGTTTTTTGGCTTCATACATGGTGTTCATGGAATCGAACACGTTCTTGCCGTCGCAGAATATGATCTTCAGGTTTTTGATCCCCTTGTAATTGTTGGCTGCCCTCCGGTTTGCCGACTGGTCACGCTGGGGTACCGAAATGCCATACTGGTTATCCTGGAAAACAAAAACCACCGGAAGCTGCTCTTTGGAAGCGCCGTTGATGGCTTCGAAGACATATCCCTCCGATGTGGATGATTCGCCCTGCGAGCTGACGGCAATGCCCCCGCTTCCGTATATCTTTATGGCCCTGGCCGTCCCAACTGCATGAAGGGTATGGTTCCCCGTGGCCGATGACACGTTCTGGATATGCCATTCGGGTTTGGCGAAATGGTTCGACATGTGCCTGCCGCCACTCGCCACATCGGTTGCTTTCGACAGGCCGTTGAGGATGATCTCCTCCGGGGTGAGTCCTGCCGAGAGGGCAGTCAGCATATCGCGGTAATAAGGAAACAGGAAATCTTTTTCCCGGTCGAAATGCCGGCCGATGGCCAGTTGGATGCCGTCGTGCCCGGCATACGGCGCATGATACGACCAGCCCAGCGCCTGCTTCAGGTAATTGGGCGCCTTCTCGTCAAGCTGACGGCCCAGCGTCATCAGATAATACCATTCTTCAAGGATTTTCCTGTCCGTGTTATCTAACGTATATTTTCTTTGTTGAGGCATTCTTATCTTCATTATTTAAAAGCGCTGCAAAAGTACCTATTTTTTGTTATTTAAAACCGTTCAAAATAAATTTAGACACAAGAGCCAAGACATAAGAACCAAGAATCAAGACACAAGAATTAAGACACAAGA
>JAOZOO010000218.1 GCA_029933225.1 Bacteroidales bacterium | reverse complement strand
CTGGAAATTTTGATAGACCCTTTCAGAAATGCTCCGGATTTGGATCTGGGTGGCATTTGGTTCCTGTCGCAGTTTCCTGAAATCTATTCAGATATCGTTATTTCAACGCATGCTCATGGCGATCACGACGGAATGATGCGTGTGAAAGCACCTATGATGCTCGACCGGCTTGCAGGTACTGTTGAAATCGGCGATGCCAAAATCACGGGTTTCCCTGATAAGCATGTAAGCAATCCGCAAAACGAGATTTACGACGGAATTATTCTGGAGAAAGCATTCGGAAAACATAACTATCCGCCGGGTGAGAACATGGAGTGGGACAACTCGATGATCTTAATTGAAACAGGCGGTATGCGTATTCTCCATTGGGGCGATAACCGTCAGAATCCGCCACAGGAAATGTTCGACCAGATTGGCGATATTGATATTTATATCTCGGCCATCAGCGACGACGGACATATCACAACACCAAAATGGGGTGCCAAAATCGGGAAAGAAAAACTGCATGCAAAAGTGGTATTCCCCGGACATTATAATGTTGAAGGTGTTAACCATCCTTATGCTTCCGGTATAATTGACGCTACACAGTTTACCCGTTCGCACGACCATACTTTCATTAAGGAACGTTCTGTATCCTTCACAAAAGAAGAAGTGGACAAACACAATTTCCACGTATTCTATTTTGGCGAAAATGTAGATTGGGATGTGCTTAAATGGCCTCATAAATTCCCTTACGATTATCCGGTTTCCGATTTGGATAAATGGCCCGGTGACCATCGGGAATGGGAGCAGTATAAACCCAAAAACGGGGATAAATACTAAACAATACCAATATTAACCATTGAAATTTTTATGAGGATGTCTCACAAGTCGTCTTAACCGCCATGATCGCAAAGCATCCGCAAGGAATGCAAAGAAAATGTTGCTGAATGATAAGTCTTTGCGCACATTGCGACTTCACTGCGCCCTTTGCGGTAAGTTCATCTGATCACTTTTGAGACATCCTCTGTTTTTTTCAATCTAACCAATAAAATCATGAGTAAGGATAAAATGCAAAGACGTGATTTTGTGAAAGCGGCAACTCTTGGTGCAGCAGCTTTGGCAACATCCGTACCAGGTATGGCTTTATCAAACTTTCAACCGGGAGAAGAACCGGAAGCTGAAGCTCCAAATGGTAAAAAATATAAAGTTATTGATTACCGCTGTCGTCCGCCTTTGAAACAATTTGGCGGACTTTATCAATTACGGCTGGGATATATCGCCCAGCGACCTAACGTACTTGCAAACCCTGCTACTCATGGAAAAGTGCCGAAAGCCATTAAAATGTTTGGCGACGGTGATGCCGGTGCTTTTGATGAATGGTGGAAAGAAATTGACGCCGCCGGTATTGAGTCCGTTGTGGTGGCAGGACGGTTTATGCTCGGTCAGCCCGATATGAGTATGGGTACGGAGGAGCTCTTAAGCTATGAGAAAAAATACAAAGGCCGGTTTTATGGAATTGCCCCCATAAACATTGACCAGCCGACACCAAAAGCTGTTGAAGAGCTGGAAAATGCAATTAATGCCGGCATCAGGGGAGCAACCATTGAACCCGGATACCGTACCGTAGGTGGTCCCACTACGATTGACAATATTGCTTTTTATCCGTTGTATGAACTGTTGCAGGAAAAAGGCATTTTATTACAGGTTCAGACAGGTGCCTTTGCCGACCCTAATAATTTTGATTTGCCCAACGAAATATGGCGCATGGACAGCGTAATGAAACAGTTTCCCAAATTGCGTTTGGTACTAGGTCACGGCGGTTATCCCCGTATTACGGAGGCGTTGGGTCTGGCTTTAAAATGGCCCAGTGTTACCATCAGTTCCGATGTTTATACTTTCTGGCCTGGCGGACAACTCTATCAGCAAAATATTGAATTATTGCAGGACCAGTTTGTTTACGGCTCGGCTTATCCGTTCGGTAATTTCAAAGAAACACTGGAACAAACATTGGCTTTGCCATTGAGCGAACAGGTAATGGAGAAATACTTATATACGAACGCCAGAAAACTGTTAAACCTGGAATAATGAAAGCATACAGGTTATTTGAATGGAAACAACCGGCAAAACTCGTTGATATTCCCGTTCCGGAACCGGAAGCAGGCCAGGTGCGGTTGAAAGTGGCAGGCAACGGTATTTGTGCCTCCGATCTGCACCTGATGCACGATTGGGATAAAAGTCCTTCGCATTTAAAAATTGAGTTACCCATGACCATTGGCCACGAAGTGGGTGGATGGGTAGATAAATTGGGGCCCGGAGTAAGTGGCCTGGAACAAGGGCAGCCTGTAATTGTAACTATTGCGGGTTGCGGCCATTGTAAATACTGTGCCATGGGCATGAACCAGTATTGCCTGAACAAAGGCAAACAGGTGGGCATGGGCCTTGACGGCGGTATTGCCGAATATGTGAATGCGCCTGTTGGTGCTGTTGTTCCGGTTAACGACATTCACCCGGCCGACGCCGCGCCCTTTACCGATGCCGGATTAAGCTCGTATCACGCCGTTAAAAGGGTGGCTCCCCTGCTTACGGGTGGAACCACTGTGGCTGTAATAGGCGTTGGCGGATTAGGCCATCTTGCCGTCCAGGAGCTGAAAGCTATCACGCCCGCCAAAGTCATTGCCTACGATCTTAACGATGCTTCTCTGGAACTGGCCAGACAGTCGGGAGCCGATGTCTGTCTTAAATCGGCTGATGAAAACATGGAAAAAATGAGTGTTGAAGCGGTACTCGATTTTGTCGGCGCCGGAGCCACCATTGCGCAGGCGGCAAAAATGATACGCCCGTTAGGCCATATTGTTGCCGTTGGCCGCGGCCCGGGCGTTTTTGAGTTTAAACATAACGCCATGCCTTACGGTGCCATGATCAGCACGACATTCGGTGGAACCAAAGCCGAACTGATGGAGCTGATCGGACTGGCAGAAGCAGGATATATTAAACCTCATATTACCAAATTCAGTAT
>JAOZOO010000108.1 GCA_029933225.1 Bacteroidales bacterium | reverse complement strand
ATTAAATCTCAGTTAAATGTATTGCCCTCAAGCCGGGCTGGCTCTTACTTTTTTTATTCATGGATTGTATATTTTCAAAGGAATTCATGAATGCTTTGCATTTCTTCAGCAAAAAAAAGTAAGCAAAACCCGCCCGTACCGAACGGCACGTTCGGGCGGGAATGCCGCCGCTGCTGATAAAATTGCTAAAAATCACTGTATTCTGCTAAAAGAAAATAACTCACTCGCCCGAGGCGAGATCAAACAGATTTTCTTTCTTAACGTTCCATAGATTAATTTTCTTTACGCATTTTTTCAAAGGCGGAAACCCCAAGTTTCAACAGTCATGCAGAAACATCTATATTTTTGTTTTTTAATATAATTACCCACAGTCGTTTAGGACGCTAATCGTTATAAATCAAAATTTCTTCTGTCCCGCCCGAAGTGACATAGCCCCTGAACATACCGGGTGTGTTAAAAGTCATCGAGATGTTGCCGTCCTTATCCACGGCAATGATGCCACCGTCGCCGCCCACATCTTTTAATTTGTGCATGATCACCTCATTGGCAGCTTCATCAAGGGACAACCCCTGATATTTCATCAGTGCCGTAATATCATAGGTAACCACATACCGCATAAAATATTCCCCATGGCCGGTGGCTGATACAGCACAGGTGTTATTATCGGCATACGTACCTGCCCCAATGATAGGCGAGTCGCCCACCCGGCCTTTCATTTTATATGTCATCCCGCCAGTTGAGGTAGCTGCTGCCAAATTGCCGTGCATATCGAGTGCTACCGCTCCGACCGTGCCGTGTTTCTCCTGTTCTTCCATTTTCTTTTTTACTTTCCGGTAGCTGTCCCAGCGTTTTTGGGTAAAAAAGTAGGACGTGTCTACCAATTCCACCCCGTATTTAGCTGTCACTTCTTCGGCTCCCTCGCCGATAATGAGCACGTGAGGTGTATGCTCCATTACTGCCCGGGCACCAAGAATCGGGTTTTTGATGTGGCGCACACTGGCTACGGCACCGGCTTTTAAGCTTTTTCCATCCATAATGGAAGCATCCATTTCATTCATTCCTTCAGCAGTAAAAACAGCCCCCTTTCCGGCGTTGAACAGAGGGGAATTTTCCATCACCAGAATAGTCTGTGTTACGGCATCCAGGCTGCTGCCACCGGATTTTAGAACCTGTTCTCCGGTCAACAACGCTTCGTGTAGTTTTTCCCGATACGCCTTTTCTCTTTCCGGGGTCATGTTTTCTTTTAAAATAGTACCGGCACCTCCGTGGATTACCAGCACATAATCCGGTTTATTTTGTGCCGCAGCAGGATGTTCAGATAAGTATCCTACAGTTATCACCAATAAAAGAATAAGAAACTTTCGTATCATATCAATTTTAATTTAAAAAGACACCAAAAACCTGCTTGAAATCATACAAACCGAACATTTCACCGGCAGTAAACAGAATAACAGCCACGATCACCCACTTAACAAACGCCACACCCCGTTTCACCGCCATCCGCGAAGCTATGAAAGCACCCAGTACACCTCCGATCGACAGTATCAGTCCGTATTTCCATTCTACTAATCCATTCCATAAAAAGATGGCTAAAGTAAAGGGTGTGTAAATAAGGATAATAAGCACTTTGATGGCATTGGCCTTCACCAGGTCGAACCCGGCGCCCAGCACAATGCCCATCAGTAAAAAATAACCGATGCCCATATGGATGAACCCACCATAAATTCCGATAAAAAAGAAAATGATATAAATTTTCCAGTTCAGCGGTTTTTCCACAATCTCCGCCCTTCCATAAATAAACTTCTGAGGCTTGTAAAGGATAAACACAAGCATGAAAAGCATGATTACCCCCACGGCCTTTTTAAAGATGTCTTCGTTGATATCAACCGCGATCCAGGAGCCAATCAATGAGCCAAAAACAGCAGGAATAGAAAGATAAAGCGCTTTGCGCAATGGCAGCACTTTCTGTTGCTTAAAACTTGCCGTGGAAGTGAGGGTTTGTATGGCAATGGTGATCCGGTTGGTACCGTTGGCCACCGATGGCGGTAGTCCCAGCATTATCAGCACCGACAGTGAAACAATACTGCCACCACCTGCCAGCGTGTTGATAAATCCAAGTAAAAAGCCGGCCACTATTAATATAATGATCTCTCCCCAGGGCATTATTTAGCCTTTTTATTGTCTTTGCCGCCCGAAGTCCATTTTTCCAGGTCCCTCTTTTTCAAGGCATCCCATCCCTGAGCTTTCAGATCGAACAACTGATTGTCGGCAGTCACCAGCTTTTCACCTTCGGCTTTTTCGGTCATATAGCCTATGACGGTGATGTCGGGGTTATTTTTAATTTTATCATAGTCGGACTGTTTTACGGTAAACAATAATTCATAATCCTCTCCTCCGTTCAGCGCCGCTACTGTTGGTACAATTCCGAATTCTCTGGCTGTATTAAAAGTATCCTGGTCTATGGGGATTTTTTCTTCATAAATCATACAGCCTTTGTCCGAATTTTTACACAGATGTAATGCTTCCGATGCAAGTCCGTCAGAAACATCTATCATCGATGTCGGTACAATGTCTTCTTTTGAGAGCATCTGGACAATATCCGTCCTTGCTTCCGGTTTCAATTGCCGTTCCAGGATATAGTCATGTCCCGATAAGTCGGGTTGCATGTCAGGATTTGCGCGAAATACTTTTTTCTCCCTTTCCAGCACCAGAAGTCCCATATAAGCTCCTCCTAGATCGCCGCTTACGCATAACAAATCGCTTATCCCGGCACCACTACGGTAAGTAATATTATCCTTTTTAACTTCACCTATCACCGTGACCGAAATAAACAGGCCCGATACACTGGAAGTTGTATCGCCGCCCACGAAATCCACTTTATAAACTTCGCAGGCCTTTTTAATGCCCGCATAAATCTCTTCTAGTGCTTCCACCGTATATTTGCTCGAAACGCTGATGCCTACCACAATCTGTTTCGGCACACCATTCATGGCTGCGATATCGGAAAAATTGACCACGGCAGCTTTATAGCCCAGATGTTTTAGAGGCATATACATCAAATCGAAATGTACACCTTCAACCAACAAATCTTTTGAAACAAGAACCTGAGATCCGGAAGACGGTTTAATAACTGCTGCATCATCCCCGATACCTTTCACGGTAGATTTTTGAACTAAATGTATATTCTTTGTCAGGTAATCTATCAAACCAAATTCTCCCAGAGAGGAAAGTTCGGTTAATTTTGATCCGGAATCACTCATCTGCTGAACAATTTTTTGGCTAAAATACGCTGTTATTGTGAACAAAAAAGGACGCGCAATCTTATTTTTTACACTTTTCCGGTGAATCATTTTTCTCTCATTTATAATTATTATATTTGCCCGCACAATTAAATACCTTAAAACATAGCTTTTTATGAAGGATAAAAAGGTTGGCCGTATCGCACAAATCATTGGCCCTGTAGTTGATGTCGTTTTCGAAAGAGAAGAAGACCTGCCTAAAATTTATGATGCACTTGAAATCACCCGCGATAACGGGGATAAACTGATCCTTGAAGCCCAACAGGCTATCGGAGAGAACACGGTTCGTACCGTAGCCATGGATGCTACTGACGGATTGAGAAGAGGTACCGAAGTGGTTGCCACAGGCGGTCCCATATCAATGCCGGCAAGCGAAGAGATCAAAGGGCGTTTGTTCAATGTTATTGGGAAAGCCATTGATGGCCTTGGTGAGGTGGAAACGAAAAACCGTTACCCGATCCACCGTGAACCCCCTAAATTTGAAGAGCTAACAACACAAAAAGAAGTTCTTTATACCGGTATTAAAGTCATCGACCTGATTGAACCATATGCCAAAGGTGGCAAGATCGGTTTATTCGGTGGTGCCGGTGTTGGAAAAACCGTGATCATCATGGAGCTGATCAATAACATTGCCAAGTCGTATGCAGGGCTGTCCGTATTTGGTGGTGTAGGTGAACGAACACGTGAAGGAAATGATCTGCTTCGCGAGATGATAGAATCTGGCGTTATTAAATACGGTAAAGAATTTGTTGAAGACATGGAAAAAGGCGGATGGGACCTGTCGAAAGTTGATCGTAAAGAATTGGCTGACTCGCAGGCCACGCTCGTTTTCGGTCAGATGAACGAACCTCCCGGAGCACGTGCGCGTGTAGCTCTTTCAGGATTGACACTGGCAGAATATTTCCGTGATGGCGATGAGAAATCAGGTGGAAGAGACATTCTTTTCTTTATTGATAATATTTTCCGTTTTACACAGGCCGGATCAGAAGTATCCGCGCTTTTAGGACGGATGCCTTCGGCGGTGGGATACCAACCTACACTGGCTACAGAGATGGGTGTCATGCAGGAGCGGATCACATCGACTAAACGGGGTTCTATTACATCCGTTCAGGCAGTTTATGTACCTGCCGACGACCTGACTGACCCGGCCCCTGCAACCACTTTTGCTCACCTTGATGCCACTACGGTATTGAGCAGAAAAATTGCCGAACTCGGTATTTATCCTGCTGTTGATCCATTGGATTCAACATCCCGTATCCTGACTGTTGATGTCGTTGGAAAAGAACATTACAACACCGCTGAAAGGGTTAAAAGGCTCCTGCAGCGATATAAAGAATTACAGGACATCATTGCCATCTTGGGTATGGACGAACTTTCGGAAGAGGACAAACTGATAGTTCACCGGGCCAGAAGGGTTCAGCGATTCCTGTCGCAGCCATTCCACGTAGCCGAACAATTTACCGGACTGAAAGGAACCGTTGTTCCTATTGAAGATACGATCAAAGGATTTAACATGATCATGGACGGCGAAGTGGATGAATATCCTGAGGCAGCTTTTAACCTCGTAGGAACTATCGACGAGGCAATTGAGAAAGGTAAAAAACTCCTGGAAGAAAGTAAATCGTAACTGAAACATGAACGTTGAAATAATTACCCCCGACAAAACCATTTACAAAGGAGAAGCCGACCTGGTACAACTCCCCGGTATTGACGGGTCGTTTGAAATATTAAATAACCATGCTCCGTTAATTTCGGCTCTGGCACAGGGAAAGGTAAAGATAAAAAAAGGAGGGTCAGAAAATTTTTATGATATTAACGGTGGTGTTATCGAAGTCCTCGATAACAAAGTACTTATCCTGGCAGAATAACCAGTAAAAAATAAATCAGAATTTAAAAACCCCGACACTTTTGTGCCGGGGTTTAATATTTTACAAAACGTGTCTAATAATCCTATTTTCCTATACCCACAGATGCCGGTACCGAAAGATGTGCCTGTACCAGCTTCCATTCCCCATCCATTTTTTCCAAAACTCCTGTAAAACGCAAACCTTCATAGCTCTGCGCTTTGTCCTTATATACGAAATTATAATTCAGCGTTTCAGCAAACCAGGCTGTATTACCTGTGCAGTTCAGTTTTATAAATTGATCTGAAACTGAAATATATGTTTCAGAGATATGATTAAATTGGTCTTTTATCGCATTTTTAATGTTTACCCAACCCATAAGTCGCTCGTCCGAATCGGTTCCATATAAAATAATGTCGGAATTGGGTGCCCAGATTTCCTGAATCAGTTCAAAATTCTGAGTTTCGTTGGCCACAATATATTTATCCAGTACTTTTTCGATGGCCAAAGTTTCGTCCATTAGGTTAAAATCTTTATTGCAATTCGAACAGGAAGAAACAATTAGGAAGGAAGCTAAAATAAAAAACACGGATACGCTTTTCATAACACACTGAATTAAGATTAACAAAATAATTGGTTGATGTGAAGATACGACAAATTTAAAATAAGATCAAATTTTTTGATGAATTCGCTACCCCCACGTCCGAAAGTGTTAATAAATCAAAAAGATAAGAGAAAAAGAAATAAAAAACCTTTTTCTAATTCAGCATTTATTTGTATCATTGCAACCAATTTTTAAACCACACTTTACCATCGTAAATGAGTGATAAATCAGCAGTTATAAAGAGGTTACTTTTTTTGGGATTACTTTTATTATTTGTTTTTTTCATACCGTCATCCTTTTTTGGTCAGCATGAGGAAGAAGTTCATTTAATGACCGGGAAAGAACATCAGGAAGTTGAAGAAGAAGAATTCAAAGCCGGAGAGATGATCATCGAACATATTACGGATGCTTATGAGTGGCATCTTATTACAGTTGGCGATCATCATTATAGTATTTATCTTCCTGTTATTCTGTATGACGAAGGCGAATGGCATGTGTTTATGTCGTCGAAGTTCCATCACGGACATGATACCTATATGGGTTATTTCATTTCCAAAAATGATATGAACTCCGGTAAAATCGTAAAGCTCGATGGTAATGGAAACGAAATACGCCCAACACTTGATATTTCATTTACAAAAAATGTACTGGCTATTTTGATGGTCATGATCCTGATGATTGTTGTGTTTATTTCTATTGCCAAATCTTACGAAAAACGGAAAGATCATGCCCCGAAAGGACTGCAGTCGTTTATGGAACCACTGATTCTTTTCATTCGCGATGATGTGGCCAAAGCTTCCATTGGTGAAAAAAGATATGAAAGGTATGTGCCATTTTTACTTACTATCTTTTTCTTTATTTTATTTAATAACCTGCTTGGAATTGTACCCTTTTTCCCGGGTGGAGCGAATATAACTGGCAACATTGGGGTAACGGGTGTACTGGCAGTATTTGTTTTTATCATCACAACCGTTAGCGGAAACAAAAACTACTGGACACATATTATCAACGCTCCCGGGGTGCCCTGGTGGCTTAAACTGCCGATACCGCTGATGCCAATCGTTGAGATCATGGGGTTGTTTACCAAACCGTTTGTCCTGATGGTGCGTCTTTTTGCGAACATCAGCGCCGGGCATATCATCATTCTTGGTTTTATCAGCCTGATTTTTATTTTCGGCAAAATGAGTCTTGGCCTCGGTTATGGAGTTTCGGTAGTATCTGTAGGATTTTCCATTTTTATGAATTTCCTCGAACTGCTGGTAGCCTTCATCCAGGCTTATGTATTTACGTTGCTTTCGGCCCTGTATTTTGGCATGGCTACCGAAGAAGCACATCATTAAATGAATCCATTAATAACTAAATAATAACTTAAAACTATGGAACTTTTAGCAATTTTATTACAGGCTGTAGCAGACCTGGCCCCTTATGCAAAAATGGGTGCCGGTATGGGTGCTGGTATCGCTGCTATCGGAGCCGGTATTGGCATTGGCCAGATCGGTAAAGGTGCTGTCGAGGCCATTGCACGTCAGCCTGAAGCTGTTGGCGACATTCGTTCAAACATGATCGTTGCCGCTGCGCTTATCGAAGGTGTTGCCTTTTTTGCTATCGTTGTTTGTTTGCTGATCGTATTCTTGTAAACAGCTACGGTAAAACCAATGCACTTCAGCGGTTGGCTGCAGTGCATTGGTTCAATTAATTTGTTCATTATTAAAAACAAAATATTATGTCGTTAATCAATCCCGGATTTGGCCTGATCATTTGGATGACCATCGCTTTTCTTATTGTACTGTTTGTACTTAAAAAATATGCGTGGAAGCCCATCATGAATGCTCTGAAAGAACGTGAAGATTCTATTGAAGAATCGTTACGAGCTGCTGACAGAGCAAAGGAAGATATGAAAGCTTTGAAACTTGATAACGAAAAATTGTTACACGAAGCTAAAGACGAACGGGATGCTATTTTACGCGATGCCCGTAAAATAAAAGCGAAAATTATTGAAGAAGCCAAGGAAGCCGCTGACAAAGAAGCTGACAATATTGTTGAAAGTGCAAAAGAACGTATTGAGAATGAGAAGAAAGCCGCTCTGGTAGAGATTAAAAATACCATCGCTACATACTCTATCGAAATTGCGGAAAAGATATTGAGGGAAGAGTTGAAAGATAAAAAGAAGCAGGAAGATTATATTAAAAACTTACTGAAAGAAACAAGTTTAAATTAATCGAAGGGTAAAGAAATGAAAGCTACTTTATTAGCTAAAAGGTATGCACAGGCACTTTTCGACCTTGCTGTTGAGTTGAAACAGATGGAAGAGGTAACGAAGGATATGATACTGATCAATACAGTATTGGATGAGAGCCGGGAACTGAGAAGGGTTTTGGACAATCCTGTCCTCGAAGATTTTATGAAAATTAAAATTTTAAACAGCCTTTTTAGTGAAAAGACCAATAAATTAACCCTTAAATTCCTCCATCTAATTGTAAAGAAAGGAAGAGAAGGAATATTGACGGAGACCTGCAGGGCATTTGATGTCATTTATAAAGATTATAAAAACATCATGCCTGTTACAATCACTCTGGCTGTAGAGGTAAATGAAAAAATTAAGAAAGAAATATTAGATAAACTGGCTCAGATAACAAATAAAGAACTGGAAGTAACCGAAATAGTTGACCCTGATCTCATCGGTGGCTTTGTCCTGAATTTTGAAGATTATCAGTTCAACAACAGCGTCAAAATGCAGCTGCAACGGTTAACTAAAGTGTTTTCTGACAACCTTTATGTAAGTAAAATTTAAAAACAAAAGAAATTAAAAGCATATGGCAGACATTAAACCGGCAGAAGTATCAGCCATCTTAAGAAAAGAACTAGCGGGCTTTGAATCGGAAGCCGTACTTGAAGAAATTGGAACAGTGCTCCAGATAGGTGATGGCACTGCCCGTATTTATGGAATGAACAATGCCGAAGCCAACGAATTGGTCGAATTCGAAAAAACAGGTCTCAAGGGTATTGTTTTAAACCTTGAAGAAGACAATGTAGGTGTCGTATTGCTCGGCGAGGTTGAAGATATCAACGAAGGTGATAAAGTACGCCGTACCGGAAAAATTGCTTCTATTCATGTAGGAGAAGGTTTGCTGGGACGGGTTATCAACACCCTGGGAGAGCCAATGGACGGAAAAGGGGAAATCAAAGGCGAAACTTTTGAAATGCCTTTGGAACGTAAAGCTCCGGGAGTTATCTACCGCCAGCCGGTAAACGAACCGTTGCAAACAGGTATCAAAGCGATAGATGCTATGATCCCGATCGGCCGGGGCCAGCGTGAGTTGATCATCGGCGACCGTCAGACGGGAAAAACAGCCATCGCTGTAGATACCATCATCAACCAGAAAGAATTTTATGAAAAGGGAGAACCGGTTTACTGTATCTATGTTGCCTCAGGCCAGAAAGGCTCGACGGTAGCCAATATCCAGAAAACACTGGAAGACAATGGAGCTATGGCTTATACGGTAATCGTTATTGCCACGGCTTCTGATCCGGCAGCTATGCAGTTTTATGCTCCGTTTGCCGGTGCTGCTATTGGTGAGTTTTTCCGCGATACAGGACGTCCGGCCCTCGTTATTTACGATGACCTCTCCAAACAGGCCGTCGCCTACCGCGAAGTTTCCCTGTTGCTGAGGCGCCCCCCGGGACGTGAAGCTTATCCGGGTGATGTATTTTACCTCCACTCACGTTTGCTGGAAAGAGCTGCCAAGATCATCGAATCGGACAAAATTGCCCGCAACATGAACGACCTGCCCGACAGTATCAAAGATTTGGTAAAAGGAGGGGGTTCGTTAACAGCGCTACCGATCATTGAAACACAGGCCGGTGACGTTTCAGCTTATATCCCGACCAATGTAATTTCCATTACCGACGGACAGATATTCCTGGAGAGTAATCTTTTCAATGCCGGTATCCGCCCGGCTATCAACGTAGGAATTTCCGTTTCAAGGGTTGGGGGTAACGCCCAGATTAAATCGATGAAGAAAGTGGCCGGAACCCTGAAACTTGACCAGGCACAATATCGCGAACTTGAAGCTTTTTCCAAATTCGGTTCCGATCTTGACCCGGCTACCATGGCCACCCTCGAAAAAGGAAAAAGAAATGTGGAAATACTGAAACAACAACAGTATTCACCCATGACGGTGGAACACCAAATCGCTATCATTTTCTGTGGTACACAAAATCTGCTGAAAGATGTTCCGGTGAGAAGTATTTCTGACTTTGAAATTGAATATCTGCACTACCTTGACACACATCATGCTGAGGCGTTGAAAACGCTTAAAGAAGGTAAATTGACGGACGAAGTAGTTGAAATAATGACAAAAGCAGCAAAAGACGTTGCCCATAAATACAAAGAATAACCAGCGATTTAACACATGGCTAATTTAAAAGAAGTACGGGTACGGATAGCCTCGGTAAAATCAACCAGGCAAATCACGAGCGCCATGAAAATGGTGGCCGCTTCCAAATTGCGGAGAGCCCAGAATGCCATCCTGGGGATGAGACCTTATGCGCTGAAGCTGCAGGAAATCATGGAAAACCTCAGCAGTGGTCTGGACGGTTCGGAAGAAGGAGCGTATGCAAAAGACAGGGGCGATCACAAGGTTTTACTGGTTCCCGTCACGTCAAATCGCGGATTATGCGGTGCTTTTAATGCCAATATCATTAAAGAAACCATTCTTTATATTCACGACAAACTGAGTGAACAACACAAAGCAGGCAACGTAGAGCTTTACTGCATCGGTAAAAAGGGTGCGGACATTTTTAAATCGAGAGGGTACAAAATAGCTGAGATCAATACGGAGATCTTTGATGACCTGACATTTGAAAATTCGGTAAAAATATCCGAAGAGTTAATGGAATCGTTCGTCAACCAGAAATATGATAAGATCGTTCTGATTTACAACCAATTTAAGAATGCTGCTGTACAGATGTTACAGGTTGAACAATTTTTACCGGTAACAAAACACCAGCCGGAAGAGACAGCTGAAAAGACAGAAGTAAAAGCCAATTATATTTTCGAACCTAACAAAGAAGAGATTCTGGAAGTACTGGTACCGAAATCGATAAAAGTACAATTGTACAAAGCGTTGGCCGATAGTTTTGCCGCCGAACACGGAGCCCGTATGACGGCTATGCACCAGGCTACAGAAAATGCTGACACGCTGATCAAAGACCTGAACTTATCTTACAACAAAGCCCGTCAGGCTGCCATTACCAACGAAATCCTCGAGATCGTCAGCGGTGCTGAGGCTTTGAAAGGTTAAATTTTTATAAAAGATATGAGGAAACGCATAACCATTTGGGCATGCGTTTTTTTATTTATTTACCTTTGCATTTCAAAACTTAAAACCTGAAAAACATGAACCAAAATGTCGAAAACGCTTTAAATGAGCAAATAAAAAAAGAAGAATATTCCTCCCGCCTTTACCTGGCCATGGCTATCTGGTGCGAAGCCAACGGCTACCCGGGAGCAGCCACTTTCCTGTATGAACATGCCGATGAAGAACGCATGCACATGCTGAAACTGGTACACTATGTAAACGACCGCGGTGGACAGGCTAAACTATTGGAAGTGGAAGTTCCACCACTTAATTATGCTTCGTTAACGGAGATCTTTACCGAAATCCTGAAACATGAAAAATTCATTACCGAGTCGATAAACAGCGTTTATGAAGTAACCCTCAACGAAAAAGATTATACCACGGCCAACTTCCTGCAATGGTTCATTACGGAGCAAATTGAAGAAGAAAGCCTGTTCAGTACCATTCTGGATAAAATGAAACTGATCGGTGGCGACAAAGCCGGCATGTTTCACATGGACAAAGAGCTGGAAGGAATGGCTACTGCTTCGGGGGAAAACGCTTAAGCAAAATAAAATTAACACAATTTAAAACAGACGC
>JAOZOO010000107.1 GCA_029933225.1 Bacteroidales bacterium | reverse complement strand
ATCAGTTGTCCTGTCTGGTAATCCACCACAACAATTTTCTCACCCTGCTCAATATAACCTGTCAGGGCTGTGGCATCGTACATATCTCCTTCTATTTCCACTTTGCCGGCAGGGCGCAGAATGGTTTTGGCCACGCCTTCTTTGCCTGTCATGTTTTGGTAGCTTTCGGTGGCCGATGTGTATCCTTCGTCCACATCCTGTGTTTTGGCCAGTGCCAGGCGGCTGCCAAATGAATATTTGGTGTTAAACAGGTTTTTTGTGATGAGGATGGAGCCGAAAATGGCGAGGAAAAAAGCGATGACCACCGTAAAGAATGCCCTCGCCAGATTTGCATAGTCAATATCGAAAGTGCCGGGGCCTACCTTTCCCACCATGCTGAGTGTGAGTCCGGCAACCATGAATAATATGCCGAGGACCCCGGTAACACCAAAGCCGGGGATGGCGAATATTTCCACCGCTATCAGGATAAGTCCCACGATAAACATCAGAATTTCCCAGTGGTTGGCAAGTCCTTCAAGATAAAGGGGAGCAAAATAAAGCAGGGCGGCAAGAACGGCTGCTGCCAGCGGAAAACCAACTCCGGGTGTTTGCAGTTCAAAATAAATACCGCCGATGATAATCATGATCAGGATACCGCTGACCACCGGATTGATCAGCCAGCCGATAATCCGGTCCACAGCCGACAATTCATGTTTGATCAGTTTATAATTTTTTATACCCGCATGTTGAAATAACTCTTCGATGTTATCTACTTCTGCTTCACAAAAGCCGTATTTTATTGCTTCTGAAGGTGTTAGGGTTAGCACCTGTCCTGAGTCGCTCACACTAGGCACATAAAGTTTTGGATCAACCATGGCCTGAGCGATGTCAGGATTTCTCCCTTTGGCCTCGGCGGTGGAACGCATCATGGAACGCATGTAAGACTGGTATTTATCAGGTAACTGCTCTCCCGACTGGCTGACCACCGTAGCCGCGCCGATGCTTGAGCCCGGTGCCATATAAATGCTGTCGCAGGCAATGGAGATCAACGCTCCGGCAGAAGCAGCATTTTTATCAATAAAAACATAAACGGGGATGTCGGTATCCAGTATTTTGGTGCGGATGGAGTCGGCTGCATCCAGCAGACCGCCGTAAGTGTTCATGTGGATAAGGATCAGTCCTGCGTTTTCTTTTTCCGCATTTTCGATGGCCAGTTTGGTTGTGCGCCACACGGGTTTGGCGATCATTTCTTTGATGTCGAACTGATAAATCCTCAATACCGTACTGTCATTGTTGCCGGCAATCATCAAAAGTGGCATCATGAGACAATAAAACATGATGCTATGTTGAATTCCTGTTTTTTTCATGGATACCTTTCTTTATTTCAGGTTTTGTATGCATTTTCAGACGTTTGGATCATTTCATCTGCTCCATTTCGGAATGTATAAAAATAAAAAGATTTGTTCATGATAAATAAGCATCGAAAAAAGATTTCAGTTTGGTTAGAAATCTATCATGAACAAGGTTGTTGCAAGCAATGATCTGCCTGCCGAAGATAAAATCACTTCCTCCTTTAAAATCAACTACTTTCCCTCCTGCTTCTTTTACTATGAGTGTTCCGGCGGCCACATCCCAGGGGTGAAGGCCATATTCGTAAAAAATCTCAAACCGTCCGCAGGCAACATAAGCCAGGTCAACCGCGGCTGAACCGAGGCGGCGGATGCCCTGGGTGCTTTTCATCAGATCATCGAATAATTTCAAATAGGGTTCCAGCAAAGAATAATCATAATAAGGAAACCCGGTGGCTACAAGAGAATTGTCCAGCTTATCAATCGAAGAAACATGTATCTTTTTTCCGTTAAGATAACTGCCGCCGTTTTTCCAGGCAGTGAAACATTCATCCCGGTTGGCCTCGTAAATAACACCCGATATGATCTCATCTTTTTCTGCCAGCGCAATGGAAATTGAATAAACAGGAACCCCATGTACAAAATTGGTTGTGCCGTCCAACGGGTCAATAATCCAGTTAAACCGTTCCGCCCTTTCTAATTGTTGCTCCTCTTCCGCAATAAAACCAGCTTCGGGAAGTATTTTTGACAACTCTTCAATGATCTTTTTCTCCGACTCTTTATCCACATAAGTAACCAGGTCGTGGAGACCTTTTTCCTGAATATCTTTTTCCGATACCCTGTTCACCTCATTATTGATAAAATAACCGATGGCCTTTGACAAGTGCGCCACCTGTGTGGTTAAAGTATTCAGGTTCATAAGCTTGTTTTCTTTTTGTATTTCAAACAAAGCACAATAAATAAACTCAATCCCGTAATAAAGATCAAGGTTGAAATCACTTCGGCCTGGGTAACCGACATGCCCAGCAGGTCATATCTTGCATTGACCCGTATTTTTTCAATGAGAAGACGCTCAACGCCGTTGAACATCAGGTAAATTGAAAAAAGAACGCCCGGAATTTTTATCCGTTTACGAAGCGACCATAAAATGATAAAAATGACCACAGCCATCATGGTTTCGTAAACAGGCGTGGGAAAAACGGGCTGCGCCAGTTGATGACAGTGCAGGCCGGTACATCCCGGTATAAGTACCCCCTCGTTGATGATGTTGTGTGGATAATTGTAGGCCCACAGCCAGTCGGGAATAAAATTCAGCCAGCCCGGTTTTGGAGACGTATTCACGATTCCCCAGTCGCCGTCGCCGGCCACATGACAGCCAATCCTGCCGATGCCATAAGCCAGGATAAGCCCGGGAGCAGCCGCATCGGATAAATTTTTCCAGTTGATATTTTGACGATGACCATAATAAATAGCCGCCACAAAAGCAGCGATCAGGCCGCCGTAAAAGTTCATACCCGAAAAAGACAGAATTGAATCGAGGGGATCGCGCAGGAATTCGTCCCAGTATTCAAACCAGTTAAAGATCTTTGAACCAATAATTCCGCCCAGCACGGCGATAAACAAAACAGGCATTGCCTGCTCCCGGGCATGGACAGTAACCTCTTTCCAGACAGGCTCTTCCAGTTTATTTTTGTTTTTAGTATAATAAATATAATAAGTATAAGCCGCGGCAAACAAAATACCTATCCACCAGGAACCTTTCATTGATAAAATAAAATCCTGCGGATCTTTGGCAAACAAAGAATAATCAAGGATCATTCCGCCGATCTTATAACCCACCAGCAAGCTGACAATAAAAGTGATTGCAAGGTCAGCGGCAGAAGCCGGTTTCCCTTTCAGGATTTTCTTTTTTGAAGGTTTTAACAACCCCTGCTTTTCTTTTCTGTCAAGCTCTTTGTACAGTAACCATGTTCCGGTAACAAAAGCCAAAGCGAGAAAAAAACCGTAACTCTGAATGGGTAAAATGATGTGCGTTCCAAACAGGTCGTTGATCAGGTCACTCAATCGTGGATACATAATTTAAAAATTAAGGGACTAAATTAGTATCTTAATTCTAATCTGCATGATTTTTTAAAAGAAAATAACGAATTACTTTTTCGGGGGGAGGTGTAGAATTTGGAGTATGGAGTATGGGGTTTTGCACAGATAGTATGCAATGTTCAAATAATCTGCAACCCGGAGGAGATAAGAGTTAAGAGTTAATATGTTATGTGTTTGGTTCCAATTCCATTCTTCCAACATTCTACCCATTAACCAGTCTTCAGTCAGCAGTCGCCAGTCAATCAATTACAATTTTCTATTAAACCATTAATCAATATCCAGCATCCAGCATCCAGCATCAAGTATCCAGCATCCAGCATCCAGCATCCAGTATCCAGCATCCAGATCACCTCACATCCGCCTGCCGCATAAGCTGTTTCAGCAAATGACGCGCAGGTAAACCGTTCATGGGAGTCGGATAAACCAATTCGGGATTGAAGGGATCGTAATTGAAAACCCTCAGGGTATCTATATTGCTTTTCCCCTCCTCGTACTGATATTCATAATAGTTGCTGAGTGACGAATCGATGGCATACCTGAATTCCTCGCGCATCAGGTTGTCGTTTCCGTCGTAATAATACTGGGTAATGTATGCAGGTGTCCAACCCGTACTGTCTTCCAATGATATATTCACCCTTGTCAGTAAACCGGTTGCGTTGTAAACATAATTCATCTTGTATTTCAGATCAAAATTCGATGGGTCAAACAAAGCCATTGAAGAATATAATTCACTTAACCGGTTTCCATTGTAATGATATTCGTTGATTAGCCATTTGGACCATTGTTCGTCCTTGTAATTATAGAATGTAAATTTTGTCAGGCGGTCGCTTTCATATTCATAGTCGGCTTTGGAATAAGGAGAGGTAGAAAGGTACCGGATATATTTTATCAGATTTTTTCCACTGTACTCAAAGTCAATATGTCCTGCGTCAACCCACTGTTCGTTTACTTTGGCCAATGTTTCGGTATTCGTCAGCAGATCGTTTTGAAAAAGATATTTTCCTTTCAGTTCATCATCGAGATTTGATCCGGAATAAGATTTCACGTAGGCCTCAACCCAGCTATCACCGTAGGTATAATCCATTTCAGCAAAATGCACACCCTCCTGATGGGTCAGTCTGGATAGTTTGTCGTTAGTGTAGATATATTGTTGATCAGATATTAGTGTATCGAATCGGTTTCCGAAGAAAAATAATTTTACAGATGTCACCCTGTATTTCTGGCTGTTATCCGGCGGGCTGTCGTCGTCTTTTTTACAATTTTCAAAAAAGAACAGGAAAAACAACGGAATGATAAAAAGGAATGATTTTTTCATCGAGTTGGTTTGTTAATGCAACAAATATATGAATTTATTCCCGCATGGTCGAAAACCCTGACCTGCGGGTAGCCTTGTTCCCGGCAGGTCGAGAGTTCCGAATGCTGCCTTTTAACCGCGCCTCCTTTTTTTCGACCTGGCAGGTGCAGGCCCACCTGCCAGGTCAGGCAGCCCCTGACCAGCAAATCCTTATAACGCAACCTCCTTTCCGACCCGGCAGGAGCAAGCCCCCGTCTTTTCAGCCGGGCAGGCGCCCGCCGGGTTGGCCTTCACATTCCCTAACCCCCTTTAACATTAATTAACAGCGCCCCATATATCCAATTTCTAAATTTGCAGCCAAAACAATAAAATCTTTATAAAATGCTTGAAACCAATATCAGGGAACTCAACGAGAAAATACAAAAAGAGAGCCAGTTCATTGACATGATCAACATGGAGATGAACAAAGTGATCATCGGACAAAAACACATGACCGAGCGTCTGCTCATCGGGCTGCTGGCTAACGGGCACATCCTGTTGGAAGGTGTTCCCGGCCTGGCAAAAACTCTGGCCATCAATTCGCTGGCGAATATCATCAGTGCTAAATTCAGCCGTATCCAGTTCACACCCGACCTGTTGCCGGCCGACCTGATCGGTACGCTGATCTACAGCCAGAAAAAAGAAGAGTTTGTGGTAAAGAAAGGGCCTTTGTTTGCCAACTTCATATTGGCTGACGAGATCAACCGTTCACCGGCCAAAGTGCAGTCGGCATTGCTTGAGGCTATGCAGGAGCGGCAGGTGACCATCGGTGAAAACACATTTAAGCTGGAAGAGCCTTTCCTCGTAATGGCCACCCAGAACCCGATAGAGCAGGAGGGAACCTACCCGCTGCCCGAAGCCCAGGTGGACAGGTTCATGCTGAAGGTGATCATCAATTATCCCAAACAGGAAGAGGAAAAGCTGATCCTTCGCCAGAACATCAGCAGCACCTTCCCTTCGACAAGCCCGGTCATCAAGCCCGAAGAAATACTCAAAGCAAGAGACATCGTCCGTGAGGTTTACCTCGATGAAAAGATCGAAAACTACATCACCGATATTGTTTTTGCATCGCGGTATCCTTCGGAGTTCAAACTCGACCGCTTTGAGAACATGATCTCTTACGGAGCATCTCCGAGGGCAAGTATCAACCTGGCGCTGGCTGCCAAAGCTTTTGCTTTCATCAAACGCCGTGGCTACGTCATCCCCGAGGATATCCGTGCTGTGGCCCACGACGTCATGCGTCACCGTATCGGCCTGACCTATGAAGCCGAAGCCGAGAACATCACGAGTGAGGATATTATTAATGAGATATTGAATACTGTTGAAGTACCTTAAACAGTCGGCAGTCAGCAATCGGCAGTCAGCAGTCGGAGGCGATTGATAAAAAGAAAAATAGATTAATTTAAGAATTGAAAACATGGCAACCGGATTTCGGAATTTGACAGTTTATAAAAAAGCTTTCTCATTGGCTATGGACATTTTTGAGTTGATTAAATCATTTCCTGACAACGAAAAGTATGGTTTGGTTTCTCAAATCCGGAATTCATCAAGGTCTGTTTGCTCCAACATTGGCGAGGAATACAGAAAACGGCAATACCCTGCTCATTTTGTAAGTAAAATGTCGGACGCAGATATGGAAAACACTGAAACCCCGGTTTGGCTCGATTTCAGTCTTGCCTGCGGATATATTACAGATGACCTGCATACAGAATATAACTCCAGGTCTGAAGAGATTGGAAGGCTGTTAAACGATATGATTAAATATCCAAAAAAATATAGTTAATAAAAGGTAATGAAGACTGCAGACCCCTCTCCTTCGGAATCCGGGCAGGCTGAAGACCGGAGATCGAAGACTGCAGACTGAAGATTGCCGACTGAAGATTAAAATGGAAGCCCAGGAAATATTCAAAAAAGTACGAAAGATAGAGATCAAGACACGTGGCTTGTCTCACCACATCTTTTCGGGTGAATACCACAGCGTGTTCAAGGGAAGAGGTATGTCGTTCAGTGAGGTGCGTGAGTACCAGTACGGTGACGATATCCGTAACATCGACTGGAACGTGACCGCCCGCTTCAACCATCCGTACATTAAAATATTCGAGGAAGAACGTGAGCTGACGGTGATGCTGCTGATTGACGTCTCCGGATCAAACACCTTCGGAACACAAAAACAACTGAAAGAAGAGCTGGTAACCGAGATTGCTGCCGTTTTGTCATTCTCCGCCATCCAGAATAACGATAAGGTGGGGGTGATCTTTTTCAGCGACAAGATCGAGAAGTTCATCCCGCCAAAGAAAGGCACATCACACATCCTGCGCATCATCCGCGAGCTGCTGGATTTTAAACCCGAAAGCAATGGCACAAACATTGCGGAGGCGTTGCGCTACCTGACCAATGCGATCAAGAAGCGCTCGATAGCGTTCCTGATCTCCGACTTTATGGACGAAGGGTTCGAAAAAGCGGTGCAGATCGCAAATCACAAGCATGACCTGATCGCCATCAGGGTGACGGACAAAGTGGAAACACAGATTCCTAATGTGGGACTGGTGCGGATGAAAGATGCGGAGACAGGCAGGATGCGCTGGATCGACACAGGCAGCAAGGCAGTCAGACGTGCTTTTGAAGACTGGTCAACGAAAAAGCGGCTGGAACTTGATATCCTGTTTAATCGGCTGGGAGTGGATATGGCAAAGGTTTATACCGGAGAAGATTATGTAAGGCCGCTGATGAACCTGTTCAGAAAACGGGAGGCGAGAAGGTAGGAATGACGATTTACGAATGACGAATGACGAAATGGAAACAGTTACAAGTTGCAGGTTACAGGTTGTGAGAGATGGGTTAAAAGAATCGGTCAGACTGAAGACCTGACTCCTTCAGAATCCGGGCAGGCTGCCGATTGCCGACTGCAGACTGACGACTGATAGAACAGAACAAGAAATTAGATGAAGAAAATAATAATATTTAACATACTGATTTTAATTGCCGTAGGGCAGGCACAGGCACAAAACAACGTGGAGGCATGGGCGAAGTTGGATTCGGCTTCCATCATGATCGGTGATCAGATCGGTATGGAACTCGGTATCAGTGTGCCCAATAATTTTGTTGTGGAATGGCCTCATTACACCGATACGGTTACTTCCCATATTGAAGTGATCAAAAAGCAGGGTATTGACACCATACGCAAAGACGGAAACCTTGTCTTATCGCAGCTTTACACCATCACATCTTTTGATTCGGGATATTTTGAGATTCCTCCTGCTGAATTCCGGTTTCATCCCGAAGGCGATACTTCGGTAAAATATACAACCAATACGAACACATTATTCCTGAATGTAACTACGCCTGTTGTTGATACTACCAAGGCTTTCAAGCCCATTGTGGGACCGGTGAGGGAGCCATATACTTTTGCAGAGATTTTTCCCTGGGTACTGCTTGGGCTTGTCATCATCGGAGGAATTGTATTTCTGATCTGGTATATCCGCAGGAGAAAGAAAAACAAACCGTTGTTTGTCAGGAAACCGAAACCGGCATTGCCTCCCGATGTGGAAGCCATCCAGAACCTTGAAGAATTGCGGCTGGCCAAAGTCTGGCAGCAGGGAAAAGTTAAAGAATTTTATACGCAACTTACTGATATAATGCGTCATTATTTTGAAAGACGTTATGGGTTTGACGCCCCTGAAATGACGTCTGACGAAATACTCGAACAGCTTGGTGAGATAGGAGTCAACGCTCAGGCATTTGGAAAAATAAAGGACGTCCTGCAACTGGCCGATCTGGTCAAGTTTGCCAAAGCGCAACCTACACCGTTGGAGAACGATTTGAGTATAAGTCATAGTATTGATTTTGTGAAAGAGACAAAGCCTGCTCCGGTTGTCACTGCGGCACCGGCCGGCGATGTGGAAAAAAAGAATAAAACGGAAGAAACAAAAAAAGAAAGCAATTAGGCCATGTTCAATATAGATCAATGGGCGAACCCGGATTATTTTTACCTGCTGCTGGTAATCCCGCTGCTGGTGGCCTGGTATGTCTGGCGCTATCCGAAACGGAATCCCGAGATCAGGTTCTCGGGCCTCAAGCCTTTTGAGAATGTTCCGCGGAGTCCCAAAACATGGATGGTGCACAGCCTGTTTGTCCTGCGTATGCTGGTGCTGGCCTTGCTCATCATTGCACTGGCCCGCCCGCAATCGGTTTCTTCGCGCAAAAATGTGGAGATCGAAGGTATTGACATTGTCATGGCGCTGGATGTGTCAAGCAGTATGCTGGCCCGCGATTTTGATCCCAACCGGTTGGGTGCGGCCAAAGAGGTGGCTGTCGAATTTATCAAACGGCGCCCCAACGACAGAATCGGTATCGTGATCTTCAGCGGCGAGGCGTTCACACAAGTTCCGCTGACCACCGACCATGCCATGATCATCAACATGTTTAAAGACATCAAAAGCGGTATGATCGAAGACGGAACAGCCATCGGCGACGGTCTGGCAACGTCGGTCAGCCGCCTGAAAGATTCAAAGGCCATTTCAAAAGTGATCATTTTGCTTACTGACGGTGTAAACAATTCCGGTTCCATTGACCCCCGCTCGGCCTCCGAGATTGCCAAGATGTATGGTATCCGTGTTTATACTATTGGCGTAGGCTCACGGGGCTACGCACCTTACCCGGTTCAGGATCAGTTTGGCCGTACGTTCATGCAGCAGATGAAAGTCCAGATTGATGAAGACCTGTTAAAAGACATTGCTGCCACAACCGGAGGAAAATATTTCAGAGCTGAAAACAACAAAAAACTGAAAGAGATCTATAACGAAATCGACAAACTTGAAAAATCGAAGATCGATGTTCAGGAGTTCAAAAGAAAACATGAAATGTTCCTGCCCTTTGCCCTGTGGGCACTCGGGCTGTTTGTGCTGGAGATTTTGTTAAGGTATTTGTATTTTAAAAGGTTACCGTAGAAGAAAATGATCAGGTTCGCACATATCGAATACTTGTATGCACTGCTGGCGGTGCCGTTGTTCATCCTGTTTTTCTGGCTGTACAAAAACTGGAAAAAGAAGGCAAAGAAACGTTTTGGCGATGAGGATGTCGTGAAAACGCTTATGCCCAATGCTTCTCCTGCAAAACCGGGATTGAAGTTCTTTTTGATCATACTCGCTTATATTTTCCTTGTCATCGGCATTGCCGACCCGCAGATCGGATCAAAACTTGAAAAGGTAAAAAGAGAAGGTATCGACATTTACCTCGCTCTCGACGTTTCAAATTCCATGCTGGCCGAAGACATCAAACCCAACCGGCTGGAACGTGCCAAGATGGCCATTTCCAACCTGATTGACAAATTGGAAGGTGACCGCATCGGGATTATTATCTTTGCCGGTCGTGCTTACAAACAACTACCGTTAACAACCGATTATTCGGCTGCCCGGTTGTTCCTCTCGGTGGTTGACACCAAAATCGTCCCTACCCAGGGAACAGCCATTGGCGCTGCCATCAAAATGGCCACCGAATCGTTTGACAACAGTAAACACAATAAAGCCATCGTTGTAATCACAGACGGGGAAAACCATGAAGACAATGCTGTGGATGCCGCAAAAGCCGCGGCAGAAAAAGGCATAAAAGTATTTACGATCGGCATGGGTTTGCCCGAAGGGGCTCCCATCCCGATATACAACAGTTACGGTACACAAATCGGATTTAAAAAAGACCGTCAGGGGAAAACCGTGATCACCAAGCTGGATGAAAGCATGCTTCGTCAGATTGCTGCTGCTGGTAACGGTTCGTATGTGAGAGCCAACAACACATCTACCGGTTTAAAAAAGATATTCAAAGACATCAGTAAGATCCAGAAGAAAGAGATTGAGACTAAACAATTTACGAACTATAGACACAGATTTCAGATTTATCTGTTTATTGCCGTGTTGCTGCTGATCCTTGAAATCTTGATCAGCAACAGGAGATCGTCCTGGGTACAGAAGATGGATATATTTGGAAAAAAATAAGAAAAAGATGATGCATTACAGGGTATTGATATTGATCGTTTTGGGGTTGTTTGCCTCGGGCCTGCATGCACAGAATGTGAAAAAATATGTGCGTAAGGGAAACAAACAATTTGAAAAAGGTGAATACTCAGAAGCTGAAGTGCAATACCGGAAAGCACTGGATAAAGACCCCAATTCATATAAGGGAAAGTTTAACCTCGGTGATGCCATGTATCAGCAGGATAACTACGAGGAATCAGGAAAGCTTTTCAATGAGCTGACCGCTGCTAATGTTGCACCGGAGGCGAAAGCAAAATCTTTTTACAATCTGGGAAATACGCTGCTGAAAGCAAAAAAGTACAAGGAAAGTGTTGAGGCATTCAAGCAAAGCTTAAAGCTGGATCCAACCGACTACAATGCAAAATATAACCTTGAGTATGCACGGAAAAAACTGAAACAACAGCAGCAACAGCAACAACAGAACAAGAATAAAAACAAAGATAAAAATAAGGATCAGAATAAAGACAAAAACAAACAGGACCAGAAGAACAAAGACAAGAATAAACAGGATCAGAATAAAAAACAGGATCAGCAGAAAGATCAGCAAAAGCAGCAACAGAAAGATCAACAGAATAAACAGGATCAGCAAAAACAACAGCAGCAACAGCAAAAGCAGCAGATCTCAAAAAAGGATGCTGCCCGTATGCTGCAGGCACTGAAAAACGACGAAAAGAAAACATTACATAAATTAGAGAAACAAAAAGCCAAAGCAGCAAAGTCAAGCAGTTCGACAATTGACTGGTAGGCTTGATACTGTGCCGAAGGCATGCCTATGGCAGATGCTGGATGAGAGATGGAATGGTGGAATATTGGATGGATGGAATGGTGGAAAATGAAAGAATGGATGGTTAATTGATGGGTCATTTTATTTTAACCGCAGTTGGTGTCCTCACCAACTGCCACCAA
>JAOZOO010000217.1 GCA_029933225.1 Bacteroidales bacterium | reverse complement strand
GCGGAAACCTGTCCGGTCATCTTGCACACCCGCACCTCATATCAATAAATACCGTAATTTTGCCCCGTTCAATACCATGAAACATCAATTTATCGTTTACTTATCATGAGACCGGTAAAAAAACTCGAATCTTACAGTAAATACTTCGATGAGAAGAAGTTGTTTAAAAAACTGAAGTCAGTAGCAGGCACTTTGAGCGCCAATATGCTGTATTACATTCTGGTGTTGTTTTATCTTATTTCCGACAAAAATGTCCCTTTTAAAACACGGATGATCTTTGTGGCTGCACTTGGATACCTGATATTACCCACCGACATGATCTCGGATTTTATTCCGGGACTGGGTTTTACGGATGACGCCGCTTTGATAACTTTTGCCGTCACTCAGGCATCCAATTATGTAACACCCGAAATTCAGGAAAAAGCCATCACAATGCTTGAAAAACTCGTGGGGCCGAAAAGTGCGCATAAAGTCAGAAAAAAAGGCTTTTTTAAAGCCGGTTAATACGCTGCACGGAATTGCTGCAGAAAACGGATATCATTTTCAAAATATAGCCGCAGGTCATTCACCCTGTATTTGAGCATGGCAATCCGCTCAATGCCCATCCCGAAAGCAAACCCCGTATATTTTTCGCTGTCAATATTGCACGCTTCCAGCACGTTGGGGTCAACCATACCGCAGCCGAGGATCTCAACCCAGCCGGTGTATTTACAGATATTGCATCCTTTGCCTCCGCAAATATTACAGGAAATATCCATCTCGGCCGATGGCTCCGTAAACGGAAAGTAAGAAGGACGAAAACGGGTCTGCGTATGTTCTCCGAACATCTCGCGTGCAAAAAAGTAAAGCGTCTGCTTGAGGTCGGCAAACGAAACATGGGTATCCACATACAATCCTTCAACCTGGTGAAAGATGCAGTGTGCACGGGCCGAAATGGCCTCGTTACGAAATACCCTGCCGGGAGATAAGGTGCGGATGGGCGGCTGTGTGTTTTCCATCACCCTCACCTGAACGGATGATGTGTGGGTACGCAAAAGGATATCCGGGTCTTTTTCAATAAAAAACGTATCCTGCATGTCGCGGGCGGGATGTTCTTCCGGGAAATTCAATGCCGAGAAATTGTGGAAATCATCTTCAATCTCCGGGCCTTCCGATACGGAAAAACCAATCCTTGAGAAAATGTCAATGATTTCGTTACGTACAATGGAAAGGGGATGTCTTGTACCGAGGTTATCGGTCACCGGTTTTGTCAGGTCCAAATCAACGGTTGCGGTATCCGATTTCAGTTCGATTTCCGATTTCAGCGAAACGATCTTCTCCTGAACGGCCTGTTTCAGTGTATTGATCAACTGTCCCAGCGCTTTACGGTCTTCCGGGGGTACATTCCTGAACTCGGCAAACAGCCCGGGGATCAATCCTTTTTTGCTCAGGTATTTGATCCTGAACTGCTCTAATTGCTCAAGGTTGTCAGCCGTAAAGGCATTCACCTCTTTCAAATATATTTCTATTGCATCCTTCATATTCCTGTTATTCAAGAATCTCGATTTTCATATCCACTTCTTTGACGGGCCGGTTTCCCTTACCTGTTTTCACAGCCGCAATTTTATCAATCACATCAAAGCCGGTGATCACTTCTCCGAACACGGTATATCCGCCGTCGAGATGCGGTGTGCCTCCGATAGTTTTGTAAACCTTACGCTGTTCTTCGGTAAAGATATGACCTGTTTTTGCCGATACGGCATTAAGATACTGGTCGTTAACCACCTGTCCCTGAACAATATAAAACTGCGAACCGGAACTGCGCTTTTCGGGATTCACGTCATCGGGCATCCGTGCGGCGGCAAGGACTCCTTTTTTGTGAAAATGGTTGGGCAATATTTCGGCCTCCAGCGTATAACCCGGGTCGGTCCTGCCGTTTTTGTTGCCCCCCCCCTGGATCATAAAACCGTTGATCACACGATGGAACGGCGAACCGTTGTACCAGCCCGACTTGACCAGTTTGATAAAATTATCGCGGTGAATGGGCGTATCGTTGTAAAGCTTGGCCGTGATATCGCCGTATTTGGTGTGGATGACGATCAGCGTTTCGGGCCTTGTTGTTTGTGAAATCAATTGAATACTGAAAAGTAATCCTAAAACAAATGTTATCGTTTTCATATTTTCTGCTGTTTTTTTGAGGGGGCAAACATAGTAAAAATGAGGGTATTTCAGCACATTGCCCGGCTATGAATTTTTTTTCTTTTCTTCAAGAAAGCACTGACGGCACAACGGTTCGTAAATATCGGTTTCGCCCAGCACGACCAGCTTGTCGTCGGCCACCGTCCGGTGGGAATAGTTGGCCAGGTTGCCGCAACGGATGCAAATGGCGTGAACTTTCGTAACATACTCTGCAACGGCCATCAACTCGGGAATGGGGCCGAAAGGTTTTCCCTGGTAATCCATATCCAGACCCGAAACCACAACCCGCTTTCCCTGGTCGGCCAACTGGATGCAGACACTCACCAGCTCGTTCCCGAAAAACTGGGCCTCATCGATACCTACTACTTCGAAATCCTCGGCATAAAACAATATCTGGGATGCATTCTGAACCGGAATAGATGTCTCTTTTTTGGCATCATGCGAAACCACATCGGTCTCATCATAGCGTGTGTCCACAGCCGGTTTGAAAACCTCAACTTTCTGTTTGGCGATCCTTGCCCGGTTCAGCCGCCTGATCAGTTCTTCGGTCTTTCCTGAAAACATGGAACCGCAGATGACTTCGATCCACCCCGTTTGTGTTTTATTGTTTCGTTCTTTTTCGAGAAACATCTTTGTTTTTTGATATTCTTTCTACCTTTGAAAGTTACAAAATTACAATACTTTTCAGCATAAAAAAGCTTAATGTCGAATCAAACAAAAACAGACCATGAAGCAAGATAAAAATTTGAGAGATATCGAGTTACAAACAGAGTTTATCCTGGCTCACGTCCGCCGCATCAGGAAAAGCGGAAACAAATTACACCCGCTGGATCGCGATATGTTGTTGAATAAAACACGTGTTATCTACGAAAAATTACTGGAAACCGATAAAGAAGAACCGG
>JAOZOO010000106.1:8363-11820 GCA_029933225.1 Bacteroidales bacterium | reverse complement strand
TTTTCTTTTGAAACGGGTTTTTGGTTTTCCGAAACATATTCGCCCAATTGCCCGAAATCAAGCGTTTTCATCTCCGTTACCTGAATAGGCGCTTTATAAGATGATGGAGGTCCGGCAAGGATTATACACGGGTAGGTTGTTGCTTCCTGGAATACCCGTAAATCCCCGAAATCAATGATACGATAAACGGTTTGTTCTTTTAGCCATTTTCTGAGCGGTTCGCCGTAATTGGCCCGCATCCATTTGTTGGCCACGATGTTACCGAACAGGCCGTTTTTTTTCAAAAGATTAATACCTTTCTCGAAAAAGTAAGTGTAAAGATCGGCCACGCCATGATACACTTTGTAATGCGTTTTAAAATATTCTTTCTGGTCACCCAACAGTTCCTGCCGCACATACGGCGGATTTCCAATCACCGCATCAAAGCCGCCTCGTTCAAACACTTCCGGAAATCCCTCTTCCCAGTCGAAGGCGTTGATCTTTTTCATCTGTCCGTCGAACAGGTCAAGCTGGTCATCATAGAAGTCGGTGCCGATGAGCGAGTTTCCGCATTTGATATTGCTGTCGAGGTTAGGCAGCACCCTTTCATGGAACAGGCTCATTTGCTGGTTGATGGAGGCCTGTGTTTCGCCTTCGAGGGCTTTCAGCAGGAGGTTCAGCTTGGTCACTTCCACGGCCTGTGCGTCGATGTCCACCCCGAAAATGTTGTTGGTGAGTATGCGCTTTTTCTCGGCGGTGGTCAGGTTGCCGTCGGGCGTTAGCGGGTTGTCTTTTTTGCGGGCGGGCGGATTTTCGGCGTAATAGTTCAGGTGCCAGTCGAGCAGGTACCGGTAGGCGCCGATGAGGAACGAACCGGAGCCGCAGGCGGGGTCGCAAATCTTTATTTTCTCCGCCTGCCGGGGTGTTTTGCCTTCAAGGAGTTTGCCCACGGTGTTTTCCACGATGTAGTCCACAACGTATTTGGGCGTGTAGTAAACGCCGCCGGCTTTGCGCACCTCGGGCTTTTCCTCTATTTTGGCGTAATGTGCTTTGGTCAGCCGGATGGTCTTGCCGAGGAAACGTTCATAAACACTGCCGAGGATGTCGGCGGGCATGACCGAGAACTCATACTCGCATTTGGGGTAATACAGTTCGCTGATGATGGTTTTCAGCACCTTGTTGTCCACCGTCAGGGTGGGGGTGAGGGTGTCTTCGCGGAAGTTGAAAAGGCCGGAGTTGTATTTTTCATCCGCAACACGGTACAATTCAAAGAGGTTTTGATAGATGTCGCCTTTTTCGATGGCATTTTTCAGGTTGCCGTAAGGTTCCACGCCCCTGTCCTCGCACATGCGCAGGAAGATGATGCGGTCGATGGTTTTCTGCACGGCGTAGTTGATCTCGTCCTCGGTGAGCGATTTGTTGCGCAGGGCGATGGTGGTGGCGAGGTAGCGTCGCCATTCCTCGATGGATTTCAGGAACTCGTCGTCCACGGTGGCGGTGCCTTTTTTACGGGTGTCGCTCTGCACGTATTTGTCGAAACGGCCTTTGGGCAGATTTTCTTTGGCGAATACATCCCACAGGAAATCAAACTCTTCGAGGTACTTGTCGTAGGTCAGGTATTTGATGCGGGCTACCGATGCCTTGTCGGTGGGCTTGGGTTTTTTGGTGCAGTCGTAAACGGCGAACTCCTCGAAGTCGGTCACGATGGAGATGGGCACTTTGGCGCTCCAGCCGTAACGGCGCACCTGGTAGGCCGGGGCGATGTCACCTTTGATGTTGATTGAGGGTTTTTTGGCGTCCACAAAAAATTTCCGCTGGCCGAAAAGGGTAAACCCGTAATCGGGGGCTTTGGTGCTGCCGCCCACTTTTACCTTGTCTTCGTGGATGACTTCGCGGTAGGCTTCGGCGAAACCCTGCTCGTTGTCCATGTCCCAGCCGAGGGCTTTAAAGAAGGGGTCGATGAAATCAATCCGGGTCTGGTGCTCATTGTAGGCGGTGCGTTTGTATTCGTCGATGTGCTCGGCAAAGCGCTCCACAAGCACGGCTATTTTTTCGTAGGCCTGTTGTCTGGTGATCTGCATGTCCCGGTTGTCTCCTAAAACGACAAAGTTATGCTTTTTTAAGTTTGCCGGAACAGATGATTGATGATGCCGGTTTTGTTTTTATAGATTACACAGATAAAAGTTATTAATTAACAATCAGGACCAAACAGACAGGTGTCTTCAACTTCCAGGATTATTTCTGTGGTAAATGTTATCAGGGATTTATTATTTTTATCTTCCCTTGTGTGCTTGTTATTAAAAAAATCTGCTGCTTTTTGTAATAAAATCCTTCGTAACGATACTTTATAAGAAACGCTAACAATGAAAAACCTGAAAGAAGAATTCCTTGACATGCTGAACAGATACCAGGGGATCATTCATAAAGTCAGTCTGATTTATTTCAGGAATAAGGAAGACCGGGAAGACAACTTTCAGGAGGTCGTTTATCAACTCTGGAAATCGTACCCGAAGCTGAAAAACAAAGAAAGTACCGGCTCGTGGATTTATGCGGTTTCCATCAACACATCGCTTTCGCGGTTAAAAAAGAACAATTCAACCGTGGAGTACCGTGATAAAATCCCTGAACATGAAAACGGTGAAGATTTTATTGCAACTCTTTCTGCGAATGAACAACTGGAGTTTCTGCTACAGGCCATTTACAAACTGAATCCCGTGGACAGGTCGATTATCCTGTTATACCTTGAAGAGAAAAGCTATGAGGAGATTTCCGGGATAACAGGCCTGACGGTATCCCATGTGGGTGTGCGAATCAACCGGGCAAAAAAATTATTGAAACAACATTTAAATCATTTGGATCATGACAACCGATAGTTTACAGAATATCTGGAAGCGCGTAGATTCCGGTATTGAACAAAAACCGAAAAATGAACTGGATTCGATCCTGGAAAAAAAGATCAAAAGGACCATGAACAGGTTTTACCTGTCGCTGGGGATATCTGTCACGATCAGTACCGGGTTTCTTGTATTTCTGATTATGGGAGCTTTGAACAATCCGGGTGATATTGTTTATCTTATCAATAACTGCCTGCTTTTCGGGCTGGTGCTCTATCTGCTTGGAAATTCCCTCTGGTCGTGGTACAAATTACAATACAACAAAGACAACCTGCCGATGAAAGAGTGGCTTGAGTTAAGGATCAAATGGTTGTCCAAATGGTTAGGTAACAAGTGGGTTTATTTCCTTTTGCCTTTCATTTATATACTGACATTTTTCTCCCTTCATTTCTACGATTCCTATCATTCTTTCACCAATGCTCTTGACAATCCGGAAACGGTGTTCGGCACAATTATCGGTATATTGGTTGGTGCGGTTGTGGTGGTTTTTGTTTTCAGAAAAAAACGCAGAATGCAACTCAGGAGGTTGGAGCACCTGAAAGAGTTATATGATGAGCTTTGCAGGAACGGGGCATGTTCAGATT
>JAOZOO010000106.1:0-8263 GCA_029933225.1 Bacteroidales bacterium | reverse complement strand
CCGACCCGTCTCCTTCGTCATCCGGGCAGGCTGTTGACTGCCGACTGTGGACTGCCGACTGTGGATTGATGCTGATTCTTTATTTTTCATATTGGTAATGCCCGATGATCCTGAAATCGAAGAGACAATCCTGCAACACCTGACCGGCGCCGATGTTATGAATGATCAGATACCGTTTACCGTCGTTAGACTTCCGGTTTGAAACAATCCCGATGTGGATAATGCCGTTTCCCAGGTCCCAGCATACGATGTCTCCGGGCTGATAATCTGTGGGATGGTTGGTGACCGGGAGAACTTTACCATATCTTTCAAAAAACGTCATCAGGTTGGGAACACGGCGGTGGTCAATGTTTTTGTCGGTAGTAGTCAGTCCCCAAAGATGCGGATACACATCGAAGCGGGCCTGCATATCCTCATGAACTTCTTTCTGGAGATCAATTCCCATTTTCCGGTAAGCCCTGATGATGACATCCGTACAAACGCCTTTATCCGCAGGTATGTCCCCACCGGGGTAGTCAATTGAGAAATATCCGGGATCGTAAGTCACATGGTCGTAAGTCAGCGTGACCGCCGAATCGGCCAGCCGTTCATAAAAGAAATCCTGGCCGAAACAGGAGGGACTCCAGAATGAAAAAACAATTAGGAATATGATAAAAACCAATCTCATGAAGTGAAAAGTCAATTTGTTTTTTTTGGGAGCTGCCTATCGAAGTCTTAATTTAATGATTTATCGATATAAAATCTCTGTGTTTCTTTGTGTTTTCTCTGTGATGCCTCTGTGTAACAGCTTTATAAATTGTGGCACAGAGATGCACGAAGGAGACACGGAGCTTCACAAAGGACTTTTGAGACAATCGCCGTATGAGTAAATAACGAATGTTTTGATATTTAATTATTTCTCCTTCTCCCTGTTTTCTATCCGGTCTTTGTCCTGTTCCTTGCTTTCGCGCATCATGTCTTCCACGTTGTCAATTTCGGGGGATTCGCTGACAGCCTTCCAGTCGAAATTCTCATCAAAGGGGTCGAGCGCTTTTTGCGGATCAAAGATACGACTGTCAACAGGTAAAGCGTCATAAGGTGTAAAGTCGGGTGTCTCCTTGAAGAAATCAGCCAGGTCCGTTGCCGCCGCATCATATTGGTTTAAATAAGGCAGCCCCAGAACATTCCAGAATGTTTTAAAAATGCTCCCGAAGCTGTAATGTACATGACTGACATGTCCCCGTTTCACCCACGGGGAGATCAGCATCAGTATGCTGCGGTGGGCATCCACATGATCTACCCCGTTTTGTGCATCATCCTCGGTGATGATTATGAGCATATTCTTCCAGTAAGGGGTGTGTGACAGATATTCCACAATGCGTCCCACGGCCAGGTCGTTGTCGGCCATGTAGCTTTCGCGAAAAGGATAACCTGCTTCCGGACGGTCACCCGCCCCGTGGTCGTTGGGAATGATTACCGTGATCAATGCAGGCATGGTATCGTTACCGTTGATCCATTTTTTATCGAATTCTCTGATGAACTGGTCTGTTCTGAACTGGTCGGGAATGGCCGTGTTGTACGTGGGATATGTCCGTGAAGTGCGGGTATATATCGGTTGAGGTACCGGATAGTTCACATAATGCCGCAGGCCGGTGTATTTGTATTTTGCATCATAAACGGACGGTTCGAACATGATGCTGAAACCGAAATTGTAAAAATCCACACCGTGGCGTTCGAGATGATCCCACATGGAACCGGCTTCGTTGTAATCTTCGGGATAAACGGCTCCGGCGGCACCGTTCATGGCGAACACTCCCGGCGCTTTTGATTCCGGACGAAACCTGCGGTTGCCTCCGTAACTGGCCGCAGTAGCCGTCTCACACCATTCGTTTGGGTAAGTGTTGACTAACCACCGGTGACCGTCGGCCGACACATCGGAATCCACATAAAAATTGTCCGCAAAGGCAAATGTTTCGGCCAGTAGCAGATGATTGGGCATCACCGTAGCATTGTCCACTGAATCGGTTTTTTTCCTGTTCCTGAATGAGGCATTCCGCCCATAGCGCGCCAGCGAAGGATCTCCTTCGGCATTTTTCAACTGCCCGAAAACTTCGTCATAGGTTCTGTTTTCCTTCGAGATGAAAACGATATGCCGTACAGGGCTTGCTTTTTCCCCAGGATAAAGTGGAACAGGATTGTTTTCCCTTTTTTTGAAAACCGGATCGCCGGCTCTGGCAAAGCTGAAATTGTTCGCCACCACCTGCTTTGTCAGCTCCCGGAGTTGTGTGTCATCAGGGATGTCAGTCACCTGCACTGTTCCTTTCATCAGTGCACCAATGTAACTTCCCTCGGGACCAACCAGGAAATCTTTTCCGCCGTTGGGGCCGCTGCCGTAACCTTTGGCATTGGCAATGATCAGCTTTTTGCCGTCGGGGCTTACTTTGAGTTTGGCAGGGAACCAGCCGGCAGGGATATGTCCGATGACTTTCATTTTGTGTATGTCGATGACGCCCACTGCATTGATGCCCGCCTCGGCCACATACAGCCGTTTGTTGTCCGGACTTAATGCCAGTCCGAACGGGATTACCCCCCGGAAATGGCTCACCCGCTTATCGGGTTTCAGATAAATGGTAGCGACCACCGTGTCTTTCTTGATGGATATTACCGAGATATTGTCATTGTTGCCATTGCTGACGAATACATATTTGTCGGTAGCCACCATAGAATTGGGACTGGAGCCGCCCACAGCAGGAATGTCCTCAACCAAAGAGCCCACAAGATTACCCGTCTTTATTTTTGACACAACCACCGGGTTGTCAGGGTCTTTTATATCTATGGCAAAAACGGAAAAAGCTTCAATGGCGTTGGGGTCGCCCAGGCCGGGAACATACAGGGTGTCGTTTTTTATCCCCTCCACCATTTCTTTCGTACCGAAACCGAACGGAGGAAAAGCCAGCAGTTTGACTTTTGCACTGTCGCCGGGGCCGTCTTTGATCAACCCGTACTGAAACATCCCCACATTGGCCACATACACCTTCTTTTCATCCGGCGACAGACAGATACCGAAAGGATATCTGCCCACGGGAACCGATTTTTTCAGTTTCCCGTTCTCCGTATCCACGATCACCATCCTGAATCCGATCTGATCCACGGCATACAGTGTTTTGCCGTCGCGGGTCAGCACCATATCGCCAATGTAACCGTATGTGTAGTCTGCAGTTCCTGATTTGAAAGCACAGTCAATGTAACCTGTCTTTTCTCCGGTGTTCAGATCGAACATAAATATTTTGTTTTCCTGCCCGCCGGCCACATACACCGTACGGTTGTCAGGAGAGACAGCCAGTCCCATGAAAACCGAGGCAAGTACACCTTTGTCGGTATAGGGGGTAGGAGGGACCTGTTGTACCTCCGGGTTTTCCGATAAAATATTGCGGATGATGGTAATGGACAACGGACTGGTGCCCGAGTTGGCCGTAACGACGGTGTTCCCATCAGGGCTCAACACCAAACCGTATGGATGGGGAGCCGTGACAATAGTTTTCCCTGCCGGCGTGATGAACCGGCCGTTGGGGATGACCGTCGCGCCGGTCTTATCGATCTTGGTGAACCGGCTTCCGGCAGGTGCGGAAATAATCCAGGGGTTTTCGGTTTTTGTTTTGCAACCTGCATTGATCAAAACCAATAAAATCAGAAAAAATCTGAAGCCACTTGTAAAGAACGGGAAATTATTTTTTGAAGTCACGATAAACGGGGTTGGAGATGAAAAACTGTTAACGAAAATAAGAAAAACGGAAATATCAGGGATAAACTTTTTCATATTGTGCTGGAAATAACACAATGTGAGTTTTATATCATTGCAACCAATTAATGTTTTGATTTAAATGAAGTTCTCAGTGCCCCCCGGTGTCTTCGGGTTTTGGTGCTCATTATTCCTGCCACGAAGGCTCCAAAATCCCAGCGGAAAACAAAGATTTTTAAATAATTACATCCCGACCTCACGTGAATACAAATTTCCCTGTTGAGAAAAAAAACGGCCCGTTGTGACAGTGACATACGGGCCGTCATACCATTTTCCGGCTTTTAGAAGTGTTAACGAATTGCTTTTTTCAGTTCACCGATTTCTTTCAGCAGTTGTTCAATTACTTTTTGCTGCTTTTCCACCTTCTTTTTCAACTCTTCTATCTGCACCTGCTGCTCGTAGTTGGCTTTGTAGTTGTAGGTGGTCATTTCATCTGTCAAAATATCATAACCGTCTTTCAAATCATCCGGCACCGAGTTGGGATCCAATTCTTTCAGTCCTTTTTCGGTTATTTCATCGAAAGCGCCTTCCGGTTTGGGTTTGGGAGGATATTTAAGCAACTCCCTGGTCACTTCCCTGTCGGTAAAGGCAGCAGCCCCCATGTTGTGCAGGTCATCATAATATATATCGTTCCACGCCCTGGCAGAAGAGCCCAGGTTTTCGTTTTTGTGAGCTTCGGGCAACACGTTGCCGCCCATGATAATTTCGCCGTCGCCGGTTGTGTTTAACCACAATTCTTTTCCACCGGAGCTTGAACCGTATTTATAAGCTTCAATGCGGGCATGATCAGCGGAAGCGCTTGGCGATACAAACAGCAGCCCGTAACGGTTGGCACCGTTGCCGTCGCTCACCAGCATCCGGCCGTTGCCGTGATCTTTGTCGGCCACTTCCAGGAGTTCGTTGGGTGACCTGGTACCCAACCCGATTTTGCCGTCCGAGATGGTGCTTTCGTAACCGTCCATACCCGTACCGTAAATGAAGTTGGCGATGTTCAACTGGTAGTCGCCGGTTGCACTCGGCAGGTCGGCTTTGTATCCCAGTGCCAGATTGTGCGCTCCGGATGTCAGATTGTAACCGGCTTTGAAACCCAGTGCAACGTTATTGGTTCCCGTATTGTTGTACAGACATTTATATCCGAAAGCCGTGTTATAATTTGTCGTTGTGTTGGCCTGAAGAGCATAAGCCCCGACAGCTGTGTTGTAAGCACCTGTGGAGTTGGATGTACCTGTGTTATACCCGATAAAAACATTGTAATTGTTTGACAAATTATCTGCGTCTCCGGCATTTTCGCCAAGGAACACGGAATGTCCGGTCGAAGACTGCCAGATGCGTCCGGCCACATCCAGTTTGGCACCGGGTGTTTCGGTTCCAATGCCGACATTCCCGCTAAAATACCCTCTGCCTCCAAAGTAACCGGCAAAATTTCCCGAGCCCTGGACATTGGTATAAATACCGTAATGAGTACCGCCAGCCGTAGTGGGAATATATACATAGGTGCCGTATTTATTTCCGCTGCCCGAGCCGCTTAATGAAGAATAAATTCCATAATGATTTGCGTTTCCACTGTTTGTAATTTCCTGATAACTGCCGTATTGCTTTCCTGTGCCTGTACCGGATAAGATATTGTATATTCCGATGTGAATACCTGACCCACTGCCACTCAAACTGTCATAAATTCCGAAATGATATGCATCTCCACTATTGTTAATAAATTGATAACTACCATATTGTTTTCCTGTTCCGTCACCACCCATCTTGTTATAGGAACCAAAATGTTCAGAATTACCGGGATTGTAAATCGCTTGAAAACTTCCATATTGTTCACCTGTTCCAGAGCCACTTAAATAATTAAACGTTCCGTAATGGGTGTTGTCTCCTTCTGTCAGAATAGCTTGATAACTTCCGAAATTTTGGCCTGAACCCGTACCGGTAAGAATATTGAATATTCCGTAATGTGTCCCGGAACCGGAACCGCTCAGATTAGAATAAAAACCATAATGCGACCCGTTTCCATTATTCGAGATTAATTGGAAACTACCATATTGCTCTCCTGTTCCCGTTCCGGATAAAGCATTGTACGTGCCGTAATGGTTACCTGACCCACTGCCACTCAAGCTGTCATAAATTCCGAAATGATATGCATCTCCACTATTGTTAATAAATTGATAACTACCATATTGCTTACCGTTCCCCGGACCATACAAATCGTTATAAGTACCATAATGCTCCGCATTTGTCGGGCAACTTATTTGTTGGTAAGAGCCAAACATCTTTCCATGTCCGTAGCCACCCAAACTATTGAATACTCCGAAATGATCACCGGTTCCTGGTCCGGCCAAAAGGTTGTAAACTCCATATTGTTCATTGTCTCCCTCATTATCAATAGCGTTAAAAGTACAGTACTGTTTACTATTACCCTTGCCAGTCAGTTTGTTAAACGAACCGTAACTGGGGTAAGTACCGTCATTTTCAATTTCCTGATAACTGCCGTATTGTTTAGTTTCTCCCGTACCGTAAAGATTGTTATATGAACCGTATTGGTCACCGGTACCTGATCCGTCCAACACGTTATAAACCCCAAAATGATCCGCGTTGCCGCTGTTTGTTATCTTCTGAAAAATTCCATATTGCATTCCTGTTCCCGTACCGGATAAAGCATTGTAAATTCCTTGTATATCAGCGGAAGAAGCACTGGAAATTTTATTTTTAATGCCTAATGTTGCTGTACTTGAAGTATTATTCAGATATAGCGATACAGAATCATTTGTATTTTCAATGATCACCTTGGCGCCCGTGGAAGGTGTTGAGCCGATACCCACTTTGTCAAGCGTATAAGGCCCGTCACTGTTCACATCCCATCCCGAAGCACTTCTTCCTATTTTGATCCATCCTGTGTTTTTGTAATAATAAAACGTGCTGTCGTCGGTGTCGTAAACCATCAATCCCTGTGCGGGACTGCTGATTGCCGTTCGTTGTGCGGTGGTCATCCGCGGTATGAGCAGACCTTTTGTTGTGGATTTCACATCCAGCATAGCCGATGCGTCGGGCGTGCTGCCGTCGTTGTTAACGGCCACCTGGGCATAACCGATGATTGTAAAAAACAATGCAAAAATTAAAAGTGAATACTTTTTCATAGTTGTAAAATTTTGTTAGGGTAAAAAATATGTTGTGGAAATAATTGATTCTCCCGTGGATGAGAGTGCGGACAAACATAGATGCAACTTGTTGGTTCTTTGCTTTTTATTGTTTGCTCGTCAGCCGGCTTTCCGGGGACCGGTTTCCGATATCATTTATTAACCCAAAATTATAAAACAGATTTTAAAAATCCAAATCCGTGGATTAGATTCGCAATAAGAATATTGGATTGAGCCGGGAAAAATATCAGAACGGCAGACCATGCTCATCCGGATACCCGTCCGACCGGGGTCATCCGGGCGGATGTAATCCGGATGTATTTGTTTCAATGATTTACACGTGGGTATAGTGTTCCGGATTGCAAATCCGAAACAGCGGGATATCGTTGGTTCGGCGACTGAAGTCGCCGGCACGGAAAAGACTGCCATCGGCAGGACACATTATACCAATTCTTAATATAAAATAGTCCAGAGGACATTTTATAATTTAGAATGGTTAATGCCGCGGCTTACATGAAAATAGTTCAATCGAATTTATGAGATTGAACTATATTGAATGTGCATGCGGTATTATTGCCGGGTACGTGAGTGCCCGGTTAAAATAAAGAAGAGACATCAGTTCTGTAAGAACGGCATGTGCTAAAAAATCCCAAATTCCAATTCCGAGGCCTCGGAACAAGTATCAAACGAGTGCGTTCGGGCAAATAAATTCACCCGCCGTTGGTATCCTTACCAACGGCTTTGTTTTATCCAAATATCGTTGGGGACACCAACGATGGGTTTTCTGCTATTTTTTACTTCTCCCGCTGTTGGTGTCCTCCAACAGCAACTATCTAATTATCTTTCCGTTGGTGGGGACACCAACGGAGGATATGTGGGAATCTCTGTTATTCTTTGTTACCTTCCCCTTTCAGGTATTTGTCGAGGAATACAAGGATTTTTCCGTAGCCCTCTATCTCATTCTCCTTTTTCCTGAAACCATGCCCTTCGTCGGGGAAGACCACATATTCAACGGGGACATTGTTTTTCCTGACAGCTTCGACGATCTCGTCCGATTCCACCTTCAGTACCCGCGGGTCGTTGGCCCCCTGCAGCACCATGATGGGGTGTTTGATGTTGCCGGCATGGAACAACGGTGAAATGTTGTACAGACGCACCGAATCGGCAGTGTAAGGATCGCCGATCTCGGTGTATAATGCCTGCCGGAAAGATTCCCAATAGGGCGGGATGGACTTCAGCGTCCGCAGCCAGTTGGTCACGCCGAAGAGATTGACCCCCACATTGAATTCGTCCGGTGCAAAAGCCATGGCTGCCATGGTCATGTAACCGCCGTAACTGCCGCCGATGATCC
>JAOZOO010000105.1 GCA_029933225.1 Bacteroidales bacterium | reverse complement strand
TTTGACAACGGGGCTGGCAGGGTCTTTGAAATCAATGGTGATGAAACCGCCGACCGAGCAGGCCATCTGATCCATCAGACCGCAGGGTTTCCCGAAATAGTTGTTTTCGGACCATTGTCCCGCAATGGCAATCTCAACCGGATCAATTTTCCCGTTGTTGTACAAATGGTTGATGATTGATCCTGTCAATACCTCAAAAGAGGCCGATGAGCTCAGACCAGAACCTTTCAGCACATTCCCGTGAATGTGGGCGTCGAATCCGCCGATTTCATACCCTGACGCTTTTAACCGGGCACAGATACCCCTGACCAATGCTTCCGAAGTATAAAATTTTGATTCATCAATGGAGAGGATCGAAAGGTCAACCTCAAATTCTGGATAACCGGCAGATTTTATTCTTATCGTACCTGAATTATTTTTTGCGGCTACGGCAACATTGTCCATATTCACAGCACCTGCCAGTACCCTGCCATGCTGGTGATCGGTGTGGTTGCCGCCCACTTCCGTCCTGCCCGGTGCGCTGAACAGTTCAACATCGTCTGTTCCGTAAACCTGCTCAAAACCTTTCATCAGCGACACATACCTTTCGGCCTGTTGCTTTAAAACGGCAACATCACTTCCGTACAATTCCCGAAAAAGCAGATTGTCTCCGTTATTTATCTTTTCCGTTAAAGCGCTGATCTTTGCCACCGTGAAGTCTTTTTAAACCCAACCTTTTAGAATGCAAACCAGTTAACGATCCTTGGGGTTTTGTCTTTCGATTCGCTTTTGTGGTAAAATTCATTGTTGTGCGGATCATAGTCGTAATCTTTTGCCCACTCTTCGTGATTTTCACCGATCTCTTTCACAGCTTTGATGATGAAAGCCAGTTCTTCGTCGGTCATGGTGGGATGCAGTGAAACGCGGACAAAACCCGGTTTTTCGGAGAGGTCACCTTTTTTGATCAGTTCCGTAATCTGGTTTGATTTTTCAGGCGTTACATTCAGCAGAAAATGGCCGTAAGTCCCGGCGCAGGCACAACCGCCTCTCACCTGAATACCAAAACGGTCATTCAGCAGTTTGACGATCAGGTTAAAGTGAATGTTCTCGAACCAGAAAGAAAGGATACCCAGCCGGTTTTTCACGTCTCCCGCAAGAATGTGGAGCCCTTTGATTTTTGAGAAACCGTCCAGCGCTTGTTTCACCAGTTCTTCTTCGCGTTGCTTCATCAGGCGGGTATTCATCTTGTTTTTCACTTCAATGGCAAGGGCCGCCCGCATGGCTTGCAGGAAACCGGGAGTCCCGCCATCTTCCCTCAATTCAATATCTTCGATATACTGGTGTCCGCCCCACGGATTTGTCCATTCCACCGTGCCGCCACCGGGATGATCCGGAACAGAGCTTTTGTAAAGTTTCTTATTGAAAATAAGCACACCCGAGCTTCCGGGCCCGCCGAGGAATTTATGGGGCGAAAAGAATATGGCATCTAATTGTTTCATGGGGTCTTCGGGGTGCATGTCAATGTCAACATAAGGCGCCGAACCGGCAAAATCAATAAAAGCCAGACCGCCGTTCTCGTGCATGATCGCTGCCAGTTCATAATAATCAGGTATGATGCCTGTTACGTTGGAGCAGGCTGTAAATGCCCCGATCTTTTTCTTCCGGTTCCGGTAGTTGACGATTAACTTTCGTAACTCATCGGGATCAACGAGATTGTTTTCGTCGGGCGGGATCAGGACCACATCGGCGTATGTCTCTAACCATGATGTGTGGTTGGAATGGTGTTCCATGTGTGTAACAAAAACCACCGGCTTGTCATCCTTTTCCCTGCATTTTCCGTCTTCGTAAACACAACAGGACTTGAGGCCGAGAATGCGCTGGAATTTGTTCACCGCCGCCGTCATGCCAAAACCGGTGGTAATAATCACATCATCTTCATTTGCGTTTACATGGTCTTTGATCAGTTGATGGGCATACTGATAGGCCTTGGTCATCAGGGTGCCCGTTTCGGTGGTTTCGGTATGGGTGTTCCCGATATAAGGACCGATCTGTTTTACAATCCTTTCTTCTACAGGACCATACAGGCGTCCGCTGGCAATCCAGTCGGCATACACCATTTTCTTTTTCCCGTAAGGAGTCCTGAATTCCTCATCAATTCCGACAATATTTTTTCTGAAATGATCAAAGTGTTTTTCTAACTTGCTTTTCATTACGCACCGGTATTAAAATAAGGAGCAAAAATACAAATAAAGGGTGTGAATATTACAAAGGATTTATTCAAGCCAGGGATCAAGATTGGTGTTGGGGCTGGCATAAATGTCATTCCCGCTGAAACGCATGATGGTGGTCAGTTGTTCGATTTGTCCCGCTGCAATCCGGTCATTTTCATCATACGTCAGGATGAGGCGATAATCATTCACCGCCTGACCAAGGTTTTGAAGTTTAACATAAAGTTCTGCCCTTGTATGCAACAGCGGGATATCCTCCGAAGTGTTTTTCAGGTTTTGGCTCAATAATAAAATTGCATTCCTGATCTCTTTCTCTCCTTTGGCTTTCTTTGCATTTTTGATCAGGATGCCGGTTTTGTCATTCATTGTATGTAATTATTCATAATAACAAATGTAGGCGCTTACCTCTTCTACCTTTAGTTTAAAGTTTTTATGGCTGGGGATTTCGAATCCGTCTCCCTTGTGTGCTGTAATCCATTGATCTCCTTCATACCAGGCAGCAATTTTTCCGTGGGTTACCGTGAATATTTCTTTTTTCATGGAGCCGAACTCATACTCTCCCGGGGAAATGATCCCTACCGAGAATGCCAGTTTACCATCATCATAAGTCAGGGACTGAACCCTGTCGCCGTGATATTTTCTTAATTGATACATGATTGATTGTGTTTTATGGGTTAATGATTTTTTATTCTTTTCTCAAAAATAATGTTTTTTTGTGAAAACACCTTCGCTCGCCTGAAAGTTTTGCTTATTTGGAAAGTGATATAAACTAATGTATTCTATTTCAGGCGTCTTCCTTTGAAACCACACTAAATCTTCTCGCTTTTACTGTGGACAACCACTTCAATCTCGAATGTCTTTAACGGTGCTTTGTCTGATTTGCGTTTGTTTCCGTATTCCAGATAAACTTTACAGGTGCCGGGAACCATTGCCCTGAAGCGGAAGAAATAATATCCCGGGGTATCCGCATTGCCCAGCATATAACCGCTTTTCCCTTTTTTCTGAAGGATCACGTTGTCGTATTTCAGTTTGCGCCAGTCATTGCTCGATGCGGCATCGCCGGGCAGTTTGATCTTCAAAATCTGATCCACGACGAGATGGATCGTTTTCCCGGAATCAGAGTAAGAAATAATCTTTTCACGACAGCCGTAAGTGAGCGGGATAATTAATATCAAAAGGGCAAAAAAGAGTTTTTTCATGGGTTATTTTTTCAAACGATTAAGCTTCTGAATAAACCGACAGGTTAACCTGTCGGTTTATGTATCTGTTTCAAATTGTTTTTCTTTGAATTTTATTCTAACAATTATTATTTTTTGGAAAGACTATTCAGCCGTGGAAATCCTGACCAACCTGATCTCAATATCTCCGCGCTCGGGCAAAATGGAAATCCAGTTGTTGTCGTCCGAGAACCATTTATACTGATTGCCTACCCTGATAATAAAGTCGTTATATTCCCCGTCAGCCGGAACCGGAACGACAAAACCACCGTTTTTCCCCTTGTCGCTGCCATAGCTGAATATGATCTTGAACGGTTTGTCTCCGAGGTTTCTGGCTTTCACCATGACGTAATTTGTCTTCCTGAATTTAACGGGCACCGGTTCAAAATTGAATTTCTCCGAGGTGCCGTTTTTGATCTGAACGGTCTGTCTGACCACATCAACGATGGCATTGTCTTCGATGTACTTGGTTATTTTATTGATCATATCCCGGGCGTAACTTTCATCGGGCAGCAGGTCTTCGGCTTTTTTATACGCCAGAATGGCTTTGTCGTAAATCCTCGCTGCATACAATTTATCACCGTCAGCAATGGCAATATCATACTGGGCTCTTGCTTTTCGCAGTTCTTCTTCAATTTTGGTATTGCATTCACCGAGACGGCGTTTGGGATAGTCCTCGCCGGGTTTGATGCTTGACGCAACCGTATATTGCCTTGCTGCTTCAGTATAATCACCCTGGTCGAACAGATTATCGGCTTTGGCAACGGCTTCCTTAAAACGTTGCTCACGCTCCGCTTCCAGTTTTTTCAGGATATCCGTAATATCCTGCAGTTGTTTTTTCGGATATTCTTCTCCTGCTTTCAGAGCAAGAGCTTTCTCATATTCCACTTTAGCCAGTTCGTAATTATCTTCTTTATAAAGTTTGTCTGCCTCTGCAATTAGTTTTTTATATTCGGCTTCGAGGGCCAGGGCTCTTTCATAACTGGCTTTCAGGGTACGTGCATCCAACCGCTTTTTGTCTGCTTCCTGTCCTTTGGGATTGACATCCAGCGCCTGTGTGTAAATGGCAATGGCCCGGTCGTATTCTTTCAGTTCAACAAGAGAGTCGGCCTGTGCGATCAAAGCTTTGTATTGCTTTTCCATCTCCTGCTGTTTTATCCGGGCATCAACAATGCTGTCGATGCGGGCAATTTCTCTTTGCGCCAGCGGGTCGCCCGGTTTCATTTCCAGGGCGTTTTCATAAGCCTTTTTCGACTCTTCCAGTTTATCCTCTTTGAGCAAGCGTCCGGCCAGCAGAATGGCCTGACCGAATTTTTCATCAAGCGCACGTTGTTTTTCAGCATTGACAAGGAACTGCTGGATCTGCTCAATTTGCTGCTGCGGATAGCTGTCCATGGATTTAACAGCCTGGGCTTCCGTGTATTTCTTAATGGCTAGATCGTAATGGCCGGCAGTATAGAGTTTGTCCGCCTCGGCAATGATGGCGTTGTATGCCGAGTCCTGCTGCGCTGCCATGGCCATCAGTTTCTCCTGCTTGTCAATCTCGCCCAGTTTTTGTTTCGGATACTCGTCATCGGGATTTATTTTCAGCGCCATGTTGTATTGCTGGCGGGCTTCGGTGTATTTTTTATCGTTAAATAGCTTGTCAGCCTTGGCGATCATATTCTTGTAGTCGGCTTCAAATTTCTTTTGCTGTTCTGCATAATAGTTTTCAATATCCTTCAACCGGTTTTTGGGATACTTTTCATCCGGTTTCAGGTTAAGCGCCATGTTGTAATCACCCCTGGCCAGCTCATATTCCTGAATCTGGTAAAGACTGTCAGCCGACCGGATGTAACGCTGGTAATTTTTGTCAAGATTTTTTCTCTGTTCGGCCAGCAGGTCGTCAATTTTCTGTATCATATCTTTCGGATAGCTGTTCTCTGGCCATGCTTTGGATGCTTCCCCGTATTTCTTGCGTGCTGCAATGAAGTCTTTATTGATATACAATTCGTCAGCTTTCTCGATCAGCCCGTTGTATTTAAGCTGTTTGTCTGCCAGCGCTTCAATATCCTTTATTTTCCTGTTTATCGTTTTGTTTTTCGGAAAAATCAGTTTGGCCTTCTCATAATACGACAAAGCGGTAACATAATCTTCGATCAACAGGTACTGATCACCTTTTTGGACAGCATCCTTGAACATGCCGATCCTTTTCTCATATCCCGTCTGCAATTCTTTGACCATGGCTATTTTTTCGGCGGGTTCCGTCCTGTTGGGCATTAACCTTTGTGCTTCGCGGTAAACGATAATGGCGCTGTCGTAATTGTTGGAACCGATCAACCGGGCGCCTTCCTGCATGGCCAGATTATAGCTTATGAGTTTATCCCTTTGCTCCGCTTTTTTCCGGTTAATTTTATCTATCTGATCCTTTGCATAAGCATCGCCGGGGATCACAGTAAGGGCTTTGCGGTATTGTGCAAGGGCTTTGTCATACGCCTGCTGGTCAAAAAATACATCTGCCAGGTCGATGATGTCATAGTATTCTTCTTCTTTGGCCTGGTTGGCTTTCATCTTTTCGACAACTGCCTTGATCCGCTTTGAAGCATAATCATCTTCAGGTTTCAGCTTCAAAGCCATCTGGTAATACGCCTTGGCATTCAGCCACTGATTTTGCTGGAAATAAGTATCCGCTTTCTTGATGGTCTCCTCATAAGTTGCTTTTTGCTGCGCCGGAGCCACGACGTAAAACAACGTAAAGGATAATATCAGGATTATTTTAACAAACAGTGGTTTTTGACTATATCGGTGATGCATATATCTCTAACTAATCAAGGTATTAACGATTAAACAGATTTATTATTTTCCGGGTTGATCAAACCGTCCTTTATGATCATTTTTCTATCGGCCATCCCGGCCAGTTCTTTATTGTGTGTTGCAATGATAAAAGTTTGGCCCAACTTGTCGCGCAGGTCGAAAAACATCTTATGAAGCACCTGCGAATTTTGTGAATCCAGATTTCCGCTGGGTTCGTCGGCAAATACCACAGCCGGTTCGTTGATCAGGGCACGGGCAATGGCCACACGTTGCTGCTCGCCGCCCGAAAGTTCCGAAGGCTTATGCTCTGCCCTGTCGGTCAGCGACAACAGATCGAGCAGAAAAAAAGCTTTTTCTTCAGCTTCCTTTTTTGACTTTCCGGCAATAAACTGCGGAATGCAGATGTTCTCTAACGCCGTAAACTCGGGCAGCAGATGATGAAACTGAAAAACAAACCCGATGTTCTTGTTACGGAACCCCGACAGTGCCTTGTCGTTCATTGTGGTGATGTCGATATCGCGTATTTTGATTGCTCCTTTGTCCGGTTTTTCAATGGTTCCCAGCACATGCAGCAATGTGGACTTTCCGGCGCCCGAAGCTCCGACGATGGAAACGACCTCACCTTTCTCCACCAGCAAATCAATCCCTTTCAGGACTTCCAGTTTTCCATAGGATTTATGTATGTTGCGGGCTTCCAGCATATATTTTCAATTGACCGGCAAAGATAGTAATTCCGGCTCACTGCATGTCTCTGCTATACGTAAAAAGCTTTAAAGCGATACGGTTGATAAAAAAAGTTTTTTTGTCTTTGTTCCAGACATAAAACACCATTTTATCTGTTTCCCGGGTGATGAGGGGCAGCTTGAATCCAATATGTCCCTCCCGCCATTCACCGGTTTTCTGATCCGGCAGGCGTTTCATGCGGAATGCCTTGTAAAATAGCCGCTCACCTTTCTTTCCGGTGATGTCCACAACGAATAAAGCATCAATGGCCGCCTCCTGATCCGGTTCAAGATATTCAGCGGAAAAAACCACATACAGGTTATCTTTTCCGGTTAATTCTTCCGGGACCTGATAAGTAAACGACGGGCTGTAAACATGCTGGCTGTCCATTTTTACAACAGTCTTTTTCGTGTCCACCATAACAATGATATTGGATGGATTTGACCATCCTTTGGCCGGCGTTCCGGGTTGATAAGAAGTTTTAAAAAAGGGTTTGTCCGATATCTTCCCGTAGAAATATTCATCCTCGTCGCCGATAACATCCCTGTATTGGCTGCCGGTTTTTAAAAACACATACCGGTATGCCTCTTTGGTCATCGAATCGGGATGGAGAATGCCGGCAGAATATTGATACGTTTGAATGAGATTCAGCAACATGGTAAAAGCGACGAAAACGATCAGCAATATTTTTAAAACTCGTTTTTTTATTCCGACAAACATCAAAGCCATGATCAGAAAAAACAAACTGTAAAAATCAACCATCGGCCGCATGCCGAAACTGTCGCCGTACAGCCAGTTCCACCAGGCGGAAAACACATAGACGATTATGATAAGAAAAGTCAGAAAGCTGATCATCTCATATTTCGACCGCTTCCACAGTGTGATCAGCGCCGGGAAAAGAAGCAGCATCAGCGGAGTATAAACAAACCACCCTTTGCGGTAGCTGAAAAGGAATTTGAATATCTGCGGATGCCCCCAGTAAAAGCCCTCGTTCTTATAGCCGTAGATCAGCGGTTTGCCTGTTTGTAAAAAATTAATGATGAGCTGGGGAGACAGGGCAATAAGGAAAAGCAGTGCTGCAATCAGTACATCCTTGCTGAAAACTTTTTTCCGGATGGTTTGAATAAAAGCATCAGGTGATGCCGCCAGAAACGGCAAAGCCAGCACAACCACAATGTCCACCGGCCTGACTAGCACGATCAGCCCCAGCAGAAAGGCGGTGACATAAAGCGGTTTTTTATCATACTGAATAAATAGTTTTTTTGAATAATAAAGTAAAACCGCGATCAGTGAAAAGGAGTAAACATGCGATGCCGAGGGATTGGTAAATGTGTAAAAAAACAGGTTGGTGCTTAAAAATCCCGCGAGGGCCAGACCCCATGCCAGAGGTTCTGATATATTGTATAACCTGAATAGCCGGACAGTGTAAACTATTCCGAGTCCCGACCAGAAAAGTGCAGCCAGTGCAACGGCATACTGAAAAAGGATGTTGTATCCGTCAGGCGGTAACCCCAAAATCAACGACATAACCCAGGCAATCAAAAAGAAAGGCGTCTCGAGCAGGGCAGTACCGCACCAGAATTTGTTGATCATCACCCCGCCAATTTTGTGGTAATTGTGCCCCTGGTAATCCGGTGTACGCCTTGCTTTTTCATAATAAAAGACAGGTGTAAAATCAACGGTATGCGCAACAAAGATAGCAGGAAGATAGGCATACAGGCCGCTGCCGTCGCCGTCTATCATTGTCGTTCGCGGCTGTTCGGGTGTGATGAAGTTCACCGTAAAAAACACCGCCAGCATAAAAGCCGTCAGCAGTCCCGTGTTCCGTTTTTCATTTCCCGTATTCATAAAAAACTTTTCTTCTTAATGAAATCTGTTGCTTTATCTTGTTACACAACTGTTTGATATTTGCGAATTGTCATTTGTAATTTGTTCGATCTTTGGAAATTGTTATTTGTTATCTTATTAAAAATGTCAGTGTTTTTACACGGAAAGCGCTGGTAAAATTTACGCTTAAAATTTGCTCCGGTTTAAATTACCGGATAAATATACACAAAACCCTTTTGTTTCTTAACTTTGTGGAGAATAATAAACCGTAAAATTATGTCGAAAAAATTTGATCCGGCAACAGCCATACAAGACCTTAAGCAATTCGGTGAGTTTGGGGGCGTTAATCCTTCCATCACCGATTCAGCCACATTTACCTTCCTTGATGAAGAAACCATGATCGGTACCTTCAAGGGTGAAACCGAGGGATGTTTTCTGTATTCCCGGCACTGGAACCCGTCCAACAAATATCTCGCCGAGGCCATGGCCACACTCGAAGGGACAGAATCGGCGTGGGTGACTGCCTCGGGGATGGCCGCCATCACGACCACACTTTTGCAGTTGTGCAACACAGGCGACCACATCATCACCAGCGTAACCACTTACGGCGGCACTTATGCTTTTCTGGCCAACTACCTGAAAAAGTTCAACATTGATGTTACTTTCGTCAACATCACCGACCTGGAAAGTGTGAGAAAAGCTTTCAGGCCGAACACCAAAGTGCTTTATACGGAGAGCATGACGAACCCCATGCTCCAGATATCCAACATACCGGAGCTGGCAAAGATCACCAACGGCAACGGAGCCAAGCTGGTGGTTGACAACACCTTTACACCACTGATCATCAGCCCGTATCAGCTCGGCGCCGACATTGTGGTTTACAGCATGACCAAGTTCATCAACGGGAAGAATGACTGCGTGGCCGGAGCCATCTGCACGGATGAAGAGTTCATCGATGCCATCAGCAATGTGAATGACGGAACGGCGATGCTGCTCGGTCCTGTACTCGATCCGTTACGGTCGTCGAGTATCCTGAAAAACCTCGGCACATTGCATATCCGGATGCAAAAACACAGCGAGAATGCCATGTATCTTGCCAAACGTTTTGAAGAACTCGAATTGAGATTTATCTATCCCGGGCTGCCGGTTCACCCCCAATACGAACTGATGAAACAACTGATGAATGAAGAATACGGCTTTGGCGGGATGATCGCCATTGACCTGGAAACCGCCGAGCGCGCTGCCCCGTTCATGGAGTTGATGCAGGAGCGGGGCGTGGGATACCATGCCGTCAGCTTAGGATATTTTAAAACTCTGTTTTCCAACTCCGGGAAAAGCACTTCTTCGGAAGTACCTGAGGAATTACAAAAAGAAATGGGACTTTCACCGGGGCTCATCCGTTTCTCTGTCGGGCTCGACCATGACATCGAGCGGACGTTTGAGCTGATCAAATCGTGTATGGTGGATTTGAAGTATATTTAGGGACAGACTTTTTTGGCAACAGACGGGTTAACCCATCTGTTATTATACTCAGGATGGCCTTTCAAGCTGGTCTGAATTTGCAACACTACTTTACAGCATACACCAATTCGATCACACATCACAATATGAATGACAACGATTTAAACTAACGCACTGTTTACATAAAAATGAATTCCACAATGTCCAGATATTTTCTTATTACCATAATTTCGTTTTTACTTGTTTCATCAGCTTCAGCCCAGGTAACCTTCATCCTTGATTCCATCCCGGATTACACTCCTGCGGAAGACGTCATTTACATTGCCGGCGATTTTAACGGGTGGAACCCCGGAGACGCGCAGTTTGCCCTCGGGAAAAACGAAGACAGTTTGTGGCAGATAACGCTTGGCCCGGAGCCGGAAGGGACAACTTATCTCTATAAATTCACCCGCGGAAGCTGGGAGACAGTGGAGAAAGGGCCGCAGGGAGAAGAAATTACCAACAGGACTTTCGTTTTCGGGAACGACAGTGTTGTACATCAGATTGTTTACAACTGGGCAAACGGCGGTGGTGGCGGCAGCACGGCCGCATGGAACGTGCATATCGTGGATGAGAACTTTTACATGCCTCAGCTTGACCGTACACGCCGAATCTGGATTTATCTGCCGCCCGATTATGAAGACAGCGGAAAAAGTTATCCCGTCCTGTATATGCACGACGGACAAAATGTGTTTGATGAAAAAACCTCTTTTGCCGGCGAGTGGGAGGTGGATGAAACGCTGAACAAACTGGCTGAACAGGGATACCGCGTACCCATCGTAGTGGCTGTTAACAACGGCGGGACCCTGCGTATTGATGAACTTACTCCCTGGCATAATCCGCAGTACGGCGGCGGTGAAGGCAATGAATACATGGCGTTCATCGTGGAAACCCTAAAACCCTATATTGATGAACATTACAGAACGCTCCCCGGTAGGAATAACACCGGCATCATGGGCAGCTCGCTAGGCGGACTGATCTCATTGTACGGCGCTGTGAAATACCAGAATGTATTTAGCAAATCGGGGGATTTTTCTCCGGCATACTGGATCAACAAAGATTCCATTTTCAGGTATGTAAGCAGGACAGGAAAGAAGGAAAACATCAGATTTTACCAGAACGCGGGTTCGCTGGAGGGTGATAATTATATCGTGATGATGTATCAGATGGAGGACACCCTGAAGGCAGCCGGGTTTAATGAGGTTACTTCAAAAGTCATTGAGGGCGGACAACACAACGAACAAACCTGGCGTGATGACTTTGCCGACGCTTACCTGTGGCTGTTTGCTTCGTATGCACTGAGCATCAATGAAAACAAATCATTTCAGCCTTTGCATTTTCAGCCCAATCCGGTATCAGGGGAAATCATGCTGAAAGAAATGGATACAGGAAAAGTTTCAGACATCAGGATAATGGATACTGCAGGAAAAGTTGTCATAAAGATGACCGGCTTCAAAGGGAACAGTATCGATGTGAAATCTCTGAATCCCGGCATGTATCTTATTTGGATTAAAAACAATAAAGGATTGTTCGTGGGGAAGTTTGTGAAGAGGTAAG
>JAOZOO010000216.1 GCA_029933225.1 Bacteroidales bacterium | reverse complement strand
TTGTTTCTCTTTCTTACGGGCAAAAGTTTGAAGGTCTGGCCATGACCCCGCCCATGGGCTGGAACAGTTGGAATAAATTCGGCTGCGATGTCAGTGAAAAACTGATCAAAGAAATCGCCGATGCCATGGTGAGTTCAGGCATGAAAGATGCCGGCTATGAATATGTGGTCATTGACGACTGTTGGCAGGTTGGACGTGATGAAAACGGCAACATCATTCCCGACCCCGAACGTTTCCCTTCCGGCATGAAAGCGCTTGCCGATTATATTCACTCCAAAGGACTTAAATTTGGTATTTATTCCGACGCCGGGACAAAGACCTGCCAAAAAAGGCCCGGCAGCCGCGGGTATGAATTCCAGGACGCCAGAACTTACGCTGCCTGGGGCGTGGATTATGTGAAATATGACTGGTGCAATACGACAACCCAGAATGCACAAGCGTCCTATAAACTGATGCGTGATGCCATTTACAAGGCAGGCCGCCCGATGGTTTTCAGCTTGTGCGACTGGGGCTGGAGCAAACCATGGCTCTGGGCAAAAGACGTAGGGCACCTTTGGCGGGCTACGGACGATATCATGGATTGCTGGGATTGCGAAGATGACCGGAACAATGCAGGATTTACTATCCTGCTTGACAGGGTCGCCGACCTGTATTCCTATTCCGGTCCGGGCCACTGGAACGACCCCGATATGCTGGAGGTGGGAAACAGCGGTCTGACAGTAAATGAGAGCCGGGCACATTTCAGCTTGTGGTGCATTCTTGCTGCCCCGCTGATCGCCGGAAACGATTTACGGGACATGACGAAAGAAACACTTGAAATCCTGACCAACAAGGAAGCCATCGTCGTGGATCAGGACCCGCTGGGAAAAAGTGGTATCAAAGTGCGTGACGACGGTGATCTCGAAGTGTGGGTCAAGCAACTGGCAGACGGCGGGCGTGCGGTGGTGCTGTTTAACCGTGGAAAGACTACTGAAAACATCAAAGTTTCCTGGCCGGAGCTCGGTTATCCCGGACACCTGAAAGCCACCGTCAGGGATTTGTGGAAACATGAAGACCTGGGGAAATATAAAGGAGAATTTATTGCCGGGGTACCTTCACACGATATAGTAATGATAAGAATAACACCATAAATTACCTGCGATCCTTTGCCGGATTTTTCAATGTCCGGTGAAATATTTTTAAGCATTAACAACCCGGCATCAGAAAACACCTTACTTTTGGAATACTTTTTGATAATTCAGATAAAAAAACAATGCCATGAAACAAATAATCCTGATAATAAGTGTGCTGTTTTTTGCGGGAGCCGTAATGCCCGTGACAGCACAAAATGATCAAAACTTATCGACCAAAGAACAGCGGAAGCTGGAAAAGAAAGCCAAAAAAGAAGCCAGAGCCGCAGCAGAAAACGAAGCTTTTGAGAAATTACAACAGCTTGTTAAAGACACGGCTTTTGTGTTTGTTGCAAACCGTTTACGCAGTAACGGCGGCGCATCTTTCAGCGTTAACCCCAGTGTAAACTTCCTCGCTGTGCATGGAAAAAATGCCACATATCAATTTGCTTTCCAGGGCCTGGTAGGCTGGAACGGAGTAGGCGGCGCCACCTTTGACGGCGAGGTAGTTAAATACGATTTCAGTCCGGCTGAAAACCCGAATAAAGGAGGCAATCTCGATATGATGTTCCGGCCGAGAGGAGTTGGAGGACTTCCATATATTTCCATTTCATTTTTTGCAAATTCGGCCACCATGAACCTTACACTTGATAACGGGGACAGAATCACGCTGGACGGAGAAATAAAATCTATTCAGGATGCCGGAGTTTTTAAAGGGAACACGCTTTTTTAACCCGGATCAATTTATTATTTTGTTAAACCGAAGCACCGTCACCTGTTAACTTCAGTATCTTTTCTTTTCGGGGATAAATGCCCCGTGAGGCAATCTTTCCGTTAATGATAACCGTGGGCAATATCCAGGTGTGGAATTTCAGGATATGTTTTAAGTTTGTGATGATCTCGATATTTGCCGGGAGTTCCATCTCTTCAAACAGAAGTTTTGTTTTTGCGGTTATTTTTATGCATCTCGGACATCTGCGCGAGGGACATAAAATCAATACTTCGTTTACCTGCTGATGTTGTGACGGGAAATCGGATACCTTGTTATTTGTGATGCTCATGAATCAGTGATTTACTGTCGTTTACTGAATACTCCGGCTGAATGGTCACGTGGTTGATGTTGTATTTTTCAAGGATAACGGTGATCTTTTCCAGTAATTCCTCAAACTTTGTGATAGAAATATCGTCTTTTACATCCACATGGGCCTCGAACATGATGTCGTGCTCGCTGATCTGCCACACATGAACATGATGCAGGTTTTTGATCTCCCGGATTTCTTCGACTTTCCTTACAATTTCCTTTAGATTTATGTCCTTTGGGGTAAACTGCATCAAGACCCGGAGTGAGGCGGCAAAGATCTTCCAGCTCACCACGATCAGGTAAACAGAGATCAGCATGGAAAAGATGGAATCGATGCTGTACCAGTGAAAGAATTTCATGGTCAGTCCGCCGATCAGTACGGCAACGGAAGTAAGCATGTCGGAAAAAAGATGCAGATAAGCAGATTTGATATTCATGTTTCCCTTGCTGTCTTTTCTGATCAGCAGGACACTCAAACCGTTGATGAAAATACTTAAAACGGAAAGCCAGATTACCCAGTCGGCCCGGATAACTGTCGGGTTGAGGATGCGGTCAACGGCTTCGGTGAAGATAAAAACGGCAAGGATGATGAGTGTAGCAGAGTTGATGAATGCGGCCATTATCTCCGATCGCCGGTACCCGAAGGTGCGTCTGTCGGTGGCTTTCTTTCGGGAAAGCCTGTTGGCAATATAGCTGATGATCAGAGACAATACATCGCTGAAATTGTGGGTGGCGTCACTGAGCAGAGCCATGCTGCCGGAGATGATACCGCCGATAACCTGTGCAACGGTAATGAACACATTCAGGACCACCGACCACAAAAGGCCCTTGCCCGATACTTTATGATGGCGATGTGCGTGATTTCCCATGCCGTGAATTCAAAATAAAGTTCAAAAGTAAAGATTTCA
>JAOZOO010000104.1 GCA_029933225.1 Bacteroidales bacterium | reverse complement strand
TCCATGCCGCATGAGATCATCGAGGCATTTGCTTACCTGAAAAAAGGAGCAGCACTTACAAATATGGAGCTTGGCGTATTGCCAAAGGAAAAAGCCGATATGATCGCCAAAGTGTGCGACGAAATACTGGAAGGCAAGCTGAACGACAACTTCCCGCTGGTCATCTGGCAGACCGGCTCGGGGACACAGTCGAACATGAACATGAACGAGGTGATTGCCAATCGCGGGCACGTGATCCACGGCGGAAAACTCACCGACAGCAAAAAGTTCCTTCATCCCAATGACGACGTGAACAAATCACAGTCTTCAAACGACACATTCCCGACGGCTATGCACATAGCAGCATACAAAATGCTGGTGGAAACCACCATTCCCGGCGTGGAAATGCTACGGGATGCGCTGGCCAAAAAAGCGAAAGAATTCAAAGATATCGTAAAAACAGGCCGTACGCACCTGATGGATGCCACACCACTGACGCTGGGACAGGAGTTCTCGGGTTATGTTTCACAGCTTGATCACGGACTGAAAGCACTGAAAGCCACCCTCGACCATCTGACCGAACTGGCTCTCGGCGGAACTGCTGTCGGTACCGGATTGAACACTCCCAAAGGATATGCCGAAAAGGTAGCTGCAAAGATTGCCGAACTGACGGGATTTCCTTTCAAAACAGCAGAAAACAAATTCGAAGCCCTGTCGGCCCATGATGCCATTGTGGAATCGTCGGGCGCATTGAAAACGCTGGCCGTATCGCTGATGCACATTGCCAACAACATCCGGTTTCTTGCTTCCGGCCCGCGTTGCAGCATCGGTGAAATCCAGTTGCCTGCCAACGAGCCCGGCTCGTCCATTATGCCCGGTAAAGTAAACCCGACACAGAATGAAGCCCTCACCATGGTTTGCGCCCAGGTGATCGGCAACGATGTGGCCATTAATACCGGAGGGATGCAGGGTCATTTCCAGTTGAATGTTTTCAAACCGGTGATGATCGCCAACTTCCTCCAGTCGGCACGACTGCTGGGTGATGCCTGTGTTTCGTTTACCGAACATGCAGTTGTGGGTATCGAACCCAATGAGAAAGCCATTAAGCACAATCTGGAAAATTCGCTGATGCTGGTTACAGCACTCAACACGCACATCGGTTATGAAAAAGCCGCCGAAATAGCCAAAAAAGCCCACAAGGAAGGAAGCACCTTGCGCGAAGCCGCACTGGCACTGGGCTATGTGACCGACGAAGAATTCGCCGAATGGGTTGACCCCGCAAAAATGGTCTAACAATGGAAAACCCGGATAAACCTGTTATTGCACAAAAGAGTTCCCTGAAAATGATCATGGAACCGGGCACCTATTTTTGGTGCGCCTGTGGCCGAACCGCAAAACAACCGTTCTGCGATGGTTCACACAAAGGAACAGCTTTCATACCCCAAAAAGTGGTCATTGACGAAACCCGGCTGGTGGCCTGGTGTATGTGCCGCCACAGCGAAAAGGGATATTTGTGCGATAACAAACACCGGGAACTATAATTATTGAAAAATAACCGAAGGCCTTTGCAGAACTACATAAGATGTTGTTTTGTAAAGGCTTTACTTTTTAAAAGAAAGAGGGTCTTCAGGCACCTGCTCCAGATTTTTCAGCCGGAAAACAAAAGCACGTTTTACGATATGGCCCCCGCGAATGATTTGGATGGTGTCAGCCGGTTCCACGGATTCAAATGCCGCCTTGAACAGCATACCCGGTGGATGGTAATAGCGACTGTCGGTGATGTAATAGGCGCTCATCCCTTTTTTAAAACCTCCATGTTCACGATTGATCCAGGCATATTTGTGAATATGGTCCAATTCTCCCAAACCGTAAACTTTCATGCCAACGGGTGAGGCAGCATAATAATCATAGTTTGCCAACGGGAACCAGTTGTCGCCAACAAGTACAGCATCTTCCGGCATGACACCCTGTGCTCTGTCCTTTTCCACAAGTTCTCTGAAAGCGCTTCCAACCTGTTTAAAACCGTACATATCAAGTGAAGGGTCATCCGATCCCAAACGGGTATATTCCTCCCTGTCGCTTTGCAGGATCAACCCGTATTTTATTTGAGCATACCCCAGAATGATGATGATAAAAAAGACAACGGCGGAAAGCGTCAGCCAGAACTTTTGTGCTCCTGAAGACTTTTGCTGGTCAAGCCAGCCGGCAGCCAGCAATAACAAAGTAGTATAGGCCGGAGCAGACCAATGGGGTAACGTGCTTCGAAAAAAGGAAACCAGCAACATGGTAACAATTAACGGAATGGTCATTAAAACGATCAGACGGATACAGGAAATTCTCACTAAAAGCTTTTCCGAAATCACGGACACAACGGCAATGACGATCAGAAGATAATTCACGGGATTGTTGTAAAATATCTCACCGAGAAGTTCTCTGGCAAAAAATTCCGGGTGAAACTGTAAACTACCCTCGCTTATCCTTCCGCCCTGAAAAGCAAAGCTTACAAAGTCATACCTGATATTCCAGATCAGTATGGGAAGCATACTGATGAAAGTGATGATTAGCGCCAGGTAAACGTATTTGTTTTTTAACCAGTCCCTGCGGTAAAACACAAAATAAAGGAAGATGCCAAGCCACAAGAAAACAGTTGTATATTTTGACAAAATGCCCAGACCCAGCGTAAGGCCGAGTAACGGAAAAAGATATCGGACATTTTTTTCCGAAGGCTCATTCGGAAGCATATACAACATCAGGTAAATGCTTAATATCCAGAATAACCCCTGCGGAGTATCCGGCAGGATAAAGGTGCCGGAAATGATACTGGCATAAATAGAAACCACATATAAAAATGCGGCGTAAAAACCGGTTCTTTCATTTTTTATGGTTTTGCCAATCCGGTATATCAGATAGATGTTGAAAGCGCCGATCACGATTGCACCCAAGCGGAGAAAGAACGCACTGTGCAACAAAAGATTCAAACTGAAAAGCTGAATGATTAGTCCCACCATCGGCGGATGGTCAAAATGCGATAAATCCGGATACAAAGCATAAAGACGATAATAAACCTCATCGTTCCCCAGTTCAATGGTAGCGGCAATGAACATCCGGATGGCAGTGGAGATCACGATGAGAATGATCAGATAACGGCTGTATTTCGGCTGATACCGTGGCACTTAATTTCGTTTTAGTTTGCGGTTTTTCCGGGCAAAAAGATACATAAAAGTCAGGAAAATTAAAAAATAAACAATCCTTAAATTCAAGGTTGCCGTTTCATTCACTTCTGCTTTGAGCAACGAAACGGGGCGGTCTCCCTCGTAACGAATGATGGGGTTCAGATAGATAACGGAACCGTCAGGATAAACAAATTCTACTCTGATATAATTGTCCTTCCGTTTGATAACATAAGATGCCGTGGCGCTATTCTGGACAGCGTTCCGGAGTTTGCCATTTTGTCCGATAAAATTAATGGTCATCGGTTTCGGAACGATCGCAACCTTTAGGGTGTCACCCGACAATTCAACTTTTTTCACAACCGGAACATGCCTGAGGCGTTCAACCCTTTCGCTGAAGGTAAGGCCGGTTTTGGGAAACAGGTCCGCGCCATAAGCGTTGCCCGTTTTCAAACTATGAATAATGTCTTCACGATTGAGGGTTGGGGAGTTGATCACGGTGAAAGTACGTCCCACTTCATCACTGTTCAGCACATCATGGGCATCATCATCGCCAAGTAGCCAGACCAACTGTCCCGAAGACAAAGCCGTATCCCAGTGTTTTACGGAAATCGTTGCACGGTTTAAAGCTTCCATCAACTGGTAATGTGTAAGTTTTTTCAGATCATCCGGGGGATAGCCTCCGCGAAGATTAGGATGGGCAAGTGCTACAATCTCGCAATCTTTATTCAATAAATCAATGATCCACTGCTTCATGCTGATTGTTTGAAAAAGGATCAGGTCAATCCACAAGATCCGGCTGGCCCCAATGCAAACCTGATGCACTTTGAAAAGACTATAGCCGTGTTCATAAGTGGGAATATAGGAAGGCCTGTCCGAACCGAAATGATTGATCTTCTGATAGTCAGAGGTGGACACATGATCAAATCCCAGCATTTGATAAACACTGTCGATCATCTCATTGCTGTTGCCCCGTCCGCTGGTAATTCCCCCCCAGGCTTCCGACTGCACCTGGAAATTATATCTGTGCCAGTTTTCCGGGTTCATGTTCTGATAAGGGTTGTATAACTTGCTGCCGTGAAAAGCCACAGGTCCCGAAAAATCATAAACCGGCGCCATCAGGTAAAACATCACCAGCATCCCCATAAGGATCAAAAACATATAAAGCAATGTTTTACCAATATATTTAACCGTTTTTCTCATAACCTGATTGCACATATCAAAAGTAGCGAATTTGTTTTTCTCACGCTTCCGGATTTCGGAATGCATTTATTTTTCCCATATACCGGGATCTAAAAATTTTATCGGCTTTTTCAGCTTAAAACGATAGACAAAATTCACCCGTAGGTTTCCCGTACTGTAAAATTCCCAGATGTTTTCTACGGGCAGTTGGTTCCATACCATCTGATGAAGCAGTGAAATTCCCACAAAAATCTTCCTGCCGTTGTATCCTGCTGACGAGCGAAGCAAACCATTCATTCCCAATGTTAACCCTGTTTTTTCCGACCGACCGGTTTCATCATAATCCAGCCACGAGAAACCCATACCCGGCCCAATTGCCAGCCCAAGCGAGAGGAAGATGTGTTTTGCAATGACCAAAGTATAATAATACCCGCCGCTAATTCCGATGTTCAGCATGTCGGTTCTGTGAAAAGCTTTGGAACCGAAAAGGTCTTCCGGATCGCTTCCCGGACGGTTAATGGCCGAATCACCTTCGACGATCATAAAAAAGGAATTACTCCCGATAACCCAGGTTCCGGCGCTTTTTTTCTGGTATTCATTGTGGATATAGGATGCCGGGTAAGAAAACTTTTTGGAATTAAAAAGATATTGGATGTTGTAACCAAAATTATAGGTTTTGATATCGGGACGTTGTGGAAACCTGTTCGGATGATCCCATCCGGCAACTGCCTGATCGGGATTTACAATAAAAAACCCGTCATACCACTGAATATAAAGATCAATACTTACTTTCCGGCTAAAAATATGGGTTTGGAGATCAAGATACTCGCTTGGGCCATACCTGTCGTCATCGTGATTTACAAAGTTGAAATTCAGTCCGATATTTATTGTGAGTAACGAGTATGTTACACCAACACCGAGTATATAATTGCTGTTGTTATTGTAAAACAATGTTTTGTTTTTCTGTGTGTTAATAAAATTAAAATGAGTATATTTTATTGAGCTGTACAGCCTTGTTGTGAGTGTTTGTGGAAATGTTTCAATGTAGTTGGTATCGTAATTAATCTTTTTCGCGGGAGTGGTCTGGCACCTCAATGCCGGTGTCTGCAATCCGGTAAAAAATATCACTATGAAAGCACTGAATATGAATGATGATTTTTTTCCCGGATTGAATTTCACCTGTTTTATTTTCAAACAAAAATAGATTATTTTTTACCTTTTTCAATCATTCTGTTTTTAACAGGTATTAAAGAATCTTATCTGAAAAAACCGTATTTTCGCAAATCTATTTAAAACAATTCTAAATTAGAATGAAGGATGGGTGACGAGAAGAAAAAAAACAATGTGGTTCAGGAGGTTACGACCTCCGAATACAAATACGGTTTTGTTTCCGACATTGAAATGGATACCGCCCCGAAAGGATTGAATGAAGACATCATCCGTCTTATTTCAAAGAAGAAAAACGAGCCGCAATGGTTGCTTGACTTCCGTTTAAAAGCGTACCGGCACTGGCTGAAGATGAAAGAACCCAACTGGGCGCACATCAAATATCCACCCATTGATTTCCAGGATATTATTTACTACGCCGCACCAAAAAAGAAGAAACAACTCAGCAGTCTTGATGAGGTTGACCCGGAATTGCTGGAGACTTTCAACAAGCTTGGAATCTCTCTCGATGAGCAAAAAATGCTGGCCGGGGTAGCTGTGGATGCAGTCATTGACAGTGTGTCGGTCAAAACAACTTTTAAGGATACGCTGGCCAAACACAACATCATCTTTTGTTCATTCAGCGAAGCAGTGCAAAATCATCCCGAACTTGTTAAAAAATACATGGGGAAAGCGGTGCCTTATACCGATAATTATTTTGCGGCGCTCAACTCGGCAGTCTTCAGCGACGGGTCGTTCTGTTTTATCCCGAAAGGGGTGCGCAGCCCCATTGAGTTGTCCACCTATTTCAGGATCAATGCGGCCAACACCGGTCAGTTCGAAAGAACGCTGATCATTGCCGAGGAAGGCGGATATGTGAGTTATCTCGAAGGGTGCACGGCGCCCATGCGGGATGAAAATCAATTGCATGCAGCGGTTGTGGAGATCATTGCCATGGATGATGCCGAAGTGAAATATTCAACCGTTCAGAACTGGTACCCGGGCGATAAGGAAGGCAAAGGCGGAGTTTACAATTTTGTGACCAAACGGGGCATCTGTAAAGGGAAAAACTCAAAGATAAGCTGGACACAGGTGGAAACCGGTTCGGCCATCACCTGGAAATACCCGAGCTGTATGTTGATCGGCGACAACTCAGTGGGTGAGTTTTATTCTGTTGCGGTGACCAACAACTATCAGCAGGCGGATACAGGTACCAAGATGGTACATATCGGGAGAAATACCAAAAGCACCATCATTTCAAAAGGTATTTCGGCAGGTCACAGCAACAACAGCTACCGGGGTTTGGTGAGGGTGTCGAAAAAGGCGGAAAATGCAAGGAATTATTCACAGTGCGATTCGCTGTTGCTGGGCGACAAATGCGGGGCACACACGTTCCCGTACATCAAAACCGGAAACAACACGGCCATTGTTGAACACGAAGCCACAACTTCCAAGATATCGGAAGACCAGTTGTTTTATTGCCAGCAGCGCGGCATCGACATGGAAAAAGCCATCGGCCTCATCGTCAACGGCTATGCCAAACAGGTACTGAACAAGCTCCCCATGGAGTTCGCCATCGAAGCACAGAAACTTTTGGCCATAACTTTAGAAGGAAGTGTTGGCTAAGAATGACGATTGACGATTGACGAAACCGAATTACGAAAATTGAAAAATTTTGAAGGACGAATGACAATTGACGAAAGCGAACTACGAAAATGGCTAATATGATATAAACCTAAAAATAAAAAACATGGCTACAAAAAAGTTTGATTTGGTAGAACGGCTTACTGATTTTTCTGTGGCAGTTATTGGAATTGCAGAAAATTTACCAAATACACGTGCAGGTAACTATCTTGCCGGTCAGATGATTGCTTCCGGAACTTCTCCGGCGTTGCACTATGGTGAAGCACAAGATGCAGAATCGAATCAGGATTTTATTCATAAAATTAAAGTTGTTTTAAAAGAGTTACGCGAGACGAGCATCGCATTAAATATTATCAATAAACTTAAAATTTCCAAGGATCAGGATTCATTATCAGTAATAAGGGATGAAAACAATCAGTTAATCTCCATTTTCGTTACTACTGTAAAAACAGCGAGATCAAGAAACAAGAAGTGAAAATAAACTATGAATGCAGGAACAAATTCGTAGTTCGTTTTCGTTATTCGTAAATCGTAAATTAAGAAAAATGTTATTAAACATAAAAAACCTCCACGTCTCCATCAACGGCAAAGAGATCATCAAAGGGCTTAACCTCGGAGTGAACTATGGTGAAGTCCATGCCATCATGGGGCCCAACGGAACAGGGAAAAGCACGCTCGCCGCAGCCATCACGGGTCGCGAAGGTTACGAGATCACAAAAGGTGTGATTGAATACAAAGGGAAAGACATCACAAAGCTCACACCCGACCAAAGAGCCAACGAAGGGATTTTTCTGAGCTTTCAATATCCGGTAGAGATCCCCGGAGTGAGCATGATCAATTTCATGCGTACGGCCATTGACACCCGGCGCGAATACAATGGCCTCGGCCCCATTCCTCCGGGTGAATTCCTGAAACGAATGGAAGAAATGAAAAAGCTCGTGGAGATCAACACCAAACTGACAAAACGTTCGGTAAACGAAGGATTCTCAGGTGGAGAAAAGAAAAAGAACGAGATATTCCAGATGGCTATGTTGGAACCTACACTGGCTATCCTTGACGAAACGGATTCGGGGCTTGACATTGACGCGTTGAAAGTTGTCGCACGCGGTGTAAACGCTTTACGATCTGACAAAAATGCCTTTATCGTTATCACCCACTATCAGCGGCTGCTCGATTACATCATCCCCGATTTTGTTCACGTAATGTGGGACGGAAGGATCGTAAAATCGGGAGGCAAAGGGCTGGCCCTGGAACTGGAAGAAAGAGGTTATGAATGGGTGAAAGAACTGGTTGAAAATTAACAAGGTATCCCCATGAAAACAAATCAAAAAAACAGCCGGTTGCTTTCTTCGCTTTTGTCGTATTATCCCCGTTTGCCGGAAAACTCAAACGGACATCCGGTAGTTTCGGAGATCAGGCAAAAGGCATTTGAGCGGCTTAAGGATATCGGCCTGCCGGGAAATAAAGACGATAAGTGGCGCGATTCCGGATTCATGGACATTTTTAACCGGGAATTCAAAATGGAAACGGAACCGGCGCCTTACCAGAAAACCATCAATGAGATCTTCGAGTGTGAAATATATGATTTTCATTCCGAGATCATATCCGTACTCAACGGTCATTATTACGCCAAAGACCCCGAAGAGATCAGAACACTGGAGAACGGCGTCAGGGTGGGGAGCATCCTGACTGCGCAAAAAGAATTTCCCGGCCTTTTTGATCAGTATTTTGGAAAGATCGGCGATGACCAAACAGACGGATTAAAGGCGGCCAACAGTGCTTTCTTTAAAGACGGTGTTTTTATTTATGTCCCTGACGGGGTGGAAGTAAAAGACGCATTGCAATTGATAAAAATGGTCAATGAACAGGGAAATCCGTTCATCGCCAGCCGCAATCTGATCATCCTCGGCAAAAACAGTAAGCTGACCTTCATGCATTGCGACGATTCCATCAATCATCTTTCTTCCTTCATCAATACCTTTACCGAGATCCATGTCGGGGAGAACGCCACGCTGGAATTGTACAAATTACAGAACCTGAACGATGAATCGGCGTTGCTGAATAATACCTTTATCCGACAGGGACGAAACAGCCGGACGAGTGCAATCGTTTTGTCGCTCAACGGGGGGAAGATCCGTAACGAGCTTCATATTGATCTAAACGGAGAAGGTGCCGAAACCGATCTGAGCGGGGTGTACCTGATGGACAAAGAACAGCATATCGACAACCAGGTTTATGTCAATCACCTCGTTCCCCATTGTAACAGCAAAACATTATACAAGGGGGTGCTCGATAACAAGGCAACGGGTATCTTCAGAGGTTATATTTATGTGAAACAGGATGCTCAAAAAACAAATGCTTTCCAGAAGAACAACAACATTCTGATGACTTCCGATGCCCGTATCGACACCATGCCTTTCCTCGAAATTTATGCCGATGATGTGAAATGCAGCCATGGAGCCACGGTTGGCCAACTGGATGACGAAGCCCTGTTTTACCTGATGCAGCGGGGGATCAGTCGCGAAAATGCAACCTTGCTGCTGATGAACGCCTTTACATCGGAAGTAACTTCCAAGATCAGCATCGAACCGCTAAAAAATTCCATCGAGGACATGATCAAAAAACGTCTGCGCGGTGAACTTTCCATTTGCGACAAATGCATCCTGCATTGCACGGTTCCCGATAAACCTGTGGAATTTGAAATTGATCTGAGTAAAATTTAACACGACAATGATTTTATCTTTGTAAAAACAAATCCATGGCACTGAATATCCAACAGATCAGAAAAGATTTCCCCGTTCTTTCCCAAAAGGTGAACGGGAAACCGCTCGTTTATCTTGACAATGCGGCAACCACACAAAAGCCCGTTCAGGTAATGGAAAGAATAACCCGATACTATTCTGAAGAAAACAGCAATGTGCATCGGGGCGTCCACCATTTAAGTCAGGTAGCTACGGAAAAATTTGAAGAAGCCCGCAAATATGTAGCCGGTTTTATTCATGCCAACAAGCCCGAAGAAATTGTTTTTACACGCGGAACCACCGAATCCGTCAATTTTGTGGCAACTGTTTTTCAACAATTTATCGGCGAGGGCGACGAGATCGTGATCACGGCGATGGAGCATCATTCCAACCTGGTACCCTGGCAGCAGTTGTGTCACAGGAAAAAGGCAAAATTGAAAGTTGTTCCTGTGAATGAAAAAGGGGAGCTGGAGTTGGGTGCCTTTGAAAAACTGATCACCTCCAAAACGAAAATGGTGGCGGTGGCACACGTTTCAAACGTAATGGGGACGATCAATCCGGTGGAAAAAATTACTGCGCTGGCACATAAAAAAGGAGTTCCTGTGCTGGTGGACGGCGCCCAGGCAATTGCCCATTTACCGGTGGATGTTCGGAAGATGGATTGTGATTTTTACGCCTTCTCGGCACATAAAGCTTACGGGCCGATGGGTATTGGCGTATTGTACGGAAAAGAAGAATGGCTGAACAAATTGCCTCCTTATCAGTTTGGAGGCGAAATGGTGGACCATGTCAGTTTTGAGAAAACCACTTTCAACGTGTTGCCCTATAAGTTTGAAGCGGGAACACCAAATGTGTGTGGAGCGCTGGCCATGGAAACGGCATTGAGGTATATCGAAGAAAAAGATATTGAAAACATAAGGCAGCATGAAGATGAAGTGCTGGAATATGCCACCGGCAAACTGAAAAAGCTGCCGGGCATGAGGGTCATCGGCGAAGCCGGGAAAAAAACCGCTGTCCTTTCTTTCGTTGCCGACGGTATTCATCCTTATGATCTGGGAACACTGCTCGACCAGATGGGTATAGCCGTCAGAACAGGACACCATTGCGCCCAGCCGCTGGTGGAACGGTTTGGCCTGTCCGGTACCGTAAGGGCTTCTTTCGGAATTTACAATACTTTTAAGGAAGCGGATGTTTTTATTGGCGCAACCAAACAGGCATTGGATATGTTGAGATAATAATATAATGTTCTTTATCAGTTTCCCAGACCTTTAGGTTTGGGTTTCAGGTCTGTAAAAACAAAAAAATGACAATACAGGAAAAACAACAGCAGATCATTGATGAGTTCGAGGTTTACGAGGACTGGCTTGACAAATATGCATACATCATCGAACTCGGAAAAGACCTGCCATTGATTGATGAAAAATACAAAACGCAGCAATATCTGATTTCCGGCTGCCAGTCGCGGGTGTGGCTGCATGCCGGGATGAAAGACGGTAAGATTTTCTTTAAGGCCGATAGCGATGCGGTGATCACCAAAGGGATTGTCAACCTGCTGATCCGGGTTTTTTCAGGTCACACACCCGATGAAATTCTGGAAGCCGATGTGGAATTTTTAAATACCATCGGGTTGCACGACCACCTTTCGCCTACACGGGCCAACGGCCTGCAATCCATGATCAAACAGATCAAATTGTATGCACAGGTATTCAAGCTGAAATCGGAACAAAAAAGCAAATCATAATGACCAGAGATGAAATAAGGGAACTGGAAGAAAAGATCGTAAATGTCTGTAAAAATATTTACGATCCTGAAATACCGGTAAATATCTATGACCTGGGGCTGATCTATGACATCAATGTATCGGAGGACGGAAAAGTGAAAATACTGATGACGCTTACCGCACCCAATTGTCCGGTGGCTGAAAGTCTGCCTGCCCAGGTGAAACAGGAGATCAGTTATCTGAACGGGGTCACGGATGTTGACCTTGAGATCACTTTTGACCCGCCCTGGAATCAGGATCTGATTTCGGAAGAAGCAAAGCTGATGCTGGGGTTGTTATAA
>JAOZOO010000215.1 GCA_029933225.1 Bacteroidales bacterium | reverse complement strand
AAACAGGTATCTGTTTTGTCCGTTTTTGTCTGAAACAGATATCTGTTTTATCCGATTATCTCTAAAACAGGTATCTGTTTTGGATATTTTGCCCTCCGTTTCAACACCGACCTGCCAGCGATGACAGATGTCAGTGTATCTGTGAAAATTGGCGATGCCGTCCGTCCGGTTGAGTACCGTCTTTTGTCATTACCGTTATATCTGGTGAACTTTTTGGATGAAATCATTTGATTTTGATTTGCAGGGACAATTACCTATTTTTGTATTCCTATATCACAATTTTAACCGGTAAAAAGTTACGGAAATGAAATCCGAATTCAACAAGGAACAACTTGATTTTATGACAAAAAACCCCGATAACTGGAAATGGGGCATTTTTTATTTCAACCCGAAAGACCCGCGCATGTCGGTGCCCAAGCAAAACCCCATGCGGGGCTGGACGATCAATTGTGCCAGTCCCAAAGCGTGGTTGCTCTTTATCGGAATGGTGCTGCTCATCGCTGCGGTTGGTTACTTTCTGTAATTGAAATGGTATTTCACTGAAAGTTGCCAATTTAACTCTTAGCTCCCCATCCAGTTCCCGATCATTTCCAATCCGTATTCAGTCATGACCGATTCCGGGTGAAACTGCAATCCGGTCAGCTTGTAACGGCGATGACGAAAAGCCATGATCAGCCCGTTTTCGTCTTCCATGGCGGGTTCCAGTTCCGGGGGCATGCTTTCTTTTTCGATGATCCACGAGTGGTAATGGCCGATGTAAAATTCCTGTGGCAACCCTTTGAAAATCCCATTGTTAATCAACACTTTTCCTTTGTTCCGGATGCCGTGCATCGGCTCCGGCAACCGGACAAGCTTTCCCCCGCATAGTTGCGCAAGGGCTTCATATCCGAGACACACACCGAGGAAATTTTTCCTCCTCATATATTTCTCAACAAACGGCAACAGGTCTCCCGCTCCGGATGCAATGCCCGGACCTGGTGATATGAGCACCTTTTCAAAATCCCTGTCACTGACTTTAGTCAACTGATCATTTTTGACGAGGTGAAAATCCGTCACACCACATTGTTCCACCAGTTGGACAAGATTGTAGGTAAATGAATCGTAATTGTCGATAATCAGGAGTTTCATTGGTGCCCGGTCAGTTAATTTTCAACATTGCGCTTTGAGGCTTTGGAAAAAGTGATGATACTTTCCACCAAAATCCAGATAGCGAGGATAAAAATGATGGCGTTTACCACAATCAGCAGAATGTTCTGTTGTTTATCAAAGATATCCTGATTGATCAGTGTGGCCCAGAATATGCTGATCGCCATAAAAACGGCCGGTATTCCGCTGATCAACCATTTTCGTCCGCCTTTGCGTTTCAGATAAATGGTGATGACCAGCAGCGAGATGGCTGCCAGTATCTGGTTGACAGCGCCAAACAACGGCCAGAGTTTCAATGCCCCCTTGCCGTCAGCGCCTGTGGCAAAAGCCAGTACCAACGCAGAAATTACGGCAAGGGCAGTAGTGAAATACCGGTCTTTCAACAGTTTAATCCTGGTGCCTTCAAAAAGTTCCGTCAGCACATAACGCTGGACACGTGTACCGGTATCCAGGGTAGTTCCGGCAAAGGAAGCCACAAACACACCCATAATGACAATGGAAATGCCGGGGGGAATGCCGATGGTATCAATCATATTGGCCGCACCATTGACAAACGCCTGCAATTTCGATCCCAACCCCTGTGCTGCCGTCCACGAAGCATAATGTGCCGACCAGGCGTGTGTACCCGTGAGGATTTCGCCGGTACTGTCTTTGAAGCCCATGCCGATCCCTGCTGCTACGGCAATGAGCACCAGAGTGGCCAGTGCTCCTTCGGTCAGCATCCCGCCATAACCCACAAACAACGAATCTTTTTCGTTCATCACCTGCTTTGAAGAAGTTCCCGAAGCCACAAGCGAGTGAAATCCCGAAACGGCGCCGCAGGCAATGGTGATGAAAAGAAACGGTATCAACGGCGGGGCATCCGCAATATGCGTGTGAAGTGCAGGAGCAGCCATGTGCAACTCGCCGAGAAAAGAGGAGGCAATCACACCGAGCGACATCAGCAGCATGGCCAGGATCAGTTGATAGGTATTGATGAAATCGCGGGGCTGTAACAGGGTTTTTACGGGCAGTACCGAAGCCGTAAAAGCATAGATCAGTAAAATGATCGTCCAGATACCGGTGGGTGGAATACCGGCAATGGCAGGCATTTCAATAGGCAGAAAATATCCGATGACCACCGTAATATACATCAGGATCACGGCATAAATACTCCAGGCCCACATGTTCTTTCCTTTCTTGTTAATCAGCCAGCCGAGTGTAACGGCAATGGGTATCTGCATCCACACCGGGAACACCGAACCGGGAAACATCTTGAAAATAACAGCGATCACCAGACCGAACACAGCAATCAGTATCCAGAGCTCCAGGAAAACGATAATGAAAAACAGGATGCGAATCCGGCGGTTGATGGTCTTGCCTGCCACATCGGCAATGGACTTACCCTGGTTGCGCATGGACAGGATCAACACCCCGAAATCGTGGACGGCCCCGATGAAAATACTGCCGAAAAATATCCACAGAATAGCCGGTATCCAACCCCAGATCACGGCGATGGCCGGGCCGACAATGGGGCCGGTTCCGGCAATGGAAGCAAAATGGTGACCGAAAATGATCTCTTTCCGTGTGGGCTGGTAATCCACCCCGTCCTGCATCGTAATGGAAGGCGGCGTGCGGTGCTCATCTAATTTGAAAATCCATTTACTGATGTATTTGCCGTAAATGCGGTACATGATGATGTATCCGGCAAACACTACGATCATCAGGATCAATGCGGACATAATCTTAAATTTTAGACAAAGTTCAAAATTAAATGGATAATAAAAATAGATTTTCCTGACAATTTATTTTTTTTCCTCAATTGCTCACGTCCCGGCGGCCAGGTCATTTCCCGGTATTATAATCTTTTACGACCGGGCGGAGAAGGATATACGAAAGTACATGGTTTGTGCAGGGGTTTTTCAAAACGGGATGTGCCAAATGATTGTAGTGAAACGGGGTACTTAACCGTAAAAGCAGAATGAAATGTTTGATGGTTAAAAAGT
>JAOZOO010000023.1 GCA_029933225.1 Bacteroidales bacterium | reverse complement strand
TTTCTTTCAGTGTTTTCATCATCCGGGCAGTTTCATTCATGATTGTCAGAATCTCCTCTTTGCTTTTTGCGGAGTAAGTATTGCCAGCATGGGTAAGAAACCCTTTGAATTCAAGTTGGGTGGATTTCGCACAAATTTCCGCTATTTTATGTATCTCTCCGGTTTGTTCCGGAAGTAATCCTGATCGGTGATAACCATTGTCCAGTTCAATGAAAATTCCGGCCTTGTTTTGCAGAGCATCAGCCAGATGCCTTATTGAGTGTGCTGAATCCACCAAAAGATTCAGACTTATTTTTCCGGCCAGTTCATCAATTTGCCGGATTTCCCGCAGGTTTACCGGAAAAGCAATGGTGATGTCGTCCCATCCGTGGGTAGCAAAGTATTCAGCCATCGAAACCGAAGAGACCGTGATCTTGTCAATTCCCGTTTTCTTGAACAATTCACCAATCTTTGCCGACTGGTGAGTTTTAAAATGTGGCCGGAAGATCACACCACTTTGCCGGGCTTTGTTGGTCAACCGGCTGATGTTGCGTTTCACTTTTTTCCTGTCAACAACTAACGTGGGTTTTGAAATCATAACTTTTGGACTATAAAAACAAATGTACGGCATAATTGTTTTCATTATATCTTTGACAAAAAACATCTCATGAATCGTTTATTAATAACAACAGGACTTTTAACATGGTTTCTGATTATGCTGGCAGGTTGTCAACAAAAGAATGCAGGGGATGTCATTGCCAATAAGATCCAGTATGACGTCAGTATTGTCAGTCCTGACCCGGATTATGACTGGTGGATTCAGAACCTGCCCGGACCGCAACGCGAAAAGCTGGTTGACATGATCATTGACGGGGCGAAATCGGGGAAGTTCCAGGCGTATGATTATTTCAATCAGCCCATTTCTCCGCAGGAGGTGGCGAGCATACTTTCAGATACTACTTTTTTCAGTGTGGTTGACGAAAACCCGCCTTATGAAGAAAACGACACTATGGTGGTTTATAACATCAAACGGGCTGACGTGATGCGTATCCGTTTCCTCGAAGAGTGGATTATTGACCCCAACACGCTGGAAATCGAAAAAAAGGTGCTCGGCATTGCACCCATTGCCCGGCGGATTGATGCCATGGGCATTGAACGGTGGCAGCCCCTTTTCTGGATATATACCGACAAGGATTATGTGAAAACATTGAAGAAATAATTTAAAGCACAAAACCGATGAAAATCATATCTCTTAAAAATGTAGAAAAGAAAAAAGTAAACATGAAAGGCGCCGAGAAAGCATGGAAACAAATGCCCCTTTCCACGGCTGACGGTGTGCCGGTATGTTCGTGGCGCGTTTTTACCGTTGAGCCCGGCGGTTACACACCTTACCATCAACACCCTTACGAGCATATGAACTATGTGATTGAAGGAGAAGGCGTGCTGGTTGACATCGAGGGAAATGAAAGGCCGGTTAAACAGGGTGATTTTGCTTTGGTGATGCCCAACGAAAAGCATCAGTATCGCAACAAGTCAGCCGACAAACCGTTTGTCATGATCTGCGGAGTACCCAAGCAATTTGAGTGACGTTTATTGATTCCTGGTGTTATCGCTTAAATATTTACCCACAAGCATGGCAATGATCATGGTCAGGTAAAGTTGTCCGGCAACGCTGAAAAAAATAGAAAGTGAGCGGGCCAGCGAATCATTGGGCGTGATATCTCCGTAACCCAGTGTTGTCATGGTAACGAAACTGTAATAAATAAAGTCAGCCTGGCTGTTTAAAATTTCCCCGGGAGGATTATAGGCATCATGATCACTGGAATAGATCATTCTGAACAGTAAAGCGCCGGCAATGCCCAGCAACAGGTACACATTGATAGATTCCAGGAATTCAAGCAAGCTCACCGTTTTACTCCTGGCAACACGTACAATAAGCACAATGATGATAACAAAAAAGAACAAGAATGAGATGACTCCTGTGATTTTTGTAAGCAACGGAAAATGAAGAAAAACAGAAAACCATGTCAACAGGATCATAATGCCGGGATAAGTAAAATAATAATTACTCTCGTCTTTTACGGTGAGAATAGAAGCTAAATAAATTAAAGAAATGAAAACAAAATAGACAAAATCTACGTCTGCAGCATCTTCGAAAAGTCCGATAATAAAAATGTAAATAAAATTCAGTGTAAAAAGTAAAATATTATGTCTTGCTTTTTTTGGTAACCTTTTTAACATGATATTTGCTTTTGAATTTTGATTCAAATATAAATAAAACAGCCGATGATTAAAAAAGAGATTGAACAATATATCGAAGAGCATACCACAAATGAAAATGAAGTTTTATACAAACTGAACCGTGCCACTCACCTGAAGACCTTTTATCCCAACATGCTTTCGGGCCATGTACAGGGAAAATTCCTCGAAATGATCAGTTACATGATCCGCCCGCAATTTATTCTGGAAATCGGGACTTTTACCGGCTATTCGGCAATATGCCTTGCTAAAGGGCTGGCGCCCGGCGGAAAGCTGATCACCCTCGAAAGCAATGAAGAAATGGAAAACTTTGCTTTGGAATATATTGGGATGTCGGGGATGGAAGACAGAATTGAGTTAATGATGGGTGATGCGCTGGAAATTATTCCCGGTTTGAAAGAACAGTTTGATCTTGTGTTTATTGATGCCGACAAAGAGCAGTACACCGGTTATTATGAACTGGTGTTGCCGAAAGTCAGGGATGGCGGATTTATCCTTGCCGATAATGTGATCTGGGGAGGGAAAGCCGTTTATGATAAAAACCCGGACAAAGAAACCAAAGGCATTCGCCGCTTCAACGAACATGTTAAAAACGATCCTCGTGTGGAACAGGTAATGCTTTCGGTACGGGACGGGTTGATGCTGATCAGGAAATTATAAAGTTGAATGATTCTGCCGGGCAGATTTAAAATTTTCACGCCACGGCACAACGTGCGCCATGTTAAAACGTTTTGCAAAACAAGTTGCGTTGCGCTCGCCGCGTCGCTGCGTGATATAAGTTTGTGGAATGCACTTTAAAAGAATAAAAAACAATCCCTGCTTTAAGCGTCCCGCTTGAAGCCCTAATTCGTCTTAAACCTATATTCCACCTTACTTAAATCTTCATTCGCTTTCACGATTTTCTGCTTCAGGTTTTCTTTGTAGGTTTTTATTTTTTCCATCATGGAGGCATCACCGACAGCCATCATCTGACCAGCAAGGATGGCGGCATTCAGGGCGCCGTTAATGGCTACCGTGGCTACGGGAATTCCGGGAGGCATCTGTACAATGGCCAGCAAGGCATCCATACCGTCGAGGGTGGCGTTGATGGGTACACCGATAACAGGCAATGGCGTCATAGCTGCAATCACACCCGGCAAATGCGCTGCCATACCGGCTCCGGCAATGATCACTTTAATACCCCGGGCTTCGGCATTGGTCGCAAATTCTTCCACCGCCTCCGGTGTTCGGTGTGCCGACAAAGCATTCATTTCAAAAGGGATTTCCATTTCTTCAAAAAATGCAGCCGCTTTTTCCATGACTTTCAGGTCGGACGTGCTGCCCATGATAATGCTGACAATTGGGTTCATTTTTTACTTATTTAGATTTGGCAAAAATAACCAAAACAAAATGGATAAAAACACTTAAATTATAACTTTGTTTCAGTTTGTGAAAATATGCCAATGGAAAAAAATATTATTCAACTGCACGACAAGAAATTTGAGTCTTATATCACTTTTGAACAAATCGACCGGGCAGTTCAGCAGATTGCCGAGAGGATGAACGAGGAATTAAAAGAAAAAGACCCTTTGTTTATTCCCGTTCTTAACGGTGCTTTTATGTTTGCCGGCGATCTGTTTAAAAAACTGAATTTCCCCTGCGAGATATCTTTCGTCAAGTTTTCATCGTATGTGGGAACAACGTCCACCGAAGAGGTCAAACAACTGCTGGGTTTTGATGCTAATGTGAAAGGGCGGACAGTGGTCATCCTTGAAGACATTATCGACACGGGGCTGACCATTCAGAAGATCATTGAGCAGTTGAAACATAAAAAAGCCAGGGAAGTGATCATTGCCACCTTGTTGCTCAAACCCAAGGCATTTACAAGATCCTATAAAGTGGATTATGTGGGAATGGAAATCCCCAATGATTTTATTGTGGGCTACGGACTGGACTATAATCAGTATGGCAGAAATTACAGTGACATTTATAAAATTGTTGAATAAAAAATAGTTAACACGATGCTGAACATTGCACTATTTGGCCCTCCCGGTGCAGGAAAGGGGACACAATCAAAAAAAATTGTCGAAAAATACAACCTGGCATATATTTCCACAGGCGACATGTTGCGTGAAGAGCTGGCAGCCGGTTCGGAACTGGGGAAAAAAGTAAAAGCCGTGATGGATGCCGGCAACCTTGTTTCGGATGAACTCATCGTTCAAATCCTTGAAAATAAGATTAACAGCCTGCAAAATGTCAACGGTATCCTGTTTGACGGATTTCCCCGGAATCTGGTACAGGCTTATATTCTGACGGGGCTGCTCACCAAGCTGAATACGGAGCTAACCTGTATGATCAGTCTGGAAGTCCCTGAAGAGGAATTGATGAAACGGATGCTGAAACGTGCAGAAATAGAAAAGCGCAGTGATGACAATCCCGAAACCATCCGCAACCGTTTCAAGCAATACCGTGAAAAAACTGCGCCTGTTGAAAAATTTTACAAAGAAATGGGTAAGTGTGTAACCATCAATGGTGTGGGTTCGGTGGATGAGATTTACAGGCGGATCGTCAATGCCATTGATCAGTGTTTGTAAGCAACAAAAAAAGCTGCCCTGTTGAGCAGCTTTTTTATTTATTTTCTTTTCCGGTTATTCTTTGTAATATCCTTTTTTGGCAGCATCTTTCAATGCACGATAGATACCTTTTTTATTGATCGTCCTGATGCCTGCAGCGCTGACCATCAAAGTTACCCATCGGTCTTCTTCCGGAATGTAAAACCGTTTGGTTTGCAGGTTAGGATGGAATTTTCTTCTTGTTTTAATGTGTGAGTGGGATACATTGTTTCCGCTGATCACTTTTTTTCCTGTTATCTGGCAAATTCTTGACATCGTTCTATCTTTTTAGTCTTGCTTCAAAATTTGGGAGTGCAAAGAACGGAATAATTTTTTAATTAGACAATAAGATTAAAAAATATTTATTGCTTTTCGATGCATCATTTTTAATATTTTTTATGTCCTAATTACAATATAGTATTTTTGCCAAAATTCCAAAACAATGAAAAAGCAATTACCTTTCTTTTTTCTTTTTTTACCGGTTTTTATTTTTAGTCTTTTCTGTTCTACGGATACAATTGTTTCTCAAACAGGGTTTCAGGTTGTCCAATGTCAAACGGATGAAGAAGTCATTGCACTGATTGATACCGTCCTGTTATACAATGTGGATAGCGCTTTCAAGCAAAACATTTCGTTTAACGGCAATCCCATATCAGTAGGTTTCTATAGTGGAGGAAGTTTCTTCGGTTTCGATTCCCCGTCAGGGATTGTTCTTTCTACGGGAAAAGCAGTCAGTATCGCCAATGCGAATATCTGCAACTCGGCAAATGCTTCTGCAAATACCGATGGCGGCTCCGATCCCGACCTTGCCCAGATGACCTCCCTCAATGTTTATGATGCGGTAGTCATTGAGTTTGATATCAAAAGTACGAATGATACCGTATTGTTTAATTATGTATTCGGTTCCGAGGAATATCACGATTATGTTGATACACAATTCAACGATGTTTTGGGTATTTTTCTTAGCGGCCCCGGCATCGTCGGGCCTTACACCAACAATGCCGTGAACATCTCCACCGTGCCCGAAACGGATTTGCCGGTATGTATCGGAAACATCAATTGCGGCAGACAGCAGGCTTATTGCGAGGATCCGCCGGGGAATGGTCCGAACTGCGAATTGTTGTACAGCAACACCGACCCGGATCAGGGTTCCTTCGATTTGTGCGCCCTTGACGCATACACCTATCCGTTACAGGCAATTCACGACATCCAGCCGGAACAATGGTACCACGTGAAAATTGCCATCGGTGATGTCGGCGATCATATTTTTGACTCGGACATCTTGCTGGCATCCGAACAAAACGATTCGGTTCCGCCTCTTTTCTATGTTGCGCCCTGTGAAACAGAAGAAGACGTCATAAATGTGGTGGATACGGTTCTGCTGTGTAATGTGGCCGAAGTAAACAAAGCCAACATTCAGTTTACAGGTGACCCGCGGGCAGTGGGATATTTCATTCACGGAGATTTTCTGGGACTGGAAGAAAATACGGGGCTCATTATGACCACCGGCCTGTCGGTAGATGCTTATAATGCCAATAAATGCAATACCGGAGCTAATGCCAGCACCAACAATGACGGGACAAGCTCTGAACCTGATCTCGAGAATATCGTAAACGGAGGAACAATTTATGATGTCGCTACCATCGAATTTGATTTTGCACCCTCGGCTGATACCGCTTGGTTTAATTACGATTTTGCTTCGGAAGAATATCATGAACTGGTTACCGGAGATGCCCGTGATGTGTTCGGCATTTTCATTTCGGGGCCGGGTATCAACGGAAATTATGAAAACAACGCCATCAATCTGGGGATAGTGCCGGGGACTAACGAACCGGTAAACAGCGGGACCATCAATTTCGGTGAAGGAGGTGTCACCTGTACAGGCATACCCGACGGATGTACCAATTGTACTTACATGACAGATAACAGCCAGGAAAGCGACACGGCATTTCCATTTTTCGTTTATGACGGTTACACAACGGTACTGAATGCCCGCGTGGAAATTCAGCCCACCCTGTGGTATCACGTAAAAATTTCAATTGCTGATGTGGATGTTCCTGGTTACGATTCGGGAATATTGTTTGCCAAAGGCACCATTTTGGGTGATACGGTAATCACCCGGGTGAATGATTTACCCGTTACAGACTGGTGTAACATCTCTCCCAATCCGGCAGGGGATTATCTGTATGTAAAAGTCAGGGAGAAAGATGCTTCTCTGAAAATTACATCTCTGGATGGCAGGCAGGTGTTGGAACAGCCATTGAATAAGGGAAACAATACTGTCCAGCTTTTTATACTTCCGCCCGGAACGTATATCGTGACCGTATCATCCGGCGATAAGGTGTACCGGGAGAAGTTGGTGCATTATTGAGCAACCAATTAAGTGTAATTGCTTAAAAATCACCTGTTCCCATACATTTCATCATAATATTTCTGGTAATTCCCTGATGTCACATTGTCTAACCATTCCTGATTATTCAGGTACCACTCCACGGTTTTTTCGATACCTTCCTCAAATTGTAGAGAAGGTGTCCAGCCCAGCTCGCGCTGTAATTTTGTAGAATCGATGGCATAACGCAGGTCGTGACCGGCGCGGTCGGTAACATAAGTGATCAGTTTTTCGGATTCCCCTTCGGGGCGTCCCAGCTTTTTGTCCATTACGCGGCAAAGCACCTTGATAAGGTCAATGTTTTTCCATTCATTGTGTCCGCCGATGTTAAAAGTCTCTCCTGTTGGTCCGTTGTGATAAATTACATCAATGGCGCGGGCGTGGTCCACCACATAAAGCCAGTCGCGGACATTTTCGCCCTTACCGTAAACCGGCAACGGTTTGTTATTGCGGATGTTGTTGATGAACAGCGGAATCAGCTTTTCGGGAAACTGATTCGGCCCGTAATTGTTCGAGCAGTTGGATATGATGATGGGCAGCCCGTAGGTGTCGTGATAGGCCCTCACCAGGTGGTCGGAACTGGCTTTGGATGCCGAGTAGGGGCTGTGCGGATCGTAGGGCGTTTCTTCGGTGAAGAATCCTGTTGCTCCCAGAGAGCCGTAAACCTCGTCGGTGGAAACATGATAAAACCGTTTGCCCTCAAAGTTGTCTTTCCAGATGTGTTTGGCTGCATTCAGCAGGTTGACCGTTCCTACGATGTTGGTCATGATGAACTCCATCGGGTTGCTGATGGAACGGTCCACATGCGACTCGGCTGCGAGGTGGATCACCCCGTCAAAACGGTGTTCTTCAAACAGGTGCTGAATGAAATCATCGTCAACGATATCCCCTTTAATAAAGGTGTAGTTGGGCATGTCTTCCACATCTTTCAGGTTTTCCAGATTGCCAGCATAAGTTAGTTTATCCAGATTGTAAATGTGGTAATCCGGATATTTGTTAACGAATAACCGGATTACATGTGAACCGATAAATCCGGCTCCGCCGGTGATGAGAATTTTTTTCATGGTTTTATTTTTTAATCCCAGCCCTAAAGGGCTGGGTAACTGATTTGTTTCATTATATTATGTATCTGTCGCCATCAGTTTCCCAGTCCTTTAGGGCTGGGGGGGCTGGCTTCCCCGGTACGCTTTCTCCCACCTCCAAGCCGAGCTCACCATTTCATCCAGTCCTTTTTCGGCTTTCCAGCCCAGTTCTTTGTTCGAAAATGAGGGGTCGGCCCACACCTGTTCCACATCGCCTTCTCTTCTACCGACGATCTCGTAATTTAGTTTCAGTCCGGTGACTTTTTCAAAGGATTTGATTACATCCATAACCGAATAGCCGTTTCCTGTTCCCAGGTTAAAGACTTCGAAATCCTTTTTCATCTTTCCTTCAATCATCCGCTGGACCGCCACCACATGAGCTTTGGCCAGGTCAACCACATGGATGTAATCACGTATGGCTGTGCCGTCAGGTGTGTTGTAGTCGTCGCCAAAAACACGCAACTTTTTACGGATACCGATTGCCGTCTGGGTGATGTAAGGCAACAGGTTATCCGGCACACCGAGCGGCAGTTCCCCGATCAGGGCGCTTTCGTGGGCGCCGATGGGGTTGAAATAGCGCAGAGCAATGGCTTTCAGGTCTGTTACTTTTACCGTATCATAAATAATCTCTTCTGAAATCTGTTTCGTATTTCCGTAAGGAGATTCTGCTTTTTTGATAGGCGCAGACTCCGAGACAGGCAATTCATCCGGCTGTCCGTAAACCGTGCAGGATGAAGAAAAAACGAAATTCCGGATATTGTTGTCAACCATTCCTTCCAGTACATTCATCAGCGATTCCAGGTTGTTCCGGTAGTACAGCAACGGTTTTTCAACCGATTCGCCGACAGCTTTTTTAGCAGCAAAATGGATCACCCCTTTCAGGTCACGATGCCTTTTGAAAAAATCTGCTGTTTTTACTTTGTCGGTCAGGTCAAAGACTTCCAGCAATGGCTTTGTGCCGGTTATTCTTTCAATGGCGATGGCAATATCTGCTTTTGAATTGGAAAGATCATCCACAATGACCACCTCAAAGCCGGCATTCAGAAGCTCCACAACCGTATGCGAACCGATATAACCTGTGCCGCCGGTTACTAGTATTTTCATATTTATCCGAGTTTAGTTACCCTGTTATTTTCCAGTTTGTATTTTTCTTTGCTCTCGGGACAAACGGCGATGCCGCTTTCGTCAAAGTGAAGCCGGTGTCCGTATTCGCTCATCCAACCCACCTGCCGTGCCGGATTACCGACAACCAACGCATAAGGCAGCACCTCTTTGGTTACAACAGCACCCGCGCCGATAAATGCAAATTCCCCAATGTCGTGTCCACAGACAATGGTGGCATTGGCGCCGATACTGGCTCCTTTTCTGACAATGGTTTTCACATATTCCCCGCGCCGGACAACCGCACTGCGCGGGTTGACAATATTTGTGAAAACCATGGAAGGTCCGAGAAAAACATCGTCCTCACAGATAACGCCCGTATATATGGAAACATTGTTTTGTACTTTCACGTTGTTGCCGAGGACAACCTCCGGCGATACGACCACATTCTGTCCGATGTTGCATTTCTCGCCGAGCTTGGCGCCCGTCATGATATGTGAGAAATGCCAGATTTTGGTTCCTTTTCCAATTTCGCAACCCTCGTCAATGACCGCGGTTTCGTGAGCAAAATATTCGGTGTTCATTCTATAAAATGTTTTTTATTCATTATTTATTTCGTTTTAACCTACAAACTCCAACACCGCCTCCGTTATCTCCTTCTGAATTTCTTCCGTCAATTCCGTATGGATGGGCAGCGACATCACCGTGCGGGATAATTCTTCGGTTACAGGGAAATCACCTTCCGTATATCGCGGGTCAATATATGCTTTCTGCATGTGCAGCGGTACCGGGTAATAAACCGCCGAGGCGATGCCTTTTTCCGTTAGATGTTTCATCAGCCCTTCACGGTCAACGTCTTTGAGCACCAGGGTGTATTGGTGAAAAACATGATTGGTGAACGAAGCTGTCACCGGTGTCTTAATCTTCGGATTGCCGGCAAATGCCCTGTTGTAGTATTCTGCTGCCTGAAACCGTGCTTTGTTGTATTCATCGAGATGTTTCAGCTTGATATCCAGCACAGCCGCCTGAATGGTGTCCAATCTGGAGTTCACTCCGATATAATCATGATAATACCTGACTTTCATGCCGTGGTTGACAATGGCCCGCATTTGTTCAGCCAGTTCATCGTTGTTTGTGAAAATGGCTCCGCCGTCGCCGTAACATCCAAGGTTTTTGGAAGGGAAGAACGAGGTGCAGCCGATGTCGCCGAGGGTTCCCGCCTTTTTCACATTTCCGCTGTTGTAACAGCTATATTCGGCGCCAATGGCCTGGGCGGTATCTTCCACCACAAACAAATTATGCTTTTCGGCAATTTCTTTAATGGCATGCATGTCGGCACATTGTCCGAAAAGATGAACCGGAATGATCGCTTTCGTTTTCGGGGTAATGGCCCGCTCGATGGCTGCCGGATCAATGTTAAAGGTGTCAGGATCAACATCTACCAAAACAGGTGTAAGCTTGAGCAGGGCAATGACCTCGGCCGTTGCGATAAATGTAAATGAAGTGGTGATCACTTCGTCGCCGGGCTGGAGTCCAAGCGCCATCAAAGCTACCTGGAGGGCATCCGTCCCGTTGCCACAGGGGATGACATGCTTAACATTCAGATAATTTTCCAGATTCTTCTGAAAACTTTTTACTGCCGGACCGTTGATAAAAGCAGCAGAATTCAATACTTCGGTGATGGCTGCATCCACTTCGGGCCGGATTTTTTTATACTGACCCACAAGGTCAACCATGGGATATTTGATCATACTTTGGTTTTTATTGGTTTTGTTTTCTTTGGCTGGCAAAGGTAGAGAAAAAGGGCTGAATAGTTGTTGTTTTATAAGATTTTGACTGGCGAATTTTGGTCAGGTGTTTACGCATACCCATAATTCAAATTATTATCTTTGCCGGAAATTCTTACCAATGAAAAAAAAGATTGCTGTATTACTTATCGGGTTTTTTATGGCAGGGCAGACAATGGCCCAACGTGATGTGAGGGATACCACGGTGGCGGCATTCATTCCTTATTTTGCTTATGCATTTCAATTCCCGGGCGGCGATATTGCTGACAGATACGGCAACAATTCAACTATCGGAGGCGGGGTTTTTTATAAAACGAGAAAGAATCTTCTTCTTTCGGCCGATGTCAATTTTATTTTCGGAAATCAAATCAAAATCGCTGATACGGTGTTGAGCATGGTTGAAACGGCAGACGGGCATATCATTGACGGAAACGGTGTATATGCCCAGTATGCGTTGTACGAAAGGGGATACAGCATCAATTTCAGGATTGGTAAGATTTTTACGGTGCTGAACCCAAACCCCAATTCGGGAATCCTGGTCATGGGCGGGATGGGTTATCTTGTACATCGGCTTAAAATTGACAATCAGTACCGCACGGCCCCGCAGATATCAGATGATTACGCCAAAGGATACGACCGGCTGACGGGAGGCATTGTACTGAATGAATTTATTGGTTATTATTTTATGGGAAGAAAACGAATACTGAACTTTTTTGGCGGTTTTGAATTTTATCAGGCATTTACAAAAAGCAAACGTGACTTTGTTTTTGATCAGATGAAAAAGGATACAAATAATTATGTGGATCTCTTTTTCGGGATAAAAGTGGGCTGGATGATCCCCATATACGATCGTGCTCCGGATAAGTATTACTATTATTAGTTATGCGCCAGTTATATAACTTCTTCATTTTTATTTACTACCTCGCCATCCGGGTTTTCGCTGTTTTCAATACCAAAGCCCGGAAGTGGGTAAACGGGCGCAGGCATTTTTTTTCCCGCTTAAAAAAGACAATACCGGAGAAAGAAAAGCTTTTATGGTTTCATTGTGCCAGTCTGGGAGAATTTGAGCAGGGAAGACCGGTAATGGAAGCGTTGCGGGTTTTGTATCCTGACCACAAAATCCTGCTCACCTTTTTTTCGCCATCGGGATATGAGATAAGAAAAAATTATCAGGGTGCCGATTATGTTTTCTACCTGCCTATCGACACAAAACGGAATGCCAGAAAATTTGTCAGGATCACCAATCCCAGAATGGCATTTTTCATCAAATACGAATTCTGGTATAACTATATCAATGAACTCTCGAAAAACAAAATTCCGCTGGTGTTTTTTTCAACAGCTTTTCGCCGATCGCAGTATTTCTTTTACCCGTGGGGGAAATGGGCGAGAAAGCAGTTGCAGAAAGTGACTTATTTTTTCGTACAAAACCAGGATTCGCTTGATTTGCTGAGCAGGATAAGGGTTTATCATGCCGAGGTGGGTGGCGACACGCGGTTTGACCGGGTGGCCCGCCTTGCTGATGAGTATAAAGATATTCCGGAAGTCAGTCATTTTAAAAATGACCAGCCTGTGATCGTCGCCGGCAGCACATGGCCTGCCGATGAAGATATACTGCTGGAACTAATGGAAAAATCCGAGGATGATTTCAAATTGCTGCTCGCTCCGCATGAAATTCATGAGGAACATATTCGTGAGTTGATGAATAAATTCGCCAAATTCAAGCCGCAGCTATTTTCCAGTGCTGATGCAGGCAGTTTGATAAGCGCCCGGGTGTTGATCATTGATAATATCGGTTTGCTGTCTCATCTTTACCGGTATGGTACGCTGGCATATATTGGTGGCGGCTTCGGTGCCGGAATACACAATATTCTGGAAGCAGCCACATACAACAAACCTGTTATCTTCGGCCCGAATTATCATAAATTCATTGAAGCCAGGGAACTTACAGAACGTGATGGCGCTTTTGTAGTGCACAATTCAGGTGAGCTGATCAGCATCGTTCATGACCTTTTAAATAGAAAGGAAAAATATGACAAGGCTTCTCTCATTGCCGGTGATTATGTTAAATCGAATACAGGCGCAACTCAACTAATCATTGACAAAGCAGCGGAATACCTGATTTCCCTGTAATTTTTCAGTAACGGTTTAAGTTTTAAAATGTCCCCATTTTTGAAACGGAATAATTACAATTTATACATTTGCCCTTTAATTTATCAACATAAAAAATACCGAAATGGAGACAATCATAAAAAAAGCATTGCGGAAACCAACCGCTGCCGATACGGCCTATCTTGTTAAAGGAGTACAGGATTTGAAAACACTGGCACTTTCCGGTCAGGAAATTGAATATGTCAAAAAAGAACACAGGGCAAAACGAAGCCCGGTAGAGATTAACCGGTACAAAAACAGGCTTTATGTTGTGTTTCAGGTATTGAGTGGCACAAGGTCAAACAGGCTGGAAGAAAACAGGAAAAAGGGAGCTGATGTTCAGGTCATGCTCAATAAAGCAAAAAGTGAAAGAATGGTTGTTTATCCCGTGAATTCAACAAAAGAAGAAACTCTGGCTTTTACCGAAGGAATACTTCTGTCGAATTACCAGTTCTTAAAATACAAGAAAGATGCTGCCAAAAAGGCAAACACACTTCAGGAGATTGACATCTATTCGGATGAGATCAATGAGGAGGATATCAATGAGTTGAGCATCCTCGTTGATTCGGTTTACAAAGTACGCGACATGGTCAACGAGCCGGTGATGGAGCTGAATGCGACAAAATTCGCCGAACGCATCAAACAAATGGGCGAGGACAGCGGAGTAAAAGTGGAAGTCTTTAACAAGAATAAAATAGAATCCCTGAAAATGGGTGGTCTGCTGGCTGTGAATAAGGGAAGCATTGACCCGCCTACTTTTTCGATCATGGAATGGAAACCGGCAAAAGCAGTAAACAAAAAACCGGTTATTCTGGTTGGGAAAGGTGTTGTGTACGATACCGGTGGATTGAGCCTGAAACCGACAAATTTTATGGATACAATGAAAAGTGATATGGCAGGAGGGGCTGCCGTTGCAGGGGCGATATATGCCATTGCCAAAGCAAAGCTGCCGGTTTATGTGATCGGTCTGATCCCGGCAACCGACAACCGTCCCGACGGGAATGCCTATACCCCGGGCGATGTCATTACCATGTATGACGGTACCACGGTGGAAGTGCTCAATACCGATGCCGAAGGCAGGATGATACTGGCTGATGCGTTAAGCTATGCCAAAAAATACAAACCCGAATTGGTCATAGACATCGCCACTTTAACAGGTTCTGCCATGCGTGCTATCGGAAGGCAGGCTATGGTGGGGATGAAAACAAAAGCAGAAGCCGATTTCGATATACTGAAAAAATCCGGAGATTATGTTCATGAACGGGTTGTGGAATTTCCACTTTGGGATGAATACAAAGAAGACCTGAAGTCGGAGATTGCCGACATGAAAAATATAGGCGGGGCTGATGCCGGAGCAATAACCGCAGCCAAGTTCCTGGAGCATTTTACCGATTACCCTTACATCCATCTTGACATTGCCGGCCCTTCATATTACACTAAAAAAGACAGTTACCGTACGACGGGAGGTTCCGGCGTCGGAGTCCGGCTTTTCTATGATTTTATAAAAACAAAAGCAGGCCTTTAGAATTTTTGCTGCCCGGCATTTTAAAAAGTATCCCTTAAACGTTAAAATTTGTAAAACCACCTTGAATATTAGGTGGTTTTTTTGTAATTTTATCACAAACAAATCAAGACGCTATGCCATACAACTTAATGACATATTTTGACCAACGCTTTTCGAAAGCCATAAAAAAGCCGGTAAAAAAAGACCCGGGCCCGTTTATCACTATTTCAAGAGAGACCGGCTGTAATGCAACAGCCATTGCCCAGGATCTGGTAAAAGCTTTGAACCAGTACGGAAAAAAATGGCAATATGTCAATAAAGAGATCCTGCAGGAATCGGCACACCGTTTACATCTTAATGAATCCAAAATAGAATATGTCCTGGAATCGGAAGCAAGGACGCATCTGGATGAAATACTGGGAGCGCTCTCGAACCGGTACTACAAAAGTGATAAAATTGTGCGAAAAACCCTCTCGCAGGTATTGCGTCATTTTGCCACAGCAGGGAATATGGTTATTGTGGGCAGGGCGGGAGTGGCCACAACCCGTGACATACCAAACGGTTTGCATATCCGGCTTGTGGCGCCTTACGAATGGCGGGTCAATTCCCTGAAAAAACGCAAAGCCTTTGAGAATGTGAATGTTAAAGCCTTTATCAAAGAACATGATGAAAAAAAGAAGCGGCTCATCGAACAGTTTTACGGGAAAAAGTTTCATGAAGTTTATTTCGACCTGACCCTGAACCGGGAGGCCTTCGCCAGCCAGCAGATCATTGAACTGATCATCGAAGCCATGAAAGTGAAAAAGCTGATATAGGGCTTTCATTTGTACGGAAAATGTCCGTTCTTTTATACAAAATACGGATTCATTAAATTACCAGGAAGCAAAAAAATGTTTATTCTTATGAAAACAATAAGTAAGATGATAACATCATAATCTTCATTCCCCTCCCCATCCGTTCCCGCCCGCTTCAAGTGTTCTCTTGAAAACAAGCAGGCCCCCCACCCGCTTCAAGCGTCCCACCTGAAAATAAACAGACTCATAGCTACCATTTACAATTTCTTATTTTCCTACTGCATTATTCACCAATAAAATCGTACTTTTGGCATCTTTAATTCATTTCAGAAACAGAAAATGAAAAAGATAATTTTCTCAATTCTTTTGATTTCCGGAGCGTTATTGTTTCAGCGTTGCAGCACCGATGTGGACTTGTATGCCGGTTATAAGGACATCACGGTTGTTTACAGTTTGCTTGATTATGCGGATGATACCATCTGGGTGAAAGTTACCCGTGCTTTCAATGGTCCGGGTGATGTGCTTGAAATGGCAAAGAATCCCGATTCCAGTAATTATCCATTTAAACTCGACATCACCCTCACGGGTCACATCCCCGGCGGTGACCTGCCTGCCATAAAATTCGATACACTGACCATCAAAGACAAAAGAGCCGGGGATTCCATATTTTATTATCCCGATCAGTTAATGTATTACAGTGTTGCAAAATTGAATAAAGATGCTACATATTACCGTTTTAATGTGAACATCGATGGAAAAGAGGTTACTTCGGAAACGCCGTTAGTTAACTCTTTCAGTGTAACCCGGCCGCGGAATACCATTGATTTCACGCGTGACGGATCAATCGTATGGATTTCTGCGAAAAACGGCAAACGCTATGAGATAACTTACGTTTTTCATTACACGGAATTGCAACCGGGAAGTCATGACACGACAGAGAAGCAGGTTAGTTATTATGTCGGAAAAAAACTCTCAATCGGTACTAACGGCGGTGAAGATATGTCGCAGATTTATTCGGGTGACGGATTTTACGACAAACTGCTTTCCGAATTACCGCACATTCCCAATATTCAACGATGGCCCGGCAATGTGGACATAACGGTTTCAGGCGGATCGCTGGTATTGAACAATTATCTTCAGATCAACAGCGCCAATGGCAACCTGCTCGAAGAAGTCCCTTTATATACAAACATTCAAAACGGGGTCGGTATCTTTGCTTCGCGGCATGCAACAAACCATTCGGTCAGATTATCCAACAAATCACTGGAAAAGCTTATTGAAGACGAAAAATTGAAAGTTTTGGGATTTCAGTATCCAGCAAAATAACATATCCTGCTGCCTTTTTGTCACAATGTTTTTTTCTGTTCGTGACACCAGATTATCATATTGTTTTATTTATGCTTTGAGAATCAGCATAATATAATTAGAGCGAAGCCAATTCATTTCTTCCTTCTTATTTTCTGTCAAAAGGAACATTAATCATTTGGCATAATGATTGACAAGGTGGTTTTACGATCCGAAAGGATCTGGTTTATTAAATACAGAAAAAAAGGAGGATAAATAATATGAGTAAAATAATAGGAATAGATCTGGGGACAACCAATTCATGTGTTGCCGTCATGGAAGGTAGCGAGCCTGTTGTTATTCCCAACAGCGAGGGACACCGTACCACACCTTCCATTGTTGCGTTTACCGAGAATGGTGAGCGTAAAGTGGGTGAGCCCGCTAAAAGGCAGGCCATCACCAATCCGACAAAAACCATTTCATCCATCAAAAGGTTTATGGGCAATTCTTTCGACGAAGTTCAGAAAGAACTCAAAAGGGTACCTTTTCAGGTGGTGAAAGGTGAGAACAATACGCCGCGTGTTAAAATTGACGACCGGCTTTATACACCGCAGGAAATTTCGGCCATGATACTTCAGAAGATGAAGAAGACTGCCGAAGATTACCTTGGAACAACCGTAACGGAAGCGGTTATTACCGTACCTGCTTATTTTAACGATTCGCAGCGTCAGGCTACCAAAGAAGCCGGTGAGATTGCAGGACTGAAAGTAAGGCGTATTATCAATGAGCCTACAGCGGCATCGCTTGCTTATGGCCTTGACAAAAAGAAGGAAGATATAAAGGTTGCCGTGTTTGACCTTGGTGGTGGTACGTTCGATATTTCCATCCTTGAGTTGGGCGAAGGCGTTTTCGAGGTGAAATCAACCAACGGGAACACACATCTTGGAGGTGACGATTTCGACGAGAGGATCATCAACTGGCTGGCTGAAGAATTTCAGAAAGACGAAGGCCTTGACCTTCGGAAAGACCCAATGGCGTTGCAGCGTCTTAAAGAAGCATCCGAAAAGGCCAAGATCGAGTTGTCGAGCTCAACCGAAACGGAGATCAACCTGCCCTATATTATGCCGGTTGACGGTGTGCCCAAACACCTGGTGCGCAAGCTGACAAGGTCTAAGTTCGAGCAATTGACTGACGATCTGATCCATGCCACAATTGAACCTTGCAAGGTGGCTTTGAAAGATGCCGGATTGAATGCATCTGATATTAACGAGGTCATTCTCGTTGGCGGATCAACACGTATCCCGGCCATCCAAAAGGTCGTAAAAGACTTTTTTGGAAGAGAACCTTCAAAAGGGGTGAACCCCGACGAAGTGGTTGCCATCGGAGCAGCCATCCAGGGAGGTGTTCTGACAGGCGAAGTGAAAGATGTGTTGCTGCTTGACGTTACCCCGTTGTCACTCGGTATTGAAACACTTGGCGGTGTAATGACCAAGCTGATCGAGGCCAACACCACCATCCCGACCAAGAAATCGGAGGTGTTCTCAACAGCAGCCGACAACCAGCCGTCCGTTGAGATCCATGTGCTTCAGGGTGAAAGGCCCATGGCTAACCAGAACAAGAGCATCGGTCGTTTCCACCTTGACGGAATACCGCCCGCCCCGCGTGGTGTGCCGCAGATCGAAGTGACTTTCGATATTGACTCGAACGGTATTCTGAATGTCAGCGCCAAAGACAAGGCAACGGGCAAATCGCAGAGCATCCGCATCGAAGCGTCTTCGGGACTTACCGATGATGAGATCAAAAAGATGAAAGCGGAAGCCGAAGCCCATGCCGAAGAAGACCGTCAGGCCAAAGAAAGAATTGATAAACTGAATGCTGCCGATGCGCTGATATTCCAGACTGAAAAACAGTTGAAGGAGTATGGTGACAAGTTGCCTGCCGACAAAAAGTCGGAAATTGAAGCTGCTGTTGAAGAGCTGAGAACCGCTCATAAAAACCAGGATGTTCCTGCTGTGGATGCGGCAATGGAAAAGCTCAATACGATTTGGCAGGCCGCCAGCCAGGAAATGTACCAGAGTACACAACAGGCAGGTGGCGCCGGACAGACTCCCCCTCCGGGAGGTGATACCGGCGGTCAGACGGATTCCAAAGGCGGTGACGATGAAGTAACTGATGTGGATTTCGAAGAAGTGGACGATAAATAACACAATATAAATCCCACTCATTTTTAAAAAAAGACGCCGAAAGGCGTCTTTTTTTTTTCTTACAAGTTTTCAACAAATATAAAACAAGGCACATTTTTGATTAATTTGGCTATCCTTTTTTCCTTTTTGGGGAATAAACTGATCACTGCTTGTTGCAGCGCGAACGGACAGAAGAAATATTTTAATAAATCACCTAAAATACAGTACGTTATGAGAAAAACATTTACACCATTATTTCTGATTGCGTTGTCTTTCCTCCTGTTGGGCAGCGCTGATTTTGTAAAAAGCCAGAACATTGTTGTTAACGGCGATTTTGAAAGCTGGACGGGAGGCCAGCCCGACGGCTGGACAACCATTGACCCGGGCATCACGGTTACCGAGGAAACCACCATCATTCATGGCGGTAGCAGTTCCGCATCCGTTGATGTAACAACCGGAACACAGAGCAATACCGATTTTAGACAAACGGTGTCGGTGACGGGTGGAACAACTTACGATGTCAGCGTTTGGGTTTACCATACCGAAGGCAACATGAAAGCCCGCCTTTATGTTGCAGATTATCGGGGATATTCCGATAATACAATCACCGGTTCGTGGCAGGAAATGACTTACACTTATACCCCGGCCGCAGATGCCAATATTGAAGTTGGGCTCCGGTTTTATGACCAGGCCGGTTTTGACGGTGATGAAATCGTTTATGTTGACGATTTTGTGATGACCGCACAGAGTGGAGGAGGCGGTAATACACAGGTGTTGTATTTTGAAGAGTTCACTTCCGACCTCGGTGCTACTACACAATATTCGGTAACCGGCGATGGCCAGGTCTGGGAATGGGCCAACTATGGAAATCCGCCCGGCTGTTCCAAAATGAATGGCTACTCGGGTGGCGCCCAGGAAAACGAAGACTGGCTGATCACCAATGCCATCAACTGTGACGACTACACCAACATCACACTGTCGTTTGAACATGCCCGTAATTATGCCGATAATTCAGGGTTGTTTGTTTTGGTTTCAAATGATTACGACGGCGTAAGCGACCCGACGACCAGCGGTACCTGGAACGACATCACCAGCCAGTTTACTTTTCCCGATCCGGGTAGTTGGTCATTTATTGACGCCGGCACGGTGGACATTTCCAGCTACACGGGAACGACCACTTACATAGCCTTTAAATATACCAGTGACAACACTGCTGCAGCTACCTGGGAAGTGGATAACGTTAAGGTAGAAGGTGAACTGGATATTTCCGTATTTATTGCCGGTTCGTTCAATGGCTGGAATTCAAGTGACCCGGATTATGAAATGAGCCTGAATGCCAACGGACTGTTCGAGTTGACTAAAAACCTGCCTGCAGGTACAAATGAATATAAAGCTGTGGAAGATGGAAATTGGTACCCGGGGACCAACCAGCAAATTATTCTTGCAACGGCAACTGATACCACCTGGAAATACAATTATACAGACAACCTGGTTACACACACAAGGCCTACGGTTGCCGGAAACTTCTGGTCGCTTCTTGGCGGCACTGATTGGGATGCCGGTGAACCGCTCGGCGAAATGGAAGACCCGGACGGCGATGATATTTACACACTTGATGTAGTGATACCCGCCGGAAATTACGAATGCAAGATTACGCTCAACAAAAACTGGGACCAGAGTACCGGAGGGAATACGCCTTTCACCACCGACGGGGTGAACGCGACAACATTTACCTACGATTTCCCGAACAACATTACCACTGTTTCGGGACCGCCGCCGGTACTGGATTCAGTCACTTTTGTTGTGATCGATACGGCCGGAAGAAATTATGACGGTTTCTTTTTAAAAGGAAGCTGGGATGCCAACGGCTTTTACGATCCCTCATGGGGTGGAGGAATGGAGCATACGCAGTTTTATGATGACGGAACCAACGGCGACACGCTGGCAGGTGACCATATCTGGACTTGTTACCAACTGCTCGCTGTTGACGGCGGATCAAACACCTGGGAGTGGGGTGTAAACGATACGGAACACAACTGGATTGCCGGCAACTGGCAGTTTACCGTTTCTGACGACACGCCGCAAACGCTAACGTGGGAAGTCCCTGCTACACCTGCACTGGTTATCAACGAGATCATGTACAATTCGCCGGGAGGTGATGAAGAGTGGATTGAGCTTTATAACGGAACAGGCGCTTCGGTGGACCTGGAAAACTGGAAAATCCTGGACAGCGATGCCGGCCATTCACCCATTATTATTCCGGCAGGATACAGCATTGCCGACAGCGGCTTCTTTACCATTGAAATTGCCACCAGTGGCGATTTTCCTTTTACTCCCGATTATGACGGATCAGGAAATTTCCAGTTGAACAACGGCGGTGATGTAGTAAGAATCTACAATGCTGACGGCATCCTGATGGATATTGTCACTTATGATGATTCCGATCCGTGGCCGTCTGAACCGGACGGCGATGGCCCCACACTGGCGCTCATTGACCCGGCCAGCGACAACAGCCTGCCCGAAAGCTGGGCTGCCAGCGAGCAGGACGGAGGAACGCCAGGCGCGATCAACTTCCCCCCGGTACCCTTTATCTGGGTGACAAGCCCTGTCGGAGGAGAATATATCGAACAGGGCTCACAATGGGAAATCACTTGGATTTACGGATTCTGGGATGGCAACATAAAGATCGAACTTGTGAAAGACGGTGAAGAACCACAAGAGCTGGTTTATAACCTGCCGGCTTCCGACTCGAGCTTCCTGTGGAATGTTTTTGATGACCAGGAAACAGGAGATGACTACAAAATAAGAATATCCGGACTCGAAGACGAAGACCCCGTCGGGGAAAGCGCCGATTATTTTTCAATCATCGAACCTTATGATCTACCCAATATTGTCATTACAGAGATCATGTACAACCCACCGGAATCGGGAGAAGACTCACTCGAGTTTATCGAATTCTATAACAATTCGGAAGACACCGTAAATATGAAGGGTTTTTATATGTCCGATGGTGTTGAATATATTTTCCCCGATATATCAATTCTTCCGGATACGTTCATGCTGCTGGCAAAAGATTCGGTAGCCATGATGAATACTTTCAGCGTGCAGTCATACCAGTGGACCAGCGGCGGGCTGAAAAACAGCGGAGAACCCGTTGAACTGTCTGACTCGCTCGGCAATGTGGTTGACTATGTTCCCTATGATGATGCTTTGCCCTGGGATACGCTGGCAGACGGCTGGGGAGCTTCACTTACACTTTGTAACCCGGATGTTGACAACTCGCAGCCTCAGTACTGGAATGCTTCGGTGAATTTTATGGCAGTCAATGCCGATGGTGATTCCATCTTTGCCACGCCGGGATTTGCATGCCAGATATCGCTCATTGCCGGATTCGATGCCGACAAAACCGTAGTTCCGGTAGGCGACAGTGTGCTGTTTACCGATCAGACATCGGGTGATCCGACCAGTTGGAACTGGACTTTTGAAGGCGGTACGCCCGGCAGCTTTGACGGACAGTCGCCACCTTATATCCATTACGACTCGCCCGGAATGTGGGATGTTACGCTGGTTGTATCCGACGGTGCAAATACAGATAGTATTACTTACACCGATTATATTTACTCGGGCTATGTGCCGGAAGCCGATTTTGATGCGGATACTTATGTGGTACCTGCCGGCGGTTACGTCAATTTTACCAGCCTGTCAACCGGTGACAGTCTGAATTATCAGTGGTATTTTGAAGGCGGTACACCCGATCAGTCCACAGAGGAAAATCCCCAGAATATTTATTATCTGATTGATGAACACGCATTTTACGATGTTACACTGATCGTGACCAACACCTTTGGCAGTGACTCACTGACTAAAGAAGACTTTATCGAAGTTACGCCGGTGGGAATTTATGACAACCTTTTAACGGATAAAACGGTTAATATATATCCAAACCCAACCAATGGTCAGGTGAATATTGTGATACCTGCAGGCGTTGAGGCCGAAATGATCATTTATGACTTTACGGGTAAGATTGTGGAACGGAGTACGGTTTTCGGTCGCGAAAAATTAAACCTGCAAAGCCTGAACAAAGGTGTTTATTTTGTAAAGTTTACTGACACAAAGCAGGGTGCAACGATTGTAAAAAGACTCCTGATCAAATAGTATTTGTTTTTTTAAATGGATATGGATAAAATGATATGGAGTAATACCGGTTAAAAACAACCCCTCTGTCTCCGAACTGAATCAGTTTCGGGGGAGAGGGGTTGTTTGGTTTCACATTAAAAACTTAAATAAATAATAAAATCAAATTCAAAGTCATGAAAAAAATTTACTTTTTTTTTGTTTTTGTGATGATCTTCTCATCACACTTTTACGTGTCGGGTCAAAATATGGTTACAAACGGAGACCTGGAACAATGGGACGACGCCAACACGCCCACCGGATGGGACCTTTATGAAAACATTAGCCAGAGCACTGCGGAGGTTCATGGTGGTACCTATTCGGCGGCACACCAGTCTGCAAGCAGCTCAAAAAAATTCAGGCAGGATGTACAGGGTATCACGGCCGGCCAGCAATACACCATCAGCTATTGGTATTACGACAATGCCACCGATGCCAAGACCCGTATCTGGTCTTACTGGCTGGATGCCGGCGGGAGCACTATTGATGTGGACGGTGATGTGCTGCGACCCTCAACCTACAGCGAAGAAAATGCTTCCTGGCAACATTTTGAGGTTACCCTGATTGCCCCGGCGGATGCTACACAGTTCCGTTTTGAGGTACGGGTTTACAAACAGGATAATGTAGATGGCGGCTACGTGTATTATGATGATTTTTCGATAGAAGCCGGATCAACCAACTACCCGGAGCCGAGCAATTACCCAACGTTTTTTACGGCTACCGCATCGGGGGTAAGCATTATCCTGAACTGGATAGATGCCGTCGGAGAACAATTGCCCAGCGCCTATCTAATCCTTGGTCATGAAGGTACTTCTACCGACTTTACCGCACCGGTTGATGGTGTTCCGGTTTCAAACGACCTCGACTGGTCGGATGGTGAAGTGGCTGTGAATGTGACGTATGGTGAAGGAACTTACACATTTCCCGACCTGACGCCCGGGCAGGATTATACTTTCACTATTTATCCTTACACCAACTCGGGTGACAATATCAACTACAAAACCGATGGCAATCCGCCGGTTGCAACTGCCCAAATCCCCAATATTGTAGTAATTAACCAGGAAGATTTTGAAAGCGGTACACTGGGTACCTGGACAGCTTACAATGTAACCGGAGCCCAGGTATGGGAAAATTATGAATTCAGCGGGAACAAATTTGCCCGTATGTCAGGTTACGATTCCGGATCAAATGAAAATGAAGACTGGCTGATCTCACCACAGATGAATTTGACGGGATTTACAAGTGTTACTTTCAATTTTATCAGCGGAATGAATTATTCCGGTCCCGATCTGCAACTGTTCTTTTCTTCTGACTATGACGGCGCAGGTGATCCGAACAACTTTACCTGGCTTGATATCACCGATCAGGCTGCCTGGTCGGACGGTAGCTGGAACTGGGTTCCTTCGGGTGACGTTGACCTGACTTCGATGGCCGCCGAATCAAGTTATCTCGGTTTTAAATACACTTCCACGGCTGAACAATCGGCAACATGGGAAGTTGATGATATCCTGATCTATGGTATTCAGGGCGTTGGAATCGGGGAGAACAAAACAGAAACAATTGTACTGTATCCCAATCCGGCAAGTGACCTTATCAACCTGAATTCATCAGCCACGGGTGAGCTTATCATCGTTGACCTGACAGGGAGAAAAGTGATGACAGTTAACGTTACGAAAGGAGTAAACAGAATCAATGTCAGCGGCCTGCATTCAGGTATCTATCTTGTGCACATTACTTTTGCCGACGGGAAAACAGCTTCCGGAAAGCTACAAATCAGATAGTTTTTTATGTTACACTCATTGGGGCTGTCTAAAAAGTCATGTTTCACACAAAGGCGCAGCGACGCAGAGAATAGATGTAACTATAAATCAGTAAGATAACTTTGCGTTCTTGGCGTCGTTGCGTGAAATCTTTAATAGATACATCCTTTTAGACAGCCCCTTTGTCTTTCTAACGGTTATGATGATTTCGCCCTCGTTTAACACAGCGCAGCGAGGAGGGGTCTGCTATCGTTATTACTTTCCTTTTTTTAAGATAACAGGAATTGCCAGATTTTTACAGATTTTCCGGCAGAGACTTTCCTTCATATTGGTCGGGTTTTTGTTTGTCCCGCATAGATTTCCGGTATTAAATTGTAACTTTGTTCGGAATAATATTTTTCGTAGTGTGCTCAATAATGAATCGCAGGTTTTTACGTTCATTTCAAACAGATAATATGTCGAAAAAGCGTTTTACAATATTATTTCTCCTGCTTGTCTTTCCGTTTATCATTTTCGGGCAGAAACTGAAGCCTGTGCGGTTGGAAGTGCCGGCAGGCGTTGATGTGGAAACTTTCCATGTGGAGAAGCTGAAGGATAAAAAAATACTGATCTTTTATGAAAGCAATGAAGTGAACAGCAATGACGAACGAAAATGGTATTTTGGTTTGTTTAACGAATCACTCAGGCAGAAATGGCTCAAGTTTATACCGTTAACAGATAAATTAGTGTTTCTGGACGCAAAAATATCGGGTGAAAGATTGTATATGTTTTTTCGGAATTCCTCCCGTTCAAAAAGCGATTTAGGTTTTTATGATATTGTGAGTTACAACATGCGCACCGAAGAGTTCACGAAAGTTTCGGGAACATTTCCTGAGAAATCAGAGATCGCAGGGTTTGAAGTGATAGACAATACGGGCTGCCTGGCGCTGAACCTGAAAGGGTTTGCCACCGACCTGGTGTTTATTGATCTTTTGACAGGAGATGTTAACCCGCTTCATGTTGAGGAAGGAAACGACAGCTATATCATGCAAATGCATGCCGACAAAAGATGGAAGCGGTTTTACATTGCATTGAAAACTTCAAAGGATAATCGCTATATCGTTGATGAGATCATTTCGTTTACCAAAGCAGGGACTGTGGATAAAGTGTTGCAGGCGGAAACAGATGCCAACCTGAAAGTGCTTAGCGATTTTGTTTTTATCCCGATAAATAACCAGCATTTAAAAGTCTTTGGTATTTATGATATTTACACGGGTAATGTTCTTTCCTTGAAAGAAATAACAAACCAGGACAAAGAAGAAGCCCACTCGGTGGGTATGTTTTATCTGGAGTTTGAGAACGGTCAGCAAAAAACTTTGCATTTTTATGATTTTATGCAACTGAATAACATTACGGGTGCGCTGGGAAGCGGCAAACTGGATTACCGGAAAAATGTGCGAACAGTGGATGATTTAAAAAAAGTGTTGGGATATTTTCATTTTACTGATCCTGAAGTCATTAAAGTAAACGATCAGTATGTTTTTTCCGTAGAAGCCTACAAGCCTTATTACCAGACGGAAACGCGGATGGATTACGATTTCTACGGAAGACCGGTCCCTTATTCTTACCGGTTGTTTGTTGGTTATGAATTTTATGACGTTGTGGTGGTCGGTTTGTCGGATGACGGCCAGTTGATCTGGAACAATGATTTTTCCATCCGCGACCTGATCTCCTATTCCCTGAAAAGAAAATCCATTGTTTTTAATGAGGATAATTATGTTAACATTGCTTATGTGAATAACGGAAAAATATTTTTGAAAACCATTGAAGGTCCGGTGGATATCGGAACGGCTGAAACGCCCATTGTCACAAAGGTCCCGAACGATCGTGTGACAGCCGATAATTATAACAATTTATTAAAATGGTACGATAATTATTACCTGGTTTACGGATATCAAAAGCTGAAAAACCGATCACTTGATGAACAAAACATACGGACTGTTTTTTATCTGAACAAAATCGCTTACAATTAAAACCCCGAAATGATGGGAAAGGTCTGGCAGGTCACGGCGTATCTGAATTATTTGCGAAAAACCAAAACGCGGTATCAGGTTCATTCGCCTTTTGTTTACGACCTGATCGAAAAAGTTTTTAAGGATAAAACGAAATACAAAGAATTCCGCGAACTGAACAGGCTAAGGAAGAAATTTGCCCGGCGGACCGATAAAATTGAAACCATGGATTTTGGTGCCGTGGCCGGAAACAAAGATTACATCGTCAAAGTAAAAACTGTCGGGAACATTGTCAAACAATCGGGCCACACCCGTAAACAACTTGAACTGCTTTTTCGCCTGTCTCGCTATTTTAAACCGGAAACCATTCTTGAATTCGGTACTTCGGTGGGTATCAGCGCCGCTTATCTTTCAAAAGGTCATCCACAGGCAAAGATCATCACCATGGAAGGCAGCATGGGACTGACCACCATAGCCAACGAAACATTTGAAAGGCACGGCCTCAATATTGAGGTAGAAGTGGGTGAGTTCGGAGCCATTCTGAATAACATTGTTCAAAATGTTGATCAACTCGACATGGTCTTTTTTGACGGTAACCACCGCAAGAAATCCACACTTCGCTATTTTAACAAGTGTATGAAATGTGCGCATGAAAACAGCGTTTTTATGTTTGACGATATCCACTGGTCGAGGGGAATGAGCAAAGCGTGGAAAAAGATTAAAAAAGACGAAAGGGTGAGCATTACCATTGATCTTTACTGGATCGGGCTGGTATTTTTCAGAAAAGGGATTGCAAAACAGGATTTCATTTTACGATATTGACATTTTACAGGCAGGGATTTTCGTACATTTGACAACTAAACTTCGATTGTCCATGAATGAAGAAATAATTCGTTTTGAAAATATATCCCGCTTTTATCAGGTGGGAAAGGTTACCGTCAAAGCATTGGTTGATGTATCCGTCTCCATTCGCCGAAATGAGTTTGTGGCGCTGATGGGGCCGTCCGGCTCGGGAAAGTCCACCATGATGAACGTGCTGGGATGCCTCGATACACCCACTGCCGGACACTACCATCTGAACGGTGTGGATGTTAGTAAACTGACTGATAACGAACTGGCTGACATACGGAACAAAGAGATCGGGTTCATTTTTCAGACGTTTAACCTGTTGCAAAGGTCAACGGCACTGGAAAATGTGATGCTGCCTTTGATATATGCCGGTATCCCAAAGCGTCAGCGAATACAAATGGCGGAAGAAGCGCTGAGACAGGTTCAACTTGCTGACCGTGTGACTCACAAACCCAATGAATTGTCGGGAGGACAACGACAAAGGGTGGCCATTGCCAGGGCACTGGTCAACAATCCATCCATTGTGCTGGCCGACGAGCCCACGGGAAACCTCGATTCCAAGACATCAATCGAGATACTCGGACTGCTGGAACAAATCCATGAAAAAGGGAACACGATCATAATCGTTACCCATGAACAGGATATTGCGCAGCATGCCCACCGGATCATCCGCCTGATGGATGGCAGGATCGCTTCCGATACCGTGAACAGGAATATCAAAAAAGTGAAAGATTATCAGGTGGTGGAAGAGGAATCTTGAGACGAGGAGCTAACCCCATCCTGAAGGATGGGGAAACTGACAGCGAACAATAATTAATGTCATGAAACAAATCAGTTACCCCGTTCTTCAGAACGGGGGAGCAAAAAACACTGCATGACCAAGCAATTCAAAATATACACCAAAACAGGCGACAAGGGTTCTACATCATTGATCGGGGGTGAGCGTGTGCCGAAATATGATGAGCGCATTGAAGCTTACGGAACGGTGGATGAGCTGAACAGTTGGATAGGCCTGATACGTGATCAGGAAATAGATACCGGTTTAAAGGAAGTACTTTTGGAGATCCAAAACACCTTGTTTGTTATGGAGTCGCAGTTAGCCAAAGGAACGGGATCGGAAAAAACGGCTCTGCCGGAAGTAAAGCAGAAAGATGTTGAAATCCTGGAAAAAGAGATTGACAAAATGGAAAAGGATGTCCCCCCGTTGGCTTCTTTCATCCTGCCCGGTGGTCATACGGTGGTTTCTTATTGTCATATTGCCCGCACTGTTTGTCGCCGGGCCGAGCGCCTGATCATCAAAATAGCAGAAAAGTATTTTGTTGCTTCCGTAAATATACAGTACCTTAATCGCCTTTCCGATTACCTTTTTGTGCTTTCCAGAAAGCTCTCGAAAGACTTCGGTGGAGAAGAAATCGTCTGGAAGTCTTGATTTATAAGGGATTCAAAAGAATTTTTATTTTTTGTGTTTTATTCGGTCAAAAAATTATTTTTGCAAAAAATTAAAACCAAAAAGCTGAGCGATGTATTGGACATTAGAGTTGGCTTCGAAGCTTGAGGATGCACCCTGGCCGGCAACAAAAGAGGAGCTTATTGAGTGGTGCATCAGGACCGGTGCGCCGGCTGAAGTAATTGAAAACCTCAAAGAGATAGAGGATGAAGGGGAAACGTATGATCGTATCGAAGATCTCTGGCCGGACTATCCAACAAAAGAAGACTTTTTCTTCAATGAGGATGAATATTAGAAATGAATGATGAAAAAACAAAAACCGTCTCGTTAATTCGAGGCGGTTTTTTTTGTGTCTGCTACTGACCCGTACCTTGTCCCCGTTTACACTTTAAATCGACATGTTTGTTCAGTTATTGTTATTTTTGCAAAAAAGTCCAATATGAACGAAATAATTTTTCTTGTTGAAGAATCAAGTGAAGGTGGTTACGAAGCCAAAGCTTTAGGGTATTCTATTTTTACGGAAGGAGAATCGATTGAAGACCTGAAAAAAAATATCAGGGAAGCCATTAAGTGTCATTTTGAGTCGGGAGCTCCTAAAATTGTGCGTCTGCATTTTGTTAAAGAAGAAGTTTTTACCGCATGAAAAAAATTCCTCGTAACCTGAACGGGCAAGATTTAATTAAGAAACTTGGCAAGTATGGATATATACAAACACGGCAAGTTGGCAGTCATATCAGATTAACTACAGAAAAGAATGGCATTCATAATATAACCATTCCTAATCATAACCCTATAAAAATAGGTACATTGTCTAATATTTTAAAAGATGTTGCAGACCATTTTGAGATTGATAAAAAAGAATTGATTGATTCGTTGTTTTAACATTTAATGTCCGCCTTTCCTGCCGATGTCCGCATGGCATTCTTTCAGCAGATCACTCCCCACCTGAAGATTCATTGCTGAAAAAACTAAAATTCACATGCCCGTATTTCCGGTGTTCGACAAAATGATCCTGCGCTGAAAAATCAATTTCTTTCGGATGTTCGATCACCAGTAAACCGCCGGGTAACAGCAAATCATACTTAAAGATCAGCTTTGGGATTTCTTCAATATTTTTCATCTGGTAAGGCGGGTCGGCAAAGATGATGTCGAAACGGGGTGTCCGGGGATTCAGAAACCGGAACACATCGGAATGAACTGTTTTCAACTGTTTCATGCCAAAATCGGCAGCCGTTTGTTTGATATATCGTGCACACCGGCTATCCCGTTCAACGGCATAAACAGTCGAACATCCTCTCGAAGCAAACTCAAACGCAATAGAACCCGTCCCTGAAAAAAGGTCCAGTGCAGATTTGTCTCTGATCTCCGTTTTATACTGTATAATGTTGAAAAGACTTTCTTTAGCCAGGTCGGTTGTGGGTCGCACAGGCAGGTTTTTGGGTGGCCTGATCAGGCGCCGTTTGTATTTACCACCGATTATTCGCATTGTATTACGTTGAAAAGAACGTAATATTTTGAAAAACCCAACTCTTCCATTACATAGGAGTAACGAAAGATTTCGTTACGTTCGATAAACTCAAAATGCCTGATGTAGCGATAAATCATTTCATATTTAGGGTCGCCTTTTTCAATATTTCCTGATAAAACGATACGGGCATCTTCCGGATTCAGTTTAAGTTGCTCAAGTGTGGCCAAAAGAAAATAAATAAAGTCTTCATCGGATTTGTATCTGAAGGCATTGTAAAAATTGAGCTTACCCGTTTTGAAATTTACCACATCAAATACACCATCTCTCAAATTGACAAACAGTTTGTTGTCTTCCGACTTGTTTTTAAAATTGATGGCGAGGCTTTGAAGCAGGACGGACGAGTAATGGAAAAACCGGGCTTCGGGCCACAACTCAACGGCTTTGTTGATCGCCGGCACGGGCATGTAATAGATATTGGCCAGTTCCATATTTTTCAGCAAGTCGTATTCCGCACTGTTGTCTTTCTGATCGGGGTGGTTGAACCTTAAATAAACGGCTTTTTCCTTTTCATTGAAAAGAGACAAAGGAACCAGCGTACTCATGTCGTTATCATAAATGATATTGATCTGATAAAATGATGAATGAAGCCAGGGATGTCTTTTAAGCAGTTCCTCCAGTTTGTCTTTAACAGACCTGGTTTTCTTTAATTCCCCAAACAGGTATTTTTCAAAACCGATGAATGTTCTTTTTTCAGGATGATAAAGGGTAAACTCAAAGTCTTGCGAACCGATCATAAACGAGAGCACGTAATCCTCTGTTTCGGTTTCCTGAAATGATTTGTCGTAAAATCCGGTATGTTTGTCCTTGTAAAGGGGCATAGGGAATGATTTACTCCCAATTGCCGTTGGTTGAAGCTTCAGTTAATGAACCCAGTTTCAAACCGGGATATCTGTCTGTATCTTCCATCTTGGCGATCAGGTTAATGACCCGTTGTTTATCCATTCCTTTACAAAAAGCTTCGTAAGGAGCAAGTACCTGGAAAACGTGTACCAGCACACCACCGCGGTCGATGGTGTCGGCAGCCATCTCGAACTCTTGACCATCGGAGAAAGGAATGATGGACAGTTCATACAGGGTGTAGGGTTTGTTTTTGAATAATGTGTCTTCCACTTTGATATAACCTATTGTATCGTTGATGGTTTTTGTAAAGGTAGTATCGTTGGGATCAGGAATCATCTTTACAAGCGGGATTTCGGCAACAGCGAGAAATTTTTCAAGTGAATCGAAATTACCGGCATAACTGCCTTTCATTTTTTTGTATATCAACTGGGCGTTCCGGATATCTTTCAACTTGTTAACAACAACCAACTCACGACGTTCCAGCTCTTTTTTAAAGCGTAACGGTTCCTGGATGCTTTCGTATATCATGTATCCAAGTACTACAATGACTATGAATAAAACAACCTGTATAATTACATTTTTCATGATTAGGAATTTTAGAAGCAAATTTATAATTTTTTTAACTCAATCAATTGGATTTTTTGATTAAAAATGCTTTATGAAAAAAATTAAGTGAAAAATATTCTTATCTGCTCGTTGATAATTCCCGGTAATCCGGTATTTTTTCCAAAAAATCAAAACGGTTTAACCGGCGGTCAATTTTACAGCAATAATGTTGTAAGCCATTGCTCACCAGTAAATAATCTACTTTCAATTTTATGTTGTAAGCGGCAATCTGGTCAAATACATGTTGATCGGGCTTTACTTCCGGTGCTTTGAACTCGAGCAGCATTAGCGGATTTCCGTCATTTGAATAAACCACAGCATCGAATCTTTTCTGCATCCTGTTCAGCTTGATGCCTTTCTCAACAGCTATCAATCCTGACGGAACCCCTTTTTCATTCACCAGAAAATGCAAAAACTGTTGCCTGACCCATTCTTCGGGTGTGAGGGCAATGAATTTTTTACGGAACTCATCAAAAACCTCTGTTTTGCCTTCTGCCTTCTGCCTTGTTCTTAATGGGTATTCGGGTATGTTGAGTTTCATGCCAGCAGAGTTTTTCGTCATTCAAAAAATAAAATTAGTATTAATTCGGTAACTTTGCCCCAAAATTTGAAAATGAGAAATAAACAGGAAATCGTTTCAAACTGGTTACCCCGTTATACAGGGATGCCACTCGAAAATTTCGGACAGTATATTTTACTCACTAACTTTAACTATTATCTGCAGTTGTTTGCCGATTGGAACGGTGTGGAAATTTCAGACAAAAGCGTTCCCATGCCGGCAGTGACTGCGGGAGAAATAACCATGATCATGTTCGGTATCGGAAGTGCCAATGCGGCAACCATTATGGATCTGTTGGGGAGCATACATCCGAAAGCGGTTTTGTTCCTTGGGAAATGCGGCGGACTGAAAAAGAAAAATGCAGTCGGTGATCTGATCCTGCCCATTGCCGCTATCCGCGGAGAAGGAACCTCTGATGATTACATGCCTCCCGAAGTTCCGGCCCTGCCTGCATTTAGCCTGCAGAAAGCCATTTCGACCACCATTCGCGATTTTAAAAAAGATTACTGGACGGGTACTGTTTATACCACCAACCGCAGGGTTTGGGAACATGACGAAAAATTTAAAAAATACCTGCGGAAAACCCGGAGCATGGCCATTGACATGGAAACGGCTACCATTTTCACCGTGGGATTTGTCAATGAAATTTCCACCGGTGCCCTTTTACTGGTTTCCGACCAGCCGATGATTCCGGAAGGTATTAAAACAAGGGAAACGGATGAATTGGTTAACAAGCAGTTTGTTGAAGACCATATTCGCATCGGTGTCGAATCGCTTAAGCAACTGATCAATAAAGGACTTACTGTCAAACACCTTAGATTCTGATAAGGGATGGATTTGAAATTTGAGGAGATTTTAAAAGACCTGGAGAACAAAATTTATTCCCCGGTTTATCTTTTTTTCGGCGAAGAACCTTATTTCAATGACGTGCTCATCAATTATATCGAACACAATATCCTTGAAGACACCGAAAAAGAGTTTAACCAGGTTGTGGTTTACGGCAGGGAGGTTTCGCCGAGAGATATAACCGACCTTGCCCGCCGGTTTCCGATGATGGGAAATTACCAGGTCGTGATCGTGAAAGAGGCACAGGCCATTAAAAATTTTGAGGAACTGGAAGTCTATTTTGATACTCCGCTCGATACCACGATACTGGCCATCGGTTATAAATATAAAAAGCTGGATAAACGCAAATCCTTTTATAAAAAACTTGCCAAACGAAAAGACGTTGTCCTTTTTGAATCAAAAAAGCTGAGTGATTACCAGGTTCCCGGCTGGATTGAAAAAAATGTGCAGAAGCTGGGATACAGGATCAATCCCGTAGCCACGGAATTGCTTTCGGAACATCTTGGGAATGACCTGGGAAAGATATCCAACGAGCTGAACAAGCTGGCGATCAACCTGGAAGAAGGTTCCATGATTACCGAAAATGAGATTGAGAAAAATATAGGGATAAGCAAAGACTTTAATATTTTTGAGTTTCAGAAAGCGTTGCGTCAGCGGAATGCAGTTAAGGCACACCGTATTGTCAATTATTTTGAGGCCAATCCCAAAGAACACCCTTTACAAATGATCTCGGTCATGTTGCACAATTATTTCATGAAAGTTTTTCTTTATCATTATGTGAGGAACCTTAAACCGAATGAGATAGCTGCCGAACTGGGTGTTAATCCTTATTTTGTGAGAGATTATCAACATGCAGCCAATGTTTTTTCACCGCAGAAAATAAAATACATCATCTCGCAAATCCGCACTCTTGACCTGAAAAGCAAAGGGGTGGGCAGTAATGATGCCACAAGTTACGGTGAGTTGAAAGAGTTGATCTATAAAATCATTCACTAATTCTGATCCGTTTAACATTGTTTTACCGGATATGGAAGTTTTGTCTTTTTCACTTTGCACGAATCCCGCTAAGACCCTGCCTGGACGGGAAGACCAATACAAGTGGGGAAATAAGTTAGTACAGTAAATTCTCAATTGAAATATCTTCATCAAGTTGTTCCCAATGGATTCCTTCACCACCGCCAATGAACCTCCAATTATTCAGTTGTTCGGGTGTTGCTTTTTTTAATTTGGGAAACCACTCCAAAGGTACTGATAATTCTCTGCCGTCTTCGAGCCAAATAATCATTTTTGTATCTGAAAATAAGACATTTACTGCATTTTGCGATTTGTTAACTGTTAAAGTATTCATACCACTTATGTTTTAACTGTTCCAAATAATTCTCAATAATTATGCCGATTGTTTTAAGTTCCGAAGCGTTAAACCCTTTTG
>JAOZOO010000103.1 GCA_029933225.1 Bacteroidales bacterium | reverse complement strand
GACTGGAGATTGAAGACTGACGACTGTGGACTGCGGACTGACGACTGGAGATTGAAGACTGCGGACTCTCTTGGCAGATAAGTGACTGAAAATATATTATAAACGAATCGGACAGGAAATGTTGAACAAATCAATAACCTTTTTTACTTCGCTGGTGACCATCAGCTTTATTATTTTGTATGCATGCAGCAACCCCGGAGACAGTTCGGGAGAAAAGCAAGCCGCCTATCCGGCAACACCTGATTCTTCCGGTTTTTTAAAACTTGCAAACTTTTTAAGTAATGAAGATATAGATTCGGTTGTTGACCTCGATACGCAGTTAAAAAACGGGAAAACCCGTAAAAAAGGTATCATTCCTGTACCCCAGGATGGTGATGATTTCCGGAATGCGGAACTTGATAAAATTTACTGGCCGGATGTCAGCATCATTGAGGGAGATTTCAGAGGAGCCAGCATGCGAACGGCCAACTGCCAGAACAGTGTTTTTGATCATTCTGATTTCAGGGTTTCAGACCTGCGATGGACCCGTTTTGATAATTCCAGTCTCAAAGGCTGCATTTTCAGCCAGGCCAGACTTTTCCATGTTCACGTGAACGAGGCAAATTTTGAAGGCAGCGATTTCAGGGGAGCAAATATGTTTGGCATGGAAGGTCACGGTACAAACATGCGGAATTGTGACCTGACAAATGCCCTGCTGAAGGATGCTGAATTTACCTATTGCGACTTTTCACATACACTGGGCGTCAATGCCCGGCTGATACGCGCTGTGCTCAGTCATTCTATCTTTGACTCAACCAATTTCAGCTCCTGCGATTTTACGGGCGCCCGTCTTGAAGGCGTAAGATTCTTTAACGCCAATCTGGAAAATTCCAATTTTCAGGGCTCGCACCTCCAGGGTACTGACTTCAACGGTGCCAACCTGAAAGGATGCACGTTTTACGGGGCAAGACTGAAAAACACAAACTTCAAAGATGCGCTACATATCCCCCGGCACATAAAAAAAATACTGGTTGACGGTAAGGCATCAGGGATTGTACCAACGCAGGTGAAATAATTAATTATTCTTTTTATGATAAGAAATAGAAAATCAATAAAAACCCGAATGACCCAAATAATCAGGTACATATTGCTTTTTAGTTTCATTCCGGTATTTTCATCTGCTTTTGCACTTGCCCCGCCCGAAAGCCATCAAAGTGATACGCTGGTTTACAGGATCGACACACTGAAAAGCAGGATTTACTGGAAATGCGACATTCACAACGGCTATGTGCTCGTTAAAAGAGGAATGCTCAAAGTTGTTGATAACAAGATCGTTTCCGGTGAGATCGTTATGAAAATGGATAGCATTGTTGACCTGGACATCGACTATGCATTGATGAAAGGAACGCTTGAAAATGTACTGCGATCGGATGTTTTTTTCGATGTGAAAAATTTTCCCGAAGCAAATTTTCGCATTGAGGATGTTGAAGAAATACACAGCACAACTTTCCAGGTGACAGGGGATCTCAAAATAAAAGGAATCGACAATTGCATCCGCTTCAATAGTAAAATGTACATTCAAAACGATTCCCTCATCATCCAATCGGAAGAGTTTACCATCAACCGCTTGTACTGGGGCATAACCGCCTACTCGGAGCATATAGCGAGCAGTGATGACAGCTTTGTCGTTGGTGATGGTATTGATTTTCAGATTTCGCTTGTCGGGTACAGGGAAGATTAATCACAGCGAAAACTTCAGATACAACGCAGGTGTAATGGGTATGGCTTCCGCATAAATGTTGATACTGTTGACCTGGCTCGCAGGGATGCGTTCAAAATTGGTGTATTTGATATTCTCTGTATTCAGCACATTCAGGACGGACAACCCCACCTCCCCTACTACTTTCCGGTTCAGGAATTTGTAAATAAACGACATGTCCCAGCGATTGTAAGTCCGGTCCGCATCCCGGTCATACGGGTAAGGCGCATAAGGGAAACCGGAGCCATACACATAATTGGTCGAAAAATAAAACGGGTCGAAATTCAGCATCAGCGCAGCTTTCACTTCATGACGCTGATCCTGCGGCGCCCGGTGGTAACTTTCATCAGGCAAATCAGGAAAACGTTCCCCGGTCTTGCTCAGCGAATAAGAAACCCACGCCGTTACTTTTTTGAAATCTTTTTGCAGGAAAAAATCCACCCCGTACATCTTGCTGTCTCCGTTAAGTATCCCCTGCCAGTTGTATTTTGGTGAATAAAAATACCTCGTGATTCCGTAAACCCGCTTGTAATAAGGTTCCATGCTGAAAGTCCAGCCCTTTCGGTGCACCGACAGCCCGAGAACGAAATGCGATGCCGTCAGTACAGGCACGTCATCATTGTTGCAGATAGCCCAGATAAACCGGTAATTTCCCATTTCGTCAACAACCGAACTTTTTGAAATATACTGATGATAAATACCCCAGGCCGCATTCAGTTTCCAGTAATCTCCCATATTAACCGACAACGAGAGTCGCGGATCGGCATACAGTTTATTCAGATTAAATGCATAGGTAAAGCGGATTCCCGGCTTGAAGGTCACCTTCTTTCCCAACGCCATGTAATCCTGCACCGAAACAAAAGCCCGCTGGGCAAACGACTCGATGTTCACACTTCGTACTCCGAATGTGTCTTCTTTCAGTTCCACATGATTGTAAACAAAGCCCTCGTTGGTTTCCAGAATATGGTATTTACCAAGGGCAAAACGATTATCATTCCGGATAGTTGTTTCGGCGATCTGGTTTCTGGTGGATTTATCCTCAATCCAGTAAGTATAATTAACCGTACGGTGCTTCAGCCTGAAATCATCGTCATAATCGCTGTTCAATTGCGAGAAACTGACCCGTAAACTGCTTGTATTCCCGTTCTTCCATGTTTTTCCGTAATAAGCGGATCCCCCGGTTTGGGTATTTACCTCCCATGTATTTTTCAGGAGGAACCATTTATCTACCGGTTCATCGATATCGTAGGAGAAGTTATCATCCCCTCCGTATAAGCTGATGTAAAACAAGTCATTGTCACTGATATTAAATGAATATTTTATGTTTATATCCCTGAAACGGTAGTCAGGAACAATGTTCACATCAATATCGTTGGATGTGTCAGCATCATTGTTTCGTTTGATCAGCCCGTTCATATCTGAAGGATTGTAAAGATTATAATAGGTATGCCTGAAGGCGATCACCAGCGAGCTTCTTTTGAACATGGGTATTTCCACCTCACCATTCAGCGTCATGTTGTTGATCATAAAAGTGAAAGAGGGTTTTTGGGTATTTCCGTTTTTCCCGGTCACGTTGACGATACCACCCACACGTTGCCCGAATTCCACCCCGTAACCGCCCTTATGTACTTCAATGTCTTTGGCCATAATGGGATTAAAAGAACTGATGTTGTCATTGAAATTTTTCAGCCCGTAAACGGTAAACCCGTCAAACAGTACCTGACTTTGCCCTGCATAGCTACCCCAGATAATCAGGTCGTTGGTTTGCTCTCCCGAGGCGGTAATACCCGGCATCAGACGCAAAAGGTTAAAAATGGAATTGTCACCAAAACCGGGAAGAAAGAAAGCGATCTTCTGGTTCATTTTCATCAGCCCGGGTTTATTGCCGATCTGTGTGGACATTTCGATGGGATGACCGGTAATAACGATCTCTTTTAATCCGACACTTGCCGGCATCAGCTTGATATGCAAACCGGTAGCAGCGTTTAATAAGGTATCCAAAATATAATAGCCGAGATGGGTTGCCTCAATTTTAAAAACACTGTCGGTCTGCGACGAATGCATGAAACTGCCCTGCATATCGGTTGCCAGCGTCCGGCCATTAATGGTGATGTGCGAAAACGGCAGGGGCTCATGACTCACAGCATCAATGATCTGCCCCGAAAGATAATATTCTGTTTTTTTCCTGACTGGCTTGGCATAATAAATAACATAAACATCATCTGTTATATCAAATCCGAAAGGCAGTCCCGATAATAAACTTTTGATGGCGTCCGCCGGTGTTGGGAATATGCTGTCAAGGGTGACCCTGTATTTTTCAAGCGAGCGGTCGTCAAACGAAATATGCACCTGAAAATTGTCCCGGATATCGGCAAGTGCCTTATTCAGGGGCCTATCCGATACTTTGATTCTTATCTCCTGGCCATAGGAATAATAGCACAAAAACAGAAAAAAGAAAATCAATAATTGCCTTATGTGGTTCAGTCTCACTGATCGCTGATTATCCGGTAACTTCCATCAGCAGTTTTTACATAAGTTATGCCAAAAGGTTTGCAAATAATATTCAAAACTTCTTCTACGGGTTTGTCTTTTGAGAAGAATCCCGTGTAATAAAGGTCCATACCCGGCTCCATGCTGATGGAAACGCCATATTGTCTTTCCACTTCTCTGATCACTTCTTCCAGTGGCGCGGCAGTAAAGTTAAACATATTCTCTCTCCACGAGATTGTGGTTTCCGGCTGTTTTTCTTTCCTGACGATAATGTTTCCGGATTTGTTGACGCTGGCCGTGTAATCGGGGCCGAGGATAACCTCTTCTTTCGTAACGGAAGTCACTTTTACTTTCCCGGTAAAACAGGTCACACGATAAGTATCATCACGTGAATAAATGTTGAATGTGGTTCCAAGTACACTGGTTTCACCCATGGCCGAACGCACATTGAATTTACTTCCTTTTTCCACCCTGAAAAATCCTTCTCCTTCAAACCGTAAACTCCTCGAAGCCCACCACCATAACGGGTGATACTTCAGCGTGGAACCGGCATTCATTTCCACGGAAGAACCGTCAGGAAGCGTAGCCGTCAGATGCTGTCCTGAAGGGCAATCAACAGTTTTGGTATAAAACCGCATGATTGAAAATAAAGCAATCAATAAAAGTAAAGTGGCAGCTACTGCCATCACCGGCCTGAAAGAAAAAATTCGTGCTGTTTTGGGTGGACGCTCTTCTTCCATTTGCGAGGAAATGGCTGCCCACACATCCTCTTTACTTCTTGCGTAAGGTATTTCAACCTTCTTGAAGAAGTCGCCGGGATCCGTTGCAGGATTATTATGTTTATTATTTCGGTTCATGATACTGTCATTGCTTTTCTTAATTCGGCCAGTGCCTGTGACATTCTTTTCTCAACGGCTTTCACACTGATATCCAACCGTTCCGCTATTTCATGATATTTCATTTCATCCATGCGGCTCATTAAAAAAACCACTCTTTGCTTCTCGGGCATGCCGGCCAGCACATTTTCATAAGTTTTTTTCAATTCATTAAACAGGGTTATATCCTCGGGCGACCGGCTTGTGTCGTTGTCGTTTTTTATGTTTAGTCTGAATTCCATCATTGTTTTTTGTTTGCGGTAGCTGCTGATAAACAAATCGCCGGCCATCTTGTAAAGTAATCCTTTTATTTTGTGCTTCCGGGGGTCAAGTTGCTTTTCCCATAATTTAATGAACGTTTCCTGAACGATATCCGTAGCCAGTTCTGTATCCCCCGACCGGTAAAAAATATAATTTCTTACCTCGTCAAAATACTGCTCAAATATTTCCCTGAACTCTGCCTGTGTCAAAAGATTCGTTTTTAAATGGTTCAAATGTAAAAGTATTCAAATTCCAGGTACGTTTCAGGTTGCTTAAACCGGGAAATCCCGGAGCCGAAGCTCCGGGGTTTTTAGTTTAAAGGTTGTTTATATTTAGTGTAAGAAGATTGTGTAAGTCACGCCGTCAATAACTACCGTGGCAATGTTGTCGCAGTCACCGTCTCCGTAGTCAAGCACCCGTGTTGATAGGCCTTCGGGGGTGATCTCAACAGTTCCGGAGACAATGAAACGGCAGCTTAACTCTTTGCGCAACGGGTTGATGATCTCTGTTTCCCAGGTTTTGCCGTTGGCGCGAATACCCGTTGCTGAACCTGTGATCAGGTAAACATCATCACGCAGCTTCCGTGTGTCGGCACCTTCTATCCATTCACGGACTCGTGTTGAGTTCCAGCTCAGGGTTCCCCTGTCGAGTGATAAATGGATCACACCGGTCACGCTGATGTTATAATACAGGTTGCCATCATCGTTCAACCCCATATTGGTGATCACTTTCGTGCCGTCCACATTGTTATCGTTTACATAATAATCTTCAAAAGTAATCGTGATAACTGTTCCGGGGTGACGATATCTTCCGGTGAAAGTTACGATGATCTTGCCCCTGCGGTATTTCAGGTCGTTGCAAAGGCAATTTTCTTCGCCAAAGTCAATGGTCAGCACACGGGGTGATACGGTGGTATCGAGGGTTACCGTAGCGCAATCGCCGAGATAAATCCAGCCTTCTGTGGATTTCATGTAGCCGTGACTGGCATAATCATAAGCCTCATTGGCGATGTTGCTCACGTTGTTATACACGTTCTCTGCCAAAGCATCGTCTTTTGAATAGCTTGTAGTGTTGTCGGTTGCCGGTGTGGTGTCATCCTGCTGTTTGTTACAGGAAGTAAAGGCAACTGCAAGTCCGATAAATAAAACTGCGAATAATTTGATTTTTGTTTTCATGATGATAAAGTTTAAAGTTTTTACACCCATACACCGCACAGGTTTGGGTTTACCCTACTTTCTTTTTGTATTTTTTGACAACCTTCCAGAGTCCATCCCAAATGGACCTGGAAGAGTTGTGGTTTTACTCCGACTCTTCCAGGTCCGCCTTCTGCGGACTCTGGAAGGTCTTTAAAACTCCTATCCTCTCCCCCATTTTCACCGCTGTTTCAAGGTCATGTTTTGTGTTTTCCAGCAGATCTTCGTCAATTTTCACTTTATCATCCTCAAACAGGAGCACAACGGTAGAGCCGCCGAATTTGAAATAACCTTTTTCCTGACCTTTAGTTACACTGTCGCCCGAATAGGTTTGAATGATGCTGCCTACCATGGTGGCGCCCACTTCCGCCATGACCACCTCGCCAAACTGCGGGTTGGAAATGGTTACGTATTCCCTTTTGTTCATGCAAAAAATGTCTGCTATCCTGTGTAAGGCAATGGGATTGACAGAATAATAATCCCCTTTAATCTTTACAACCGGCGACACTTTACCGCTTACTGGAAAATGGAAGCGATGATAATCATAAGGCGCCAGGCGGACGACAATCATGCTTCCGTTGTCGTATTTCATGGCGAGAAGGGAGTCTTCCAGAAATGAATAAACATTGAAACGATGGCCCTTGATGATGAAATCACTGTTTTCGATATTGGCATACGCCAGGCACTTGCCGTCGGCAGGTGACACCACTACAAATACTCCGGTATCAATGGGCCGGTCGGTCTTTTTGAGCTTGCGGGTAAAGAAGTCGTTGAAAGTTTCAAAATCCTGTTGCCGGACTTCATTCATATCAATGTGAAATTCTTCAATAAACGGTTCGATTTTTTTTGCCGACCGAGGGCTGTCCATCATCCTGCCGTAAATTGATGAAACAAACTTCTTTTTCACCAGGGTAAACAAAGTGGCTTCACCCACCGGATTATCATACAACCACACCAGCCATCCCTCGCCGGCAATTTTTTCAGTGATGGTATCCCCTGTTGCCCGGTCCACGTACCGTACAGGCGGCTGTTCACCGGTTGGATAAAACGCCAGCCCGATGATGAGGAGCAGGAGAAGTAGTGTTATGTTTTTGAGTATGTGTTTTTTGGTTTTCATTACAAGATACTATTTATAAGTCATTGGTCATTAGTCAATGGTTATTGGCCTTTCAACGTTTATTTTCGTCATTCGTAAATCGTCAATCATCATCCTTCCAGTTCATCACCGGATAAACAATCCGCGGTTTCAATACGCCATATTTTACGATTTCTGTCTTCCCGGCTTTCATCACCACCTTATAAGTCCCAGGCGGTTGATCCCAGGTATGCCAGTACACCTTATTTATTCCTTTCCTGTTGAAGCCTGTCAGCGTATCCATCGGCTGTCCGGTTTCATTGTAGATCAAGAATTCCGGTTCTTCTTTCAGTTCTTTTTTCAACCGGTAATCCAGCCGCAAACCGTTGGGCTCGTTGGGTGTAAAAAGGTGGTTGTCTCCCATCAATTTATTGTTTCCCCAGAATGCCGCATCCGACACATTGCGGACGGGTTTGGGCTGAATGTCAAAGAACCAGACGTCGTTCTCCAATACATCCGGGGTCATTTGTTGCAGCAAGTTGATGTTTGTGATGTACATCCCCCGTCCGTAGGTGCCGGCAATCAGGTCATTTTCGCGGGGATGGATAACAAGGTCATTAACCGGGACATTGGGGATATTCCCTTCCATCCGTTGCCAGCTTTCCCCGCCGTCCAGCGAGAAATAAATGCCCAGATCGTTTCCCGCAAACAACAAATCCGGATTATTGGCATCCTCAATAATCACATTTACAGGATATTCCGGCAACCCCTCCGAAATGTCAGTCCATGTTTTACCCATGTCGGTTGTTTTGAAAACGTAGGGTTTGAAATCATCAAACTTGAATCCCGATTTGCAGACATAGGCCGTGCTGTCGGAGAAGTTGGAAGCAAAAACGCGGGTTACCCAACAGTCGGCAGGAGCACCAAGCGAGACCAGCGTATCGGTAACTTCAATCCAGATTTTTCCGAAATCGGGCGTAACATGCACGCGGCCGTCATCGGTACCCACCCAGATAACACCGGCTTTCACAGGCGATTCCGAAATAGTGGTAATGGTGCAGTACATCATGTGACCTTTGCCGGCAATCTTGACGGAATCGTTGGTGGTCAGGTCGGGGCTTAACTCAATCCATGTGTCGCCCCTGTCCAGCGATTGCAACAGCATCTGCCCGCCTGTATATAAAATGGCAGGGTTGTGTGGCGATATGATTAGCGGAGGATCCCACGGAAAACGGTAGCGGGGATGACCTTTGGATGCTTTGGGTTCGATATTGATACGTGTACCGGTTTTCTGATCCACCCTGATATGTCCGCCAAACTGTGTGGTGGCATAAAACCACCGGCTATCGGTCTGATCAACGGGACAGTACATCCCGTCCCACTTGCCCACAAGAAACCAGTCTTCCAGTGAAAGGTATCCTTTCCAACTGTTGATCGGCCCTTTCCAAACCTCATGATCCTGCAACCCGCAGTAAACATTGTAGGGTTCTTCCATATCAACCGACACATTATAGATTTCGCCCAAAGGTATCTGATAGAGATGTGTCGCCGTATATCCGCCGTCAAACGACTCATACAACCCGCCGTCGCTGCCGATGAGCATGTGCCGCCCATCCTGCGGATCAATCCACATTGTACGGAAATCGCCGAACACGTTTTTCATCAGATTGCCTTTCCCCCATTCAACGGCTTTCCAGGTTTTGCCGCCATCCTGCGAATAGGGCATGGTCATGGACAACACATATATTTTATCCGGGTCAACATATATCTTGTTGAACGAATAAGGCGCTTTGTCCGACACATTTACCGTATCGTTGTTCATCTTCTCCCAATGTTCCCCTGCATCTGTGGTTTTGAACACATCCCCCCAGATTACTTCACCCACTGGTTTCATGTGCATGTCTATTTCGTCTTCATGACCGGTGGGAATATACGGTTTCAGGATTTCAACAACTGCATAAAGGATTTGGGGATCTTTCGGATAGATTGCCAGCCCTATCCGGCCGAGTTTCCCGTCAGGTAATCCGTTGGTCAGTTTTCTCCATGTTTTGCCTCCGTCGGCGGTTTTATAAATCCTGCTGTTCTCTCCACCCGCTTCAAAATGCCAGGGGTAACGGTACTTCTCGTAAGCCGCGGCATACAGAACATCCGGGTTTTCAGGATTCATCACAAGGTCAATGACTCCTGTGTTTTCATCAATGTATAATACTTTCTTCCAGTTATCCCCGCCGTCGGTGGTTTTAAAAACGCCCCTTTCTTCGTTGGGTGTAAATAAATGTCCCATCACGGCAGCATAAACTATGTCGGGATTTTGAGGATGAATGAGAATGACCGAAATATGTTGCGAATCAGGCAATCCCTTGTATTCCCAGGTTTTGCCGCCGTTGGTGGATTTGTAGATTCCCGTTCCGCTGTGCGAGAGCCGGGCATTGAAGTCCTCACCGGTGCCGACCCAGACTATCTCCGGATTTGAAGCCGATACCGCCAGGGCGCCAATGGACGGGCTTTTAATGGAATCGAAAACAGGGAAAAAAGTTGTGCCGTTGTTTTCCGTTTTCCAGACACCGCCGTTGCGGGAGCCGATATACCAGATGTATTTATAATCAGGATCATCCGTTTGCGGAACGGCAATTTCGGATATCCAGCTTCCGGTTCGATAGGGCCCCAGCGCCCGGAATTGAAATTCACCGGGATTGAACTGCGTGGTATTAATCTGTGTATATGCCTGAAATGCAATGAATAATAATGTGATTGAAGCAATGAACTTTTTCATGACGGGAGTGTTATTTTGAACAGATAAAGGTAGGAAAAAGAAATCGAATGATTTGATTCGGATTGCAAATCCGGATCAGCAGTAGTACAAATCCGAACCAGCGGAAATTTTCAATATATTAGCCGTCATGATCGGAACCATTGTCAATGTTATTACGGTGCTTGTGGGCGGATCGATCGGATTGCTGCTGAACAAAAAACTACCGCAGCGTTATATCCACATTTTTTTTCAGGTGGTGGGGATATTCACACTTTTTCTCGGATTTTCCATGGCACTGAAAACCAGTCATGTGCTCCACATGATCATGGCGCTGATCACGGGCGCCATCATCGGAGAAGCGCTGAATCTGGAACAGCGGATGACAAACCTCGGAGATAACCTGAAAAAACGGATGAAGCTGGGAAATGAAAAATTCACCGACGGCCTCCTGACGGCATTCCTGCTTTACTGTATGGGTTCGTTGACCATTCTCGGCGCCATTGAAGAAGGCATGGAAGGCAGTCCCCGGTTACTCCTCATCAAATCGCTGATGGACGGAGTTTCTTCCATTGCACTGGCATCCGGGCTGGGAATTGGTGTATTGTTTTCAGCCATTCCCCTACTCATTTACCAGGGAGGAATCACATTGCTGGCGATGTTTTTCGGTGAATTCATTCCGTCAATGTACATAACTGAACTTAGCACAACCGGAGGTATTCTGCTCATTGGGCTGGGGATTGACATCCTCGATATCAAAAAAATCAGAGTGATGAATATGCTGCCTGCACTGGTGATGATTGTCATTCTGCTGTGGCTTTGGCCTGATTTCGGTATCTGACGGATACAGACGTTTAAATACTTATAAAAATGACTCCCAAACTAACAAAGAAAACTACCTGCCCTAACTGCGAAAAAAAATTTGACAGTCAATTTAAATATTGCCCGTATTGCGGTCAGAAAAACGCGGAACCTGACCTACGGTTTAAACATTTCTTTTTCGATTTTCTTTCAGGTGCATTTAACCTTGACTCAAAGTTCTACCAGACATTTAAGATACTGCTTCTGAAAGCGGCAAAGCTTTCCAAAGAGTACCTTGACGGTAAGCGGACAAAATACCTGACACCCGTCAGAATCTACTTGATCGTTAGCTTTGTCTATTTTACTTTGTTATCCATGCTTCCTTCCGATTTTGTAAAAAGCGAGGAAGGAAAAATAACGGAACCGGACAGCGTTAGCAATATCATTTCGTTTAATTTTTCTCCATTACCCGACACGGCTAAAACGGATACCACCAATGCGCCGGCCATACGCGATAATTATGTCGCAAAGAAACTGACCAAAAAACCGGTTTGTTCCGCACGGTAGAGGGCAAAAAAATGTTCTCAAGCTTGTTTAGAAAATACATGTCCATCGGGATGTTTTTCCTGATACCCCTTACGGCATTTATCTTTTATCTGATGTTTCGAAAAAACACCTATTACATTCAGCATCTGGTATTTGTCCTACATCTCCAATCTGTCATATTCATCCTTTTAATCTTTTTCAATCTGGTTAAGCTGTTTCTTGATAATGAGATCATCTCGATCTTAAACTTCTCTGCTTTCCTGTTCTTTCTCATTATCTGGATAAAGAAGTTTTACG
>JAOZOO010000022.1:4350-35146 GCA_029933225.1 Bacteroidales bacterium | reverse complement strand
AAATTCTAAACGCATACGATTATTTTAAGAACAACAAAACAAAACTCAAATATCCACCTTTGTTTGGCGACGGACAGGCAGCGAGGTTTATTTGCCGGATAATGCTAACTAATAAGCAAAATCCCAAATAACAAATTCCAAATCTCAAATAAATCCCAAAATCCAAAATTAAGAACGAAAAACCAAGAAACTTAAGAATAGGAAATGAAACAATAATTCTCCCCCTTTGGGGGAGACACAGAGGGGGTCAAAATTCCAAATCTCAAATAATAAACAAGAACTCAAAAAAATGACACTGAAAGAAGCGCAAAACAGAGTGGATGAATGGATAAACACAACGGGCGTCAGGTATTTTGATGAGCTGACCAATATGGCTCTGCTCACCGAGGAAGTGGGAGAAGTAGCCCGCATAATTGCCCGGAAATACGGAGAACAATCCTTTAAAAAATCGGACGAAGACGCTGACCTCGCCGACGAGTTTGCCGATGTATTGTTTGTGCTGATCTGCCTGGCCAACCAAACGGGCGTTGACCTGACCGACGCTTTTGAGAAAAACCTTGAAAAGAAAGAAACCCGCGACAAACACCGGCATAAAAACAACAAGAAGCTGGAAAACAAATAATTGCAAGCATTTGGATAAATAGATACTTTTTTGGAAATTTGATGAAAAATCTTTTTTCGACCTGATGTTATGCTAAAACACAGATTTTTTCTTTTGTTCGTCATGATTTTGCCCCTGGTACTTGTATCGCAAAATATTGTGATCAAGGGTGTGGTGAAAGACAAGCAAACCAGAAAACCTCTTGCATTTGTCAACATCCTGTCAAAAAGCGGGAAAGGGACCATCAGCGATATTGACGGAAAATTCACCCTCCGTTTAAAGAAAAAAGAATGCTGCCTGAATTTTTCTTCTGTGGGATATGAAACGCTGGATTATCCGGTTGATTACAAAAAGAAGTATTACAAGGTCTTCATGACGCCGAAAAGTTATGAGCTGCAGGAAGTCGAGATTCATCCGGGCATCAATCCCGCCCACCGTATCATCGACAGTGTGCTGGCCAACCGTTACAGGAATGATCCCAAAAAGCTCAAGTCGTTCAGATACACCTCTTATGATAAAATGATCGTCACGGTGGACACCAATTCCATCATACCTGTGGATACATCCAATGTGAGAAAGCTCGACTCTCTGGCCCGGGCGGGAAGGGCTTTCCTGGAAAAAAGTGACATCTTTATTATGGAGACCGTCACGGAACGAAAATACAAGTCTCCGGGGTTGAACCAGGAAACCGTACTGGCCACCAAAGTATCCGGGTTTAAAGACCCCATGATGGCTTTTATGATCTCGCAGATACAGTCCACTTCATTTTATGACGAGCTGATCAAAATTGCCGGCAAAAGTTATGTGAACCCCATCAGCCGGGGCAGCAAGAAAAAATACTATTTCCATATCGAAGACACCCTTTACGATGCACGCAGAGACACGATCTTCATCATTTCTTTCAGGCCGTTCCTGAAAACGAAATTCAATGGCATGAAAGGATTCCTGTCCATCAATTCCTATCACTGGGCCATACAGAACGTGAAAGCAACGCCGTTCAGTGATACAACCGGCATCATCATTAAAATTGAACAGGCCTACGATTTGGTGGACGATCACTGGTTTCCTGTGCAACTGCATACCGACATTATTTTTAAGAATGCCCAGTTCGGAGCAGGAGGATACAAGATCAACCTCGTAGGAAACGGAAGGAGTTATATTAAAGATATTGAGATCAACCCCGATTTGAAAAACCGCGATTTCGGTTACAGCGAGGTGGAGATAGAACCCAATGCTGCACATAAAAATGTGGAATTCTGGAAAGAATACAGGGTTGACAGCCTTTCAGCGCGCGAGATAGAGACTTACCGGGTCATTGATTCCATCGGAAAAGCGTCCAACTTTGACAAAATGGCCAACACATTTCAGACGCTTCTCACGGGACGTATTCCGCTGGGGTTCATTAATATTGACCTGAATCAGATGATCCGCTACAATACTTACGAAGGCATTTATCTGGGGCTTGGCATTCATACCAACGAACGGATGTCAAAAGTGGTCAGCATCGGCGGTTACGGGGGCTATGCGTTCGGAGCAAAACGCGCCAACTATGGTGCAGACATTGTCTTTTTACTTCATAAAAGATCGGAATCGCGCCTGCGACTTGATGGCTACAATACCGTTATCGCCAGCGGTTATGTGGAGTACTGGGATGAAAAGTACCAGATTTGGAACCCTTCCCATTTTTACAAATTCTTTGTGAACCAGATGAACAACACCAAGGGTGCTGAAATAAATTACACATTTAAGATCAGGGCTTTGCGGCATTTCACATGGGATGTGGGTTATGTTTATCAGCAAAAAGAAACTTTCCGCGATTATTATTTTACTCCCGTGGATGACATTGATGATCACCACACTGTTTTCAATTTCTCTTACCTGACGGTGGGGATGCGGTTTGCTTTCCGGGAAAGAACCATCGAAACCACAAAAGGGACTTTTTCTCTCGGGACGGACTATCCGGTTCTTTATTTTAATTATACCCGCGGGTTCAAAGGTTTCCTTGACGGGGAATACGAGTTTAACCGTTTCGACCTGAAACTCGAACACAAGATCAAATTCAAGTATGCAGGGCAATTTGAATACCGGATCATGGCCGGATACATTATGGGCGAAGTGCCTATCAGCAACACATACAACGGTGTGGGAACTTATGGCCTTGTTACCTTGTACAGCCCTTACAGCTTTGGTACCATGCGACCCAATGAATTTTATTCCGACAGGTACGTTTCACTTTTTCTGACACAGAATTTCGGTAATGTACTTATCAATCTGAAAAAATGGCATCCCGAACTGCTGCTGGTTACCAACATCGGTTTCGGTTCGATGAAAAACAAAGATAACCATCACGGGCTCGGATACAACACTATGGAAATGGGATATTATGAGTCGGGGATTATCATCCGCAAGCTGCTTGAGTTTCGTATCTACGATCTCGCTGCTGGCGTAATGTACCGTTACGGTCCTTACAGCCTGCCAAATGTTTCCAAAAATTTCAGTTATAAACTCGGAATATTTTTTAGTTTGTGATATTTTTTAAATTTACACTGTGATTTGAATAAAAAACGGCTAAAAACTGATCAGTGAAAGACTTTTTCATCCGGTACATCAAACCCATCACGGCCCTCGCCGTTCTGGCCTTTATGATCTGGTATTTTTCAGGTATCGTCACTTACATCATTATCGCCACATTTCTCTCGTTGCTGGGTTTGCCATTGGTCAAAAGGCTGAACAAGATCAAGTTTGGTAAATATACCATGCCGCACGGTTTGAGCGCCACCTTAACACTGCTCACCATGATCATTATTTTCGGGCTTTTTATCCTGATCATCGTTCCGTTGATCATTCAGCAGGCCAATGTTATCGCTTCAATCAATTTCGATGACCTGATCACACATTATGAAAAACCCATGGAGCGGCTCAACGAATTTCTTGTTCAGTATAATGTGATTGGCAGCGGCGAAACGATTGCACAATATTTACAGAGTCAGCTTGCCGATCTGTTGAACCTGACCCGTTTCACCAACTTTTTTGCCAACCTGGTTTCGGCAACCGGTAACGTGCTGATGGGCACATTCATTATTCTTTTTCTCACTTTTTACTTTCTGCTCGACGACCAGCTTCTTAAGAATTTTATCTTGCTGCTAACCCCCGACGATCATATTGATAATATCGAACGCATACTGCATCAGTCAAAATCACTCCTTGTCAGGTATTTTCAGGGCATTCTGCTTGAGATCGTGATCATGATGACTCTTGAAGCTGCCGGCCTGCTCATTTTTGGTATTCCCAATGCCGTGCTCATTGGCTTTTTGGGCGGACTGATGAATGTCATCCCTTACCTCGGGCCGATCATTGGAGCCATCATCGGCGTGATCCTGGCCTCTTTGTCGGAGTTGAGCACCGGAAATTATGATCGAGTTTTTATTGCCATCATTACGGTAATCAGTGTTTTTGCGGGAGCAAACGTAATTGACAACATTGTTTTACAACCACAGATCTATTCACGGAGAGTGAAGGCACATCCTGTCGAAGTGTTCCTGGTCATCATCCTGGGTGGCAAATTGGCAGGTATTGTCGGTATGATCCTTGCCATTCCGACGTATACAGTTATCAAAGTCATTGCCAGGGAGTTTGCGCAACAAATGAAGCTCGTAAAATATTTAACACGGAAAATGTAGGAATTGGCATGTTTTTCGTTATATTTGTAACACTAATATTTTTTATTGTTAACTTTTAAAAACCTAATATTATGAGTAGCAATGGTTCAAGTTCAGGTTTTGCATTTATTGCAGGCCTCTTTGTGGGCGGTGCAATCGGCGCAATCGCCGGTTTGATGTTCGCCCCTGAAACGGGTGAAGAAACCCGTAAAAAAGTTGCTGAAAAATCAAAAGAACTGGCTGACGAATTCCTCAACAAGTTTGATGACCTGAAAGATAGTGTTACGGAAGTAATGACAGACGTCAAAAAAGGTGCATCAGAAGTACTTGAGGATGTTAAGAAAGAAACAGCCGAGGTTCTTGAGGATGTCAAAAAAACAGTTACAAAAAAGTAACCCCGCTTACTAATGGAAAACACCCGTCTTGAGGACTCGCTAAAGGATGCTTTAGCGGGGTTGCAGTATTATGTTGAACTACAGGTAAAATACAACAAGCTGCTTTTTGCAAAACGAACCGGAGAGATTTCTTCGTTTCTTTTCCTTGCAACGATTTTACTTGTAGTATTCAGCTTTTCACTATTGTTTTTAACCTTTGCGTTTGTTGAATGGTATGCCCAACATGTCGGCGACCGTTTTACCGGTCGCCTGATCGTTGGGGCTTTTTATCTGTTGCTCGGGATCATTATATTCATTTTCAGGAAAGGCCTGATCAACCGTCCCATCAGGCGGTTTATTGGCAATATGTTCCCTGAAGAACTCGGCGAAGAGGGAGAAACTGTTTTCAAGACAAATAATGCACTGAACAGAAGTGTTGTCAAATACAAAACGGCCATCAAAGAGCAGGAAAAGGAAATGAAAGAGAAACTCGAAAACCTGGAAAGTTTTCTATCTTTTCCCAAGCTGATGCAGAGTGCCATGCAAAGTACTTACAATTCGTTTCTTACCGCTAAAAATATGGCCCGGTTAAGCTTTATGATCGCAGGAAGCATCAAAAATAAAATGGGCTCGATCTTCACAAGAAAACATAAAAAAGAACATCCGAAAAAGCTGGAAAAGAAAAAAGAAGAAGATCAGAAAAATACAGAATAACTTTAAAGCCTTTTACAAGGCTTTTTTTATTCGTTTATCAGCAACAGCAAATAGTGTGCAGCCGACCAACTGAAATTTTCCGCCTCCAGACCTGCTCCGGTTACCGGATTGTAATTTTCCCTTATTGATTTTCCTTTGGTCATAACGCCTTCCGCATTGTGTATCAGTTTGTACGTTACTTCGGTGGCTTCCTGATGATAGCCGTAATTGCGCAGGCCCACAATGCCGAAACAGGCCTGATCGATCCAGACAGGGCCTCTCCAGTAACCGCCATCCGGTTGAAAATCCGGATGATCAGCGCTTAATGTCGGGAAAGGCACGTAAGTGTTAAACCTGCCGGGATTCATCATGTTGTTTTTAACAGCTTCGGCCTGTTCCGGTGTGGAGATCTTTGCCCAAAGGGGAATCCAGCCTTCACACCCCATTACCTCAACCTGCTTTTTACCATCAATAGAGGTGTCAAAAAACCACCCTTTAACGGGATCGAAGAACTGCTCCCGGATTTTTGATTTAAGCCGGGCTGCCTCCCGTGAATAACGAGTTGAATCCTTTTCATGATTTAAAAGATGAGCCATCTTTTTCAGAAAAATCTTTTCAGCATACAGGTAAGCATTCAAATCCACGCTTTCCTGATCGAGTGAGTAGGCTGATGCAGAGTTCTTCAGCATTCTGACATGGTCAAAACGCACAGCATTGTCCATTCCGCTTTCCCAGCGTGCGGCTACAGTCGTACCGTCAGTTGATCCGTACTCGCAGATGCTGTCATGGTCGTGATCCCGTTCGGCATACCACCAACTGTGCTGCCGTTTTATTTTTGGAAACATTTCATTTACGAAACCGGTGTCATGATCTGCTTCAAAGATTTTCCAGACTGCCCAGGCCGACAACGGAGGTTTTGTATCCCTGTAATTGTTGAGTGCCGTATCACGGAAAATACAATCCGGGATAAACCCGTTTTCCTGCTGGTAATCATACATGGCCCTGATCTGGTCTTTGGCCAGTCCGGGATCATAAAATGCAACGGCGGCAGCATGTTTCCAACTGTCCCACGCCCAGAATCCGTTAAACCATTTATAATGATAGCTGGGGAATAAACCACGATGCCTGATTCCTCCGGCAGGAATCCGTGTGTTATTTTGTAATGTCAACACCAATTTGGCCATCAGGTTTTTATAGCTTCTGTCATTGAACGGTGATTTTTGTTTCCGGTAAAGCGCCACCAGTTGGTTTTCTTTTTCCCGGATGCGGTTTTGCAAAGCGCTTGCGGGATCTTTTGCAATGATCAATGCATTCTGTAACTCTTTTTCACTGTCATAAGCGGGAAAAATAAAGCTTTGTGAAAGTATAAGACGGGTAGTTTCGCCAGGATCCAAACGAATTGTATTTAACTTAACGAAGTAATTTGTATCATTAATCTTCTGTTCAGATAACTGAATACCGGGAATCTGGATGTAACCTGTCGCAGGGCTGTTGTCGGAATGAATCTCAATGCGGTTTCCTTTTCGAATAAGATGCAACCCTTTCAGAAAAACATTGCCTTTCCAGGCAGGGGTTATTTCAATGGATACTTCGGTGGCATTCCGGATTTCTGTGATTATCATTGCTGTAAGGGGAGAAGGAAAGAACAGGTTTTGAGTAATTTTCAGATTCCTGTTGTTAAAAACTTGTTCCAAATGACTCAAATATGCATTTTGCACAACAGTAAAATTCTCCAGCCCGGACAAAATATCTGATCCTTTCCCGACAAAAACCAGTTGACTGAGTTCAACGCTACCCCAAAGTCCGTTTTCTTCGGTCATCAGGAACGGCCCTGTGAACCCTCCGTAATATTTATTGGTGTCAGGCAGCCCGTAAGCAAACCACGCTCCCTGGTCCGAAAAAATGAGTGAGTTTCTGTCGGCAGGCGAAACGGGAACACCGGTGAAATCCAGCACGTTAGCCGGTTGCTTGATCTGATCTGTTATCTGATCATTCTCGTTCTGATTACAACTGATCAACAGTAAAAAAGGAAAAAGGAAGCACATCAACCTTTTCGGGATATGTATTTGTTTGTTAGACAATTTGATATTTGTAAAACTGCCGGATAACATCATTTAATTTTTGTTACCCGGCAGCGATATTCTTTAATAAAAAATAAAAAGCTAAACCGTCATAATGTCTTTTTCTTTGGCTTCCACCAGTTCATCCACTTTTGTAATGTATTTGTCCGTCAGTTTCTGGATTTCATCTTCCAGGCGTTTGGCTTCATCTTCAGCCATGCCTTCCTTTTCAAGTTTTTTGGCTTCTTCATTGGCATTACGTCGTGCATTGCGAATGCCGATCTTGGTTTCTTCTCCCACGTGCTTGGCTTTTTTCACCAGTTCGATACGGCGTTCTTCCGTCAATGGCGGCACCTGAATACGGATCAGTTCACCTTCGTTCTGCGGATTGAAACCCAGGTTGGCATTCAGAATGGCTTTCTCAATTTCATGGATCGTACTTTTGTCAAACGGCTGAACGATGATCTGACGCGGATCGGGGGTGTTGATATTGGACGTTTGCTCAATGGGTGTGGAAACCCCGTAATAGTCCACTCTTACACCGCTTAACATATTGGGATTGGCTTTCCCTGCCCGTATTTTCTGAAATTCCCTTTCCAGATGCTGGATGGCATGTTCCATCTTTTCTTCGGCTTCTTCAAGGCATAAAATGGCATCGTCTGTCATAGCTCATCAATTTTTTGTGTCACGCAAATGTAATATTTATTACCTATTTACTCAAACAATTTTAAATCTCCGCCCTGCTCTTCTTTATTCCGGTTTTTAACCAACGTGCCCACATCTTCTCCCTGAACGATTTTCAGGAGATTACCTTTCCTGTTCATATCAAAAACCAGAACGGGCATGTCGTTCTCACTGCACAAAGTAAATGCCGTCATGTCCATGATTTTGAGGTTTTTTTCATAAGCTTCGTCAAAAGTCAGCATATCGTACTTCACGGCATCAGGGTCTTTTTCAGGATCGGCTGAATAAACACCGTCAACGCGGGTACCTTTCAGCAATACATCTGCATTGATCTCAATGGCCCGCAACGCCGAAGCACTGTCGGTAGTAAAAAAAGGATTTCCCGTCCCGCCTGCCAGGATAACCACATGCCCTTCCTCAAGATGACGAATGGCTTTGTATCCGCTAATGGCTTCGGCAACCGGTTCCACAGGCAGGCCCGAAAGTAATTTTGTCTTCATCCCTTTTTTCTCAAACTCCGCCTGCAAAGCCAGCGAATTGATCACGGTGGCGAGCATCCCCATGTAATCGCCCTGAACCCTGTTAAAACCATGAGCTGTACCCTGCATACCACGGAAAATATTGCCGCCGCCAATGACAATGGCCACCTGCACATTCTGGTCAACCACCTGTTTGATATCATCAGCATAATCAGAAAGCCGTTGAGGATCAATCCCGTATTTCTGGTTACCCATCAGGGCTTCACCGCTTAACTTTAGTAAGATTCTTTTATACTTAATCATGGAAGTGATTTTAAACTGTTACAATTTCGTTGGCTAAATTATCTTTTTTCAATCAGAACCAGAATCCTATATTAACAAAAAACGAAACACCGGGATAAATATTCGATCCCATGACCGATAATTCTATCGGTCCGATAAAACTGTCGTAGCTCACCGTGGCGCCATACCCTGCGACAAAACTGGCCGGGTCAAAAATATCTTTCACAAACCATTCAACAGCACCGGCATCGCCACTAACTGTAAGGTAGAGTTTTTTATAAAAATTATACTGGAACTTTGCCCTCAAAATAGCCATATATTGTCCGTATCGCTGAATAAACTTTACACCGGTAAATGGCTGAAAACCGTGGACATAATTTTTAGAAGTTAAACCGCCCATATAAAACCAGTGGTGGGCCGGCGCCAGTTGATAATACAGGTGCGGGTTGTCAGAGGAAGCCGGCAGACCGCTCACATAAGTACCCCCGAGAAAAGTACCCGCTTTAAAAGTCCACCGCTTGCTCATGGGGATATTCTGGTTGTAATTTAACCAGAAAACCAAAGAATTGGAAAAGAAATCCTGAACCCAGTCTTTTGATAGGGGAGTAACATATTCAACCCTTAATTCTGAAACCGATCCTTTGGTAGAAAGATAAGAACGGTCGCGGGTATCGGAATTAAACGCAAAATAGATATTGCCATAACTATTGTAATTGCTGATCGAATCAATATCTTCTTCTTCGTATTTTGACTTGAACCGGAAATACTCATAATTCCCGCCAATACGAAAACTATACCTGTTTCTTATCACAGACCGCCCGAAAACCGAAGCTTTAAAGTTTGTGAAATTGATCCTGCCGATCTTTTTGTTTCCTTCATAATCTTCAAAGCCTAAAGAATAAATCTCAATTTTAGCCCCATATCCCGGTTTTGCCCCGTTATCTTTCATAAACAATGTCCTGAAGAAAACATTTGGTCCGATGATAAGGTCGGCAAAGAGTTTGGTGTTTTTCCCCACAAGATTCCTAAAGGTACCGTTCAGTATGATACCTACCGAGTAATCGGTGTTATAATGAGCGCTCACGGCAAGGTAACCGGGGTCAGCTTCTTTTACCGCAATGATAAGGTCTGTTCCTCCTTCTGTATTTTCCCTGAATTCGTACGAGATAAGGGAAAAGAATTTGGTGCCGTATGCAATCCGGATATTTTCTTCCAGTTCATCAATATACACCATTGAATTTATAAACTTCCCGAAAGTGTTCTCAAAATATGTATCGGATATCCTTTTATTTCCTTCCACAAAAACATGATCAATGTAAATAGAATCCAACGGCCTGGAAGTGTAATTTTTAAGCGGTTGGTATTCAATGGCATTCAGTGAATCGGCCAGCGCTTTCAACTCGGCATAATGCTCCCGGCCAACTTTTTCACCCGTGGCAATGATGGAATCATAGCTGTCGAAATCCATGGTTTTGTATTTCAGCGGGATGTTGATATACAGATTTGTTTTTTCATATCCTTCTTTATTGGCACTTACCCGGTTAAATGATATCAACTGGTCAATGACGGCAGGAATGGTTTTGAGGTCGTCAATTGATTTGACCAGCCCCTGCTGAACATCAAGACCGACAATGAATTGAGCTCCGAGGTCCAGCACCTGATCCACCGGATAGTTATTCACCACGCCACCGTCCACAAGATATCTGTCATTGTATTTAACAGTTGAAAAATATCCCGGAATCGACATGCTTGCCCTGATGGCCCAGGGAAGATACCCTTTTGTCAACGGAACCGCGTCGCCGGTGAGCAGGTCAGTGGCAACACAGACAAACGGAGTTTGCAACTTTTTGAAATCCCGTTTTTTATAGGCAGCAGAAAAATAACGGTTCAGCAGCAGATTCACTTCCTGACCTTCGTACATGGAGGCCTGAATGGATATTTTCTTCTTTGAAATCGGCAGCTTAAGAATGTACTTATCCCCAAATTCCTTTTCCTCATAAGAAATGTATTTCCTGTCGATCTTATCGGTCAGCACGGCGTCCCAGTTCTGGGCACGTATATAAGCCAGCATGGAATCAGGGGAATAGCCCATGGCGTAAAACCCGGCAATGATGCTGCCGATACTTGTTCCTCCGATATAATCAACCTCCAGACCGACTTCCTGCAATACCTTTAACAAACCGATGTATGCAAAGCCTTTGGCTCCGCCTCCACTCATCACCAGCCCCACTTTCGGCCGTTTTGGCTTTGGGTTTTCCGCCGAAGGGGTCTGGGCATCAGCCTGAAACACAAAAGTAATCAGCAGGAATACAGAAATGATAAAGGGAAAATATTTCTTCAAAATCATGTTGGTTTCTCAATGATGGATTTGAGAAACAAATATAAGTCAATTTATGAGATTGAAATATATGGAATGTCAGGTAGTATTATTTCCTGGAGAACTCCATTGTCAACATTGCTCTTCCGGATTTCAAATCAGGAAGTTTTATCTGTTACCTCAAATCCGCAGGTCTGAAGAATAAAAAGAATTTGTGTTATGTGCCTGGCAATAACATTTTCTGCCTTTGGCAGGTTTGCTGTACCGGCGACTTCAGTCGCCGGAAATTATTAATCCTCTGTGTTTACGGCGACTAAAGTCGCCGGTACATTAATTCATCCCCGGTCGTCCGTGGCAGTTTTTGTATTTCTTGCCGCTGCCACAGGGGCACGGGTCGTTTCGTCCGACCTTTTTCTCCACTTTGACAGGCTGGGTTTTGACCTGGGTCTGTGTGTCGCTGTGGGCCTGTGAGAGCATATCTCCCCGTTCTTCACGCATCTGCGAACGGTCGAGGCCGCGCGGAGCACGCGCTTCCTGGACTTCAGATTCGTCACGCAGGAAGATATCGCCTTTTACAAGGAAAGAAATAACATCGCGGTTGATCTTCTGGATCATCTTTTTGAAAAGCTCGTAAGACTCGAATTTGTAGATCAGCAACGGGTCTTTCTGCTCATAGCTGGCGTTTTGTACCGACTGTTTCAGGTCATCCATCTCACGGAGTTGTTCCTTCCACGAATCGTCAATGGTAGCCAGTGTGATTCCCTTTTCAAATGCCAGGGGCACTTCTTTTCCCTCCGATTCCACAGCCTTTTTCATATTGGCGATGACCTGCATATTTTTTCTGCCGTCAGTAAACGGGATGGCTATATTTTCAAACTGGCTCTGTGTTTCATACACATTCTTGATGATGGGGTATGTCTTCTCTGCCAGCGTCTTCCGTTTTTCGAGGTACCGGGCGTACACCTGTTCAAAAAGTTTGTTTGTCAGTTCATCACTGTTGATGGACATGAACTCCTTTTCATCCACCGGTGAATCGGCGGCAAGAGTTCTGTAAAGCTCCATCCTGAAACCTTCAAAGTCGCGCACTTCCTGATAATCGGCAACAATCTGTTCACAAAGGTCATACAGCATGTTCGACACATCCACCGAAAGACGGTCGCCAAACAGGGCATGACGTCTTTTTTTGTAGATCACCTCACGCTGCACGTTCATCACGTCATCGAATTCAAGCAGCCGCTTACGGATACCGAAGTTGTTTTCCTCAACTTTTTTCTGTGCCCGTTCAATGGATTTAGTGATCATAGAATGTTGGATCACCTCACCTTCTTTCAACCCCAGCCGGTCCATGATTCCGGCAATACGTCCCGAGCCAAACATACGCATCAGGTCGTCTTCGAGCGAAACGAAGAACTGCGAGCTTCCCGGGTCGCCCTGACGTCCGGCACGACCACGCAACTGACGGTCAACACGCCTCGACTCATGGCGTTCGGTACCGATGATGGCCAGCCCGCCGGCCTCTTTTACGCCGGGTCCCAGTTTGATGTCGGTACCACGGCCTGCCATGTTGGTGGCAATGGTAACCACACCTGCCTGACCGGCTTCCTTGACAATCTGCGCCTCTTTCTGGTGGAGCTTGGCATTCAGCACGTTGTGGGGGATATGTTTACGGTTCAGCATCCGGCTCAACAGCTCCGAAGTTTCAACCGAAGTGGTACCTACCAATACCGGTCTCCCGGCATTGACAAGGTTTTCAATCTCATCAATGACGGCGTTGTATTTTTCGCGCTTGGTTTTGTAAACCAAATCCTGGCGGTCATCACGGATCACGGGCTTGTTGGTGGGGATGACCACCACATCCAGTTTGTAAATGTCCCACAACTCCCCGGCTTCGGTCTCCGCAGTACCGGTCATACCGGCCAGCTTCTTGTACATCCTGAAATAATTCTGGAGTGTGATGGTGGCATACGTCTGTGTCGCCGCTTCAACCTTGACATTCTCTTTGGCTTCGATGGCCTGGTGCAGGCCGTCGGAATAACGCCGCCCTTCCATGATACGTCCCGTCTGTTCGTCAACAATCTTGATCTTGTTGTCCATAATGACGTATTCGATATCCTTTTCAAACAGCGTGTACGCTTTCAACAACTGGATAACCGTATGAATACGTTCGGCCTTAACCGTATAGTCCTTGATGATCTCGCTTTTCTTTTCCAGGAATTCCTTCTCAGGAAGGTGTTTTTGTTCCAGTTCATGGATACTCAGGTTGATATCCGGCAGGATGAAAAAGTTGGGGTCTTCGTAAGAAGCCGACAACAGGTCAATTCCTTTTTCGGTAAGATCCACCGAGTTGTGCTGCTCTTCAATGACAAAATAAAGTTCATCATCAATGATATGCATATTTTTTGCCTGTTCCTGCAGATAAAAGCTTTCCGTTTTCTGGACGAGGGCTTTGTTTCCTTCCTCGCTTAAAAACTTGATGAGCGCTTTGTTTTTAGGCAAACCGCGATAACACGTGAACAAAAGTTTGCCTGCTTTTTTCACATTTTCCGAATTCGATCGGTCTTTCAGCAGGTTTTTGGCCTCGGCCAGTAATGAGGAAACCAGGCTCTTTTGAGCGGCATACAACCTTTGAACGTCAGGCTTCAAAACATCAAATTCCTGATTCTCGCCTTTGGGTGTAGGCCCCGAAATAATCAGCGGTGTACGGGCATCGTCAATCAATACGGAGTCAACCTCATCCACAATGGCATAATTGTGTTGGCGTTGCACCATTTCGTTGGGGTCGGCTGTCATGTTGTCACGCAGGTAATCAAAACCAAACTCATTATTGGTTCCGAAAGTGATATCAGCGAGGTAGGCATTGCGGCGCTGGGGCGAGTTGGGCTGGTGGTTGTCAATGCAATCCACCCTTAAACCGTGAAACATGTAAAGCATGCCCATCCATTCGCTGTCACGTTTGGCGAGGTAGTCGTTCACCGTTACAATGTGAACACCTTTTCCCGGCAGTGCATTCAGATAAACAGGCAGCGTGGCCACAAGTGTTTTCCCTTCACCGGTCGCCATCTCGGCAATTTTACCCTGGTGCAGCACAACACCACCGATCAACTGTACATCGTAATGCACCATGTCCCAGGTGATCAGGTTGCCGCCGGCCATCCATTTGTTGTCGTAATAAGCCTTGTCACCTTCAACGTTTACATTATCCATTTTGGAAGCCAGATAGCGGTCGAAATCATTGGCCGTAACTTCCACTTTTTCATTTTCCTTAAATCTCTTGGCCGTTTCTTTCATCACGGCAAAAGCCTCGGGAAGTATCTCATCCAGTACGTGCTGCGTTTTCTCGTAGCTCTCGTGTTCAATCTTGTCAATGGATTCGTAAATCTTTTCCTTTTCGTTGATATCCAGATCAGGATTTTCCTCAATCTTCTGTTTGAGGTCAGCTATTTCTTTTTCGTAAGCAGCGGTTGCTTCTTTTATCTTTTCTTTGAACTCACGGGTCTTGTCACGTAGTTCGTCGTTACTCAGTTTACTGATATATTCATAAGCTTTGTGAATCTTATCTACAGTGGGCTTGAGGGCTTTCATGTCCCTGGTCGCCTTGTCACCGAGTAATTTTTTTAAAAATGTTGCCATGTCTGTAACTCTTATCTCGTATCGTTATATCAATAACTATTCCAATACCTTTTTAATTAAGTAACGGGACTGCAAAGGTAAATGAATTAATGTCAGTGTTTAAATTTTCGGCGGTTAATAAATTTTAAAATCAGAACCGGGAAAACCGTTTAATGTTCCTGCTCATTTTCTGTCTTTCCCGCTTCATTGATGTATCTCCTGATGAACATGTCCAGGTTTTCGTCGGGCATGGGCGCTGTGGCCATACCCATTTTGCCTCCGGGTTTGATGATCACGTAAGTAGGATAAGCCCTGATGTTGTATGCCTCAAGCAAAAGGATATTGTCGCCGATATCCAGCACCGGCCAGTTATAATTTCGGTCAGCAGCATATTGTACGACTGCCGGGAATTGTTTGCCGTAAACCAAAGTAGCTATTTTCAACTTATTGCCGAATTTTTTCCGGATGGCCTCGAGGTCGCCCATTTGCATAAGACAAACCTTGCAATCGGAACGGATGAAGGCCAGCAGCAGCACTTTGCCGCTTAACTCTTTGAGACTGACCGTGTCGCCGGATGCATTTCTCAGCGAAAAGGAAGGCGCGGCTGTGCCCGGTTCCAGCTTTTGCAGTTTGATAATATAATTTCCGGCTACCTGCCTGTTTTCGGGAAACAGACTGTTTTGCTTGATTTCTTCCAGTAAAGCAATGACATTGTCTCTGAGTACATCGGCGCTGAAATATTTTTTGGAGATCAGGAAAATGCCAATCAGTTCGCGCAAACGGTCATCTGCTGTCAGCACTTCCTTTCTTTTCAACAACTCATCGATTGCCGAATATCCTTTTCCGCTGTTGATGGCCTTCACCAGTTCGCTGTATGTAAATATCCGCTGAACCCCGAAATAGCTCTGAAACATCTCGCTGAAAAACTCTGTGTACTGGATGTTATGATACAAAACAGGCCGGTTGACAAACCAGGTGGAAATTACCGAATCGCCCGACATCATTTTGGCGACCCATTGCAGCGAAACCAGCGAATATTGCACATAATTCCTGATGTAATCATCTTCAACGGAATCATATACCTCGTTGACTTTACCAATAAAATCGTTAATAAACTGCTTGTTATAGCCCCGGTAAATCTTGTTGCCGTTCTCATAGATAAAGGTGTTGTACATCACATTGAATTTACCGATCTCATCATTCAGCCCTCCATCATCGGCATCCATTGAAAACCGTAACGGCATTTCGTCAAATACAGATCCTCTCTTATCAGTAGTATCTTCAGGAATTGTGAAATGATACGCTGCTCCCGGTTTCAGATAAAATTCTCCTTTTTTAAGGCCGACCGCGAGAAAAGCATAATCCGTTTGTTTGATTTCCGGTGTCATTTCAAAATGACCGCTCTCATCTGTGTAAGTCGATGCCAGTGTTTTTGGCAGTTTTGAAAACTGGTCGGCATAAACGATCACGCGCGCCAGTTCATGGGGTTTGTCAGCAGCACTTCCCGTAATCTTTGCTGTTTGTGACCAAAGGGACAGGTTGCCCGAAAGGAAAAATATTAAAAAAAGAAAACCGGAAATAACACGGATTGAGTCCTTCATATTTTGATTTTTTTCATTCCCCTTAAACGGCTGAAGCTGTTTTGTATTGTATTATGGGATTTTTACGACATCGGGTACCATACCGGATATATCGCCGCCATGCCGGATCACATCCCTGACAATGGAAGATGTAATGGGGGTAAGATAGGCCTCGGTGAGCAGGAAAACCGACTCGATATCCGGGGCCAGTTTCCGGTTTACCTGCCCGATACCTCTTTCGAACTCAAAGTCGGCAGCCGTCCGCAAGCCGCGCAGGATGTACCGGGCGCCTTTTTGTTTGCAAAAATCGATGGTCAGCCCCTGGTAAGTTTCAACACTTATTTTGCTTTCCCCCTGGAAACATTCTTCAATCCACTGTCGGCGCTGTTCAATCGAGAACATGTGTTTTTTCTCAACATTCACCCCAATGGCAATGATTATGCGGTCAAACAGGGACAATGCCCTCGTGACTACCGAAACATGCCCCAGGGTGATGGGGTCGAATGAACCCGGAAAAATCGCAATCTTTTCCATGATCAGATTTTTAAAAATATAAAAGTAACATAATCCTTTTTATCATCGGATATACGGTGATAAAATATCATACAGCGATCGGTAACTCCCCTTCAGTGCGGCAAGACTTCTCTCGTGGTTAAGCCACACAACTTCAGTAATATCCTCTTCTGTCTGCGGGATCAGGTTTTGTTTGCCCCGTGCCGTCATCAGATACCAGTTGATTTTTTTCAGATGTTTTTTTTCGTTGATCAGGTAAACATGCCAGGTTTTCGACAGTTTTTTTTCAATCTTCAGGTCTTTTACACCCGTTTCTTCCATAACCTCTCTTAACGACCCTTCCCGCGGAGATTCTCCTTTTATCAGCCCGCCTTTGGGCAGGTCCCATTTATCCAACCGTTTGATGAACAAATACTCTCCTGCAGGATTCCGCACCAGCCCCCCGGCTGCTTTTACATATTTGAAATGTTTTTTAAAGAGTTTGAACAGTTTTTTCGGTGACATCCCTGTTACAATCAGGTCGGAGGTATTTCCAGTATCCATAAAATTATTTACGATATCCGCCATTTCCTTTTTCTTTTTAATCCGGATTACCTCACCAGAGTCAGGCAGCAAACTGTTTTTCCCAAAGGTTAATGAACGCGAACCGTTGAAGATGATGTGCTTTTTAACAAATCCCATTTTTCATTTTGTTGAACAGACAAAGATAAACCACTTTTTTCGTAATTTTGCCCCATGATTTTCGATGAACAAACCGCCCGGCAGGTTGCCAATTCACTATTGCAGATCAAAGCCGTCAAATTGAGCCCGAATCAGCCGTTTACATGGGCATCCGGGCTGAAATCGCCCATTTATTGTGATAACCGCAAAGCGCTCTCTTATCCCGACATCAGGGAATTCATCAGGAACGAGCTGACCAGGGCTGTTCTTGAAATGTACAAAGGCGTTGACGTTATTGCAGGTGTCGCCACGGCAGGTATTCCGCAAGGCGTATTGGTGGCCCAGGAGTTGAAACTTCCATTTGTTTATGTCAGGTCGTCCAAAAAATCACATGGCATGACCAACCAGATCGAAGGAGAACTTCCTGAAAAAAGCTCGGTAGTCGTTATCGAAGACCTTGTATCCACAGGGAAAAGCAGCCTGAATGCCGTTTACGCTCTCCGGGAAGCCGGGGCCAAAATCTGCGGAATGGCTGCCATCTTCACTTACGAACTTCCGGTTGCGGATAAAAATTTCGAGGATGCCGGCTGTCAGCTTGTAACCCTCTCCGATTACAATATTCTGATCCAGGAAGCCGTCAGAGGCAATTACATAACACAAGACGACATGAAATCGCTGATGGAGTGGCGGAAAGACCCGCAAGCCTGGAGCGATGCCCGTCAAAATCTATAACCGATAAATATGAAACTTACCAGTCAACCTGCCCTGCTCAACGCAGACCGGCAAACCGTTTATGAATTTTTAAGCGACTTCAACAATTTCGAACAATTGATGCCCGAACAAATCGTGAACTGGCAATCCGACAAAGAGAGTTGTTCTTTTACCATTAAAGGCATGGCGGATTTAAGCCTGAAATACAACCGCAAGGAGCCTTTCCACACCATCGAGGTAATGCCTGTGGGTAAGCCGCCGATTAATTTCACGCTAACCATCCGTCTTGAACCCGGTCAACAGGAAGAACGGAAGACAACCGGAATCATTGAGATCGACTCGAACCTGAACCCCATGATGGCCATGATCGCCAAACGACCGCTTGAAAACCTGGTAAACGCCATGAGCAAAAAGCTGAATGAGATTTTTGGAGAATAAACTATTCAGTTTTCTTTCTAAATATTGATTAGTTACTAAAATCAGGACTTTGGAAAAGTTTAAATGACAAATTCCACTTCTTTAAAACCAAACAGCTTTTCTTCTCCTTTTTCCGTTTTTAACCTCAATTGGCCATAAGTGTTAATGCCGGTGATCATTGCGCGGAAAACCTCTCCGTTTGCCATGTAGTCAGCCCATTCTCCATACCGGAATAAATGGTCAATATAAATATCATGAAGCTCATTGTGAAAAGCAGGCATGCGTAGTTTTTCATACATTCCGCCGGTGATGGAAAGCAACTCCTTCAGCAATTCTTCAAGGGGCATTTCAGTACAGGTAAACCGGATCATGGATACAGGATTGGGCGCATCCGATGTGAAATGTTCCTGGTTTACATTCAACCCGATACCTGCAACCGAATAATCAATGACGTTTCCCGATAAAATATTCTGAATGAGAATGCCGGCAACCTTTTCATTTTCCACATAAATGTCGTTGGGCCATTTGATCATTATCCTCTTTTCAAGATGATTTTCAAGAAGATGAACAATGGATAACGAGATCATCTGATTAATAACAAATTGTTTCGACGGATCAATAAAATGCGGCTTTAAAATAACAGAGAAAGTCAGGTTTTTGCCTCTTTCGCTCTCCCAGGTATTGGAACCGTGCCCCCTTCCGTTCGTTTGTTCATCTGTCCAAATCACGTCTCCTTCGGCAGCAACACCATTTGCAATCCTTTCCAAAGCATGATCATTTGTTGAGCCAAGCTGTTCTTTATGGATGATCCGAAAATCCATTTGTCCTTGTTTAATGTGTTAAAAATACAAAAACCGGAACATCTTTCATTTATTTGACAGGCGCAGGTTACAGTCAACTCAATGTTTTTGTTTACTTTTGCCGATCATATTAAAAACAAAGGAAGTACAAAACAATATGGTAAAAAGAATCGTTAGGGATGATGCCGAATCTATTCTTGAAAATGTGGTTGAAGCCATGCAGGAAAAGAAAGCCAGGCAGATTATCAGTTTAAACCTTTCGGAAATTCCCAATGCGGTAACAAAATATTTTGTCATTTGTCATGCTCCCTCAAAGATCCAGGTTGATGCCATTTACGACAATGTGGTTGAGTTAGTACAAAAACAGTGTGGTATAAAACCCTATCATCGTGAAGGCATCGAGAATTCGGAATGGATTTTGATAGATTACATTGACACGGTCGTGCACGTATTTATAGAAGACATCAGGGCTTTTTACGATCTTGAAGGATTATGGGCCGATGCGAAACTGATAGAATACCAAAGTGACGAATAAAATTGATTTTTAACAGAATTGGCAGAAACGGAAATGTCAGAAGAAAAAAAAGAAAACAAGAAAGAAAATAACTTCGGTGACCTGAAAAACCCATTCAACAACCTCCCCGGAAATAAGGACGGCAACAAACCCAAATTCAACTTTTACTGGATTTACGGGATACTGGCGGTATTATTCATCATTGCAACGTTTATCAACTGGGGAACCTCACCCAAAGACATCGAATGGGGATCGCTGAAAGAGATGCTTCAGGCAGGGGATGTGGAAAAGATCGTTGTGGTAAACAAAGACTTTGCTGAAATTTACATTAAACCCGACAGGTTAAACAAAGAGAAGTATAAAGAAGTCAAAAAAAACACAACTACCGGTGCTGCAGCCCCGCAATTTATTTACACCATTGGTTCTGTTGACGGTTTCAAAGAAGATGTAAACAAGGCACAAAAAGACCTCCCCAATCCCATTTATATAACCTATAAACACCGGGAAGACTGGGTTTCGAATATTCTGAGCTGGGTGCTTCCCCTTGGATTGTTGCTGGTGGTATGGTTGTTCTTCATGCGCATGATGAGCCGGGGTGGTGGCGGTGCCGGCGGACAGATATTCAACATCGGGAAATCCAAAGCCCAGATTTATGATAAGAAAACCAGTGTAAACATCACTTTTAAAGATGTTGCGGGATTGGAAGAAGCCAAGGTGGAGATCAAGGAGATCGTTGACTTTCTGAAGAACCCGGAAAAATATACGCGTCTCGGCGGAAAGATTCCACGCGGCGTCCTGCTGGTCGGCCCTCCCGGAACAGGAAAAACCCTGCTTGCCAAATCGGTCGCAGGTGAAGCACATGTCCCGTTTTATTCCATATCAGGTTCCGACTTTGTGGAAATGTTTGTGGGCGTGGGCGCTTCAAGGGTCAGAGACCTTTTCAAGCAAGCCAAAGAAAAAGCGCCGTCCATTATTTTTATTGATGAAATTGACGCCATCGGCCGTGCCCGTGGTAGAAACCCCGTGACCGGCGCCAACGATGAAAGGGAAAACACCCTGAACCAGTTACTGACCGAAATGGACGGCTTTACACCCAACTCTGGAGTCATTGTCCTGGCTGCCACCAACCGGGCGGATATTCTTGACAAAGCGCTGTTGCGTGCCGGCCGTTTTGACAGGCAGATACACGTTGAATTGCCCGGCCTGGAAGAAAGGAAAGCCATCTTCAAGGTTCACATGCGTCCGCTGAAATTGGATAAATCGGTGAATATTGACTTTCTGGCCCGTCAGACCCCGGGATTCTCCGGAGCCGACATTGCCAATGTATGTAACGAATCAGCATTGATTGCTGCACGTGAGGGTCATGAAGTCATTACCAAAGAAGACTTTATGAGCGCCATCGACCGGATCATCGGCGGACTGGAGAAAAAGAACAAAGTCATCACTCCCAACGAGAAAGAAACCGTGGCTTATCACGAAGCCGGCCATGCCACCGTAAGCTGGCTGCTCGAACATGCCAACCCGCTGGTGAAAGTGACCATCGTTCCGAGGGGCAAGTCATTAGGTGCCGCCTGGTATCTTCCTGAAGAGAGACAACTCACCACCAAAGAACAAATGCTGGACGAAATGACCGCCGCACTCGGTGGCCGGGCAGCAGAAGATATTGTTTTCGGACAGGTGTCAACCGGCGCGCTGAACGACCTTGAAAAGGTTACTAAACAGGCTTTTGCCATGGTAGCTTATTACGGGTTCAGCAAAAAGATCGGGAATATCAGTTTTTACGACAGCACCGGGCAGCAGGACTATGCCTTTAACAAACCTTTCAGCGAGAAAACCAATGAGGTTATTGACGAGGAAGTTAAAAATATGGTGGAGGAAAGTTATAAAAGAGCGAAGAAGGTCCTGGCAGAAAACCGTGAAGGGTTGAATAAGCTGGCAAAACAGTTGCTGGAAAAAGAGGTGATCTTCAGTGACGACCTGGCAAGAATTTTTGGCAAACGAAAATGGGGAGACACCTCGGCATTTCCCATAAGCCCGGATGCAGATAATGAATCCAATAAAAAGCCGGTTAAAAGAACAAGGAAGACAACGACAAAGAAGAAGATTTCATCAAATGGCGATCCGGATAAAGAGAAAGAAATTACGGCTGAAGCCAAAAAGGAAGACCCCGAATCAAAAAAAGCCGGTTGATATTTGCATTTTGAAAGCATAGCAAAATATTCATGGAAGAGAGTACTTCAAAGGAAAAAATCCTGAAAAAAATACGTTCCGCCCTGATCAGCACGCGGGAAAATCCTTTTATTGACATTGATTTCATCAGCCCCGTTTACAATGAGCTTTCGGATGTCCCGGTGGTCAGCTTCGCCATGAATCTGAAAGAAGCAGGCGGGGTATTCGTTTATTGTGAAAATGAAAAAGCGCTGGTTGACAACCTGAAGGTGTTGATCAAAGAAAAGAAGTGGAAAGAAGTTTTTACGCTCGACAACCGGATTGCAAGGTTATTAAAAAATGAAGAGATCAAGGTGAAATCAGGATTCGAAAAACAGAAAAAGATAGATGCCGGGATCACCTTTTGTGATTTTCTGGTCGCACGCTTTGGCAGTGTGGTTGTTTCTTCGGCTTTGTCGAGCGGCAGACGGATGTTTGCTTTTCCCGAAGCTCACATTGTTTTTGCCACCGCTTCGCAGGTTGTTTCCGAATTAAAAGATGCCCTTACGGGTTTGAAAAAGAAATACCCCGGAGGCCTGCCTTCGCAAATCACCGTGATCAGGGGGCCGAGCCGCACGGCGGACATTGAAAAAACACTGGTCATGGGAGCCCACGGACCGAGGGAATTATACGTCTTTATGGTGGACGACCTTTAAAATAAATGGACAATTTGCCGTTATTCATTCCGAATGTTTAATTTTACACCCGCATTCATACCCGTTTTCTTTTGAAAGATATTTATATACGGACATTGACAGGCTTTTTTTTCCTGGTAGCGGTTATCGGTTCCATTGTCGCTCATCCGCTGGCTTTTTTTGTATTGTTTTCCTTTTTTACATTGGTTGGACTTAACGAATTTTTCCTGCTAACGGCCAAAAACGACAGCCGGAAAAAAAACATTTTGTATTACATCCTAGGCATGTTCTTCTATTTTCTCGTTGCATTGATCGGACTCGGCCTTATTGATATAAGGTATGCCTACCTGATTTTGTTGCTGTTACCGGTAATTATCATTTTTGAACTTTTCAGAAAAGAAGGAGCCGGATGGAACAGGATTGGCATTTATTTTACCGGATTCTTTTATGTTTCGCTTCCGTTCGGACTGCTTAATGCTTTGTTTGTATTGCCCGATCGGGGAGAATATGTGATCGGAATACTTATCGGCATGTTTGTTATCGTCTGGTCGAGTGACATCTTTGCCTACCTGACAGGTTCCATGTTTGGCAAACACCGGTTGTTTGAAAGAATATCGCCAAAGAAATCGTGGGAAGGCAGCATTGGCGGATTAGTATTTGCCCTGCTGGCGGCTTATGTGCTTTCTTTGTTTTTTACCGAGTTAAGTCTGACAAGGTGGCTGATCCTGGCGGTCATTATTGTGATCACGGGAACACTGGGCGACTTGAGCGAATCGTTCCTGAAAAGAAAAGCCGGCGTGAAAGATTCCGGTAATATATTTCCCGGACATGGCGGTGTACTCGACCGTTTTGATGCTACACTGTTTGCCGTGCCATTTGTGTTTGTTTACATTAATTTGTTTTGATGATGAGATTACACCGCGAAGGATCCAAAATCATACTTTTCACCTTTATGCTCATGGTGGTCATCTGGCTGTTGATTACGCGGTATGTGGGGCATGACACCATCAAGTATGTCCTGCTTGCGGGGATGATCCTGCTGCTCACGTGGGTTACCTTCTTTTTCAGGATTCCCAAACGGAAGATCAATTACGGCAATCATATATTATCAAGCGCCGACGGCAAAGTGGTAGCCATCGAGGAGGTCAAAGAAGAAGAATATTTCAACGAACCCCGGTTGATGATCTCGGTTTTCATGTCGCCGTTTAACGTACATGTCAACTGGTATCCTTTTGAAGGAGAAATCAAATATTCCAAATATCATCCCGGCAGGTATTTTATTGCCCATCATCCTAAATCGTCGGAACTGAACGAATGTACCAGTGTTGTCCTTGAAAGAAAGCCGGGCCAGGACGTACTTATCAGGCAGGTGGCAGGCATCATGGCCCGCCGTATCATCTGCTATGCCAAACCCGGCGATAAAGTGGAGCAAGGCGAGGAAATGGGGATTATCCGTTTTGGCTCCAGGGTAGATTTTTTCCTTCCGTTAGGAACAAAAGTCCGCGTAAAAATGGGGCAGACGGTCAGAGCCATGACCTCTGTGATCGCACAGTTTGAATAGGATCACAGAATATCTTTTAATTCCCACAGGTCTCGTATGTAATAGGTACTTTGATCTTTGTCATATTTCCCTTCAGGATCAAACAAAACCTGGTCCATCCCGATGTTTTTTGCTCCTTCAATGTCCACTTCGGGGTCATCACCGATCATCAGACTTTCGTCAGCAGCAGCGCCTGCTTTTTGCATCGCATAATGAAATATCCTTTCATCGGGTTTCTTAAAACCGGCTTCCTCGGATGTGATCACTTCTATAAAATAATTTCCCAGCCCCGAGACAGCCAGCTTTTGTATCTGCACTTCGTTGAAACCGTTTGTAATGAGATGAAGTTTGTATTTGGGTTTCAGGTATTCCAGAATCTCAAAAGCATTGGGGAATAAGCTCACCTTGTTGGCGATCATGGAGAGGTAATCTTCTCCGATGCTTTCGGCCAGTTGTCTGTCGTCTATACCGAAATCTTTCAAAGTCAGGTAAAACCGTAACCCGCGCAACTCTTCTTTTTCAATGTTCCCCACCCGGTATCTTGCCCACAGTTCGTTGTTGTGGATGGAATAATGCTGATGAAAGACATCCACCGAAGGCACACCTTTTTCAGTCAGGTTAAAGTTTTTAAATATCTCCTCAAAAGCCAGCCGGGTACTTCCGTCAAAATCCCAGAGCGTCCTGTCCAGGTCGAAAAAAAGGTGAATATATTTCGGATGCATAAGTTTTAATTGAACGGCAAAAGTAAGGAAAAGGAAAGTTTGATGGGTCGATGACAATTTTCAGTCGGCAGTCGGCAGTCTTCAGTCGGCAGTCAATAATCCATTACAATTGCAAAAACAAATCATAAAAAATATGCAAAAATCAGTGTCAATTCAACATCTGCCGCAGGCATGCCTTCGGCACAGTATCCAGCATCTCCGTCCACATTAATCCGGATACATCAAGATTTTTCAGCAATAAAAGACCGGAAATAAATTTAACAATCACATATTAAGTTAAATATTACCTTTGCATCGTTTCGAAATCAATCACAGTACCCGAGATGAAGAAAAATTACTTTCCTGGTTTTCTTACAGCCATTTTTCTGTTTGCAGTTTTTACCCCATCCAAAGTCAATGCCCAGTTTGGTTTAACCATTGAGCAATGTGCCGATTCGGCAGCGGTTGTTGCCCTGATAGATACCGTTTTTCTGGAAGGTGTTAATCCCTCACAAATCAATAACATTTCATTTACCGGAAATCCCGGTGCGGTGGGTTATTTTACCGGGGGATTCATTTTTGGTTTCCAGCATCCACAGGGGATCATCATGTCAAGCGGTCTCGCAGGAGATTTGGATAAAGATAACACCTGTTCAGCCGCAAACGCAAGCAACAATACCGGACAGAGCGGTGATCCCGACTTAAATGATTTAACGAACCTGACAACTTACGATGCCTGTATTATTGAGTTTGATTTCAAACCGGCAGGTGACTCGGTAAAATTTAATTTTATTTTCGGATCGGAAGAATATCACGATTATGTAAATTCACAGTTCAACGATGTCTTCGGGTTCTTTCTCAGTGGTCCCGGAATTAGCGGGTCTTTTACCAATAATGCGATTAACATTGCCGAAGTTCCGGGAACTCATCTGCCCGTGGCGATAAGTAATGTAAACTGCGGAAAACAAACGACATACTGTGCTGCACCCCCCGGTGAAGGGCCTAATTGCGCACTGCTTTATGACAATACCGATCAGAACCAGGGCAGTTTTACCCAGTGTGCTCTGGATGCCTACACGCTTCCTTTTGTCGCCGACAACGATGTTCAATCCTGTCAATGGTATCATTTAAAACTGGCCATCGGTGACGCCGGCGACCACGTTTTCGACAGTGGTGTTTTCCTGGAAAAAGGCAGTTTTGACCCCGGGAATGTAATTTGTGAAACGACATACACACACCCAACAGTTGACACATTGTTGTTTGAAAGCTGTAACGACCACGAAGCCATTCTTTACTTCGAGATCGGATCATTAAGGACCTCGGATTACAAAATACCTTTCCGTATTGATTCAACATCCACCGCCGAAAGGGATGTTGATTACAGTCTTTACACAACTCACCCCGGTGATACCATTGTTATCTCATCCGGCACTTTAATGGATTCTGTCATTATCAAGCCTTATGCCGACAATGATATTGAAGGTATCGAAGACATTTATCTTATTTATAATTCGGTTATGTGTGGCTTCGGGACACCTGATACGGTGAACATAAAAATTGCCGACCTGCCCAAAATGATTGATACTACTTTAACATTCCCCGGCTATTGTGAAGATACACTTACATTAGGTTTTAACGGAATGATCGGTGGCGCTCCGCCTTATATCTTCGACTGGTACACTTTGAATGAAGATACCCCGGGTGTCGAGTTCATTCCTTCGGGAGATAATTCATTTCTTGTACCGGTAAACATTTACGACACATGCGGTCAGCAAACCTCCGATACGGCTTTGGTTCTTGTTCCCGATCTGCTTCCCGATGCCGGGCCGGTCAAATCCATGTGTAATCAGGACAGCGTACAATTGGAAGGCAGCGCCCCGGGTGCACAGGACTGGCTGTGGTCATCCATGCCGTTTGACCCTACTTTGTCAGGAAAAGAAGATTCGTTGCAGCCCTGGGTAGCTCCCACTGCAGAAACCATGTATTTGTTGGATGTCTCCGATAATTGTACAAACCAGGCTGTTGACACCACTTATGTGACGCTCAACGAGGCTGTTGCCGATGCCGGGGAAGATCAGGGAATTTGTTTCAACGACACGGCTTATCTTTCATGTAATGCTGGAACTTCTTATAAATGGACTGCCACACCACCCGACCCGAGCCTCAATGGCCAGGACACCAATCAACACATTGCGGTCAGCCCGTCAACAACTACTGTTTACACGGTGACCGTTAAAAATGAATGCGGCTTCTCCGCTTCCGATGATGTAACGGTTTCGGTAACTCCCCTGCCCAATGCGGATGCAGGGCCGGATGCTGCCGTCTGCTTTGGACAATCCTATCAGTTGAATGCTTCGGGAGGAACACATTACCAATGGTCTTCCGTTCCCAACGATCCTTCGTTGTTTGTCAACAACCAGGATACTTTACCCAATCCGGTGGTCACCCCGCCAACACAGGAAAATTACAGGTACTATGTGGAAGTCTGGGATCAGTGTTCCAACAACGACTCCATGGTTCTTCAGGTTGATCCTGTACCGAGTGTAACCGTTTCTGTTGACAATGATTTTCTCTGTTTTGGCGAAACGGCAACCCTTACCGCAAATGGTGATGCCAATTACACCTGGACATCCGATCCTTTTGACGCAAGTCTCACAGGACAGGAAAACAATGCCGTTATTATGATAACCCCGGATACAACGACAGTATATACACTGACAGCCGTAGTTAGCGGATTCGATTGTCCGGCAACGATCTCTCAAACCATAACGGTCAAACCGGAAGTTACCTCAACATTCCAGATGCAGGATTATTCTACTTGCGAGGGAGAGAGTTTCTCTATTCAGTACACGGGAAATGCGGGGAGTGACGCCACTTACGACTGGGATTTTGACAGTGGTCAGATACTTTCCGGCTCGGGCAGCGGGCCTTATGATGTTTCTTGGGATACGGAAGGGACAAAAACAATCACCCTGATGGTTACTGACGAAGGTTGTGCCAGCCAGCTCACAAGCCAGACCGTTGATGTGCTGAAAACACCACAGCCGCTTTTTGAAGCCGATGCTATCGAAGGTTGCGACCCGATGGAAGTAACTTTCACAAACAACTCAAGCAATTTAAGTGATGATGTTACTTATTTGTGGTCTTTCGGAACCGGTGACGAAAGCAGCGATGATAACCCGACATATACCTTTAACGGTCCGGGTACTTATACGGTTTCGCTGACCGTAACCAATAACGGCGTATGCTCAAACATTAATAAACAAACAAATTACATTACGGTTAACGAAACGCCGGTTGCCGATTTTGAAGCGGTTCCTCCGGAAACCATCCTCGAAGAAGCCACCGTCAGTTTCACCAATAATTCCTCGGGCAATGACCAGTTGACCTATCACTGGGATTTCGGTGACGGTAAAACATCAGGAGAAAAGAATCCTTCGCATACTTACACGGCCACAGGTGTTTATACGGTTGTTTTGACCACAACCACAACCAACGGATGTGAGAGCGTGATGGAAAAAGAAGTGATCGTGCATCCCAATTTTGCTGTTTACGCGCCCACAGCATTCACCCCGAACGGTGACGGCCTGAATGACAAATTTGAAGTTAAAGGTGTCGGGATCAAACAATTTAAACTCCAGGTGTTCTCACGCTGGGGTGATCTGTTATTTGAATCTGATAACCTTGAAGATTACTGGGATGGCAAAGGCCCGGACGGAAAACTTGTACCCACAGGAACGTATGCTTATGTCATTTATTACACCAGTATGCTCGATAAAGATTTTACACAGAAAGGTTCCGTAACGGTAATGCATTAAAAAAAAGAAATCTCTTTATGTCAAAGATAAGAGTTGCCATTAACGGCTTCGGCAGAATCGGCAGGATCACTTTCAGGAAAATCCAGGAGAATGACAAGATGGAGGTGGTCGCGGTAAACGACATCACCGATTCGGCCAACCTGGCTCACCTTTTAAAATACGATACCCTGCACGGGCGTTTTAACGGTACTGTACAGCACAACGGCGACCATATTCTGGTCAATGGAAAAAAAGTGCTGGTATTTCAACAACCGGATCCCGGCCAACTTCCCTGGAAAAAACTGAACATTGATGTGGTCATTGAATCCACAGGCGAATTTGTGGAACGCGATCAGGCCATCCGGCACGTGGAGCAATCCGGTGCCCGCAAAGTCATCATCTCGGCGCCGGCAAAAGGGGAACATGAAAACGTAAAATATGTGGTGCTGGGTGTGAATGACCACATCATTGATAAAAATGACGTGATCATTTCCAATGCTTCATGTACGACAAATAATGTGGCACCGCTGATCATGATCCTTGATGAACTCTGGGGTATTGAAAAGGGGTTTATGACGACCGTTCATTCTTACACCAAAGATCAGAATCTGGTTGACGGGCCTCATAACGACTGGCGGCGGGGCAGGGCAGCAGGATATTCTATCGTTCCCACAACTACCGGAGCGGCAAAAGCATCTACGAAGATATTTCCCCACCTGGAAAAAAATCTGGGCGGCGCCGGCATCCGGGTTCCCGTCATTGACGGCTCACTGACCGATCTGACCTGCACCGTCAGAAAATCAACAAGCACCGAGGAGATCAACGCTGCATTTAAAAAAGCCGCCGAAGGAAGACTGAAAGGCATCCTTGAATACACCGAAGACCCGATTGTGTCAATGGATGTGATCGGCAACACGCATTCCGCCGTTTTCGACGCCAACCTGACTGCAGTGCTGGGTGATAAAAACAAACTGGTAAAAGTGGTGGCCTGGTATGATAACGAAGTGGGTTATTCAAGCCGGCTGGTGGAACTGATCGAAAAGTTTGTGTGACTTTTTTGCTACTATCTCTTACTGCACTTACTGTTTCAAGCGTCTCGCTTGAAGTAAATGTTCTACTCAATCTTTTTCCCGGAAATATTCTATCCGCATCTTCCCGTCCTCAAACACCCCGTAAGAAAAATGGGTGATCCAGTCGCCAAGGATAACAACCTCTGCTTTTTCCGATACTTTCAATTGCATGGGAATGTGGCGGTGTCCGAACACAAAATAATCCACATCCGGGTACTGTAAAGTTTTTTTTCTTGCGTATTGTACCAGCATCTCCTCATCAGGGGAATTGCTTTTGTCTTCTCTTCCTTCTTTTGATTCATTGGCCAGGCGGCTTTTCCTTGAAAAAAAGAGCCCCATTCTCGCTCCGAGATCGGGATGCAGCCATCTGAACAGAAACTGATTGGGTTTAAACTCAAAGACTTTTTTCAGCATCTTGTAACCATTGTCGCCGGGCCCCAGTCCATCTCCGTGGGCAAGGAATAATTTCCTGCCGTCAAATTCACGGATGACCGGCTCCCTGTGCAACTGCACATTCAATTCTTTGTTCAGGTAATCAAAAGCCCATACATCATGGTTACCCCTGAAAAGATGAACCGGGATACCTTTGTCGGTTATCTCTGCAATCTTTCCCAGCAGACGGACATACCCTTTTTGCACCACAAATTTGTATTCGAACCAGAAATCGAAAATGTCGCCCATCAGAAATATCTCGTCAGCATCGGCAGTAATGGTATCAAGCCATTTGACGAGCAATTTTTCACGTTTCAGACTGCTTTCATAATCGGGGATGCCGAGATGAAAATCAGAAGCAAAATATAACCTGGTCTTTTTCAAATCAAGCGGTTAAAGGTTTTCAGGGTGTAAATTTACGAATAAGACTGTTAGACATAAGACTGTTAGACATAAGACT
>JAOZOO010000022.1:0-4250 GCA_029933225.1 Bacteroidales bacterium | reverse complement strand
ATAAGACTGTTAGACATAAGACTGTTAGACATAAGACTTAAAACTTCTTTTCTCATCAAGACTCTTCCAGGTTCTGCGAACTCTAGAAGGTCTCCAAACTCTAAACTCTCCCGAAGGTCCCAAAGAGATTCCTTCGGAAGATGCCTTTGGCACGAACTCTAAACTCAAAACTCTAAACTCAAAACTCCTTTCACACCTCTTTCACCAAATCCTTGATAATTACATTCAGCATGGGAGCCACGTGCGAAGCGGCATCCACCACCTCATCATGTGAGATTTCGACAATCTTACCTTCCACGCCGAGGTCGGAGATCACCGAAACGGCAAACACGGGCAGACGCATGTGCCGGGCAGCGATTACCTCGGGCACAGTGGACATCCCCACGGCATCAGCACCGAGGGTACGGATGTAGCGATATTCGGCAGGAGTCTCATAAGTCGGGCCTGTTACCGCTGCATATACGCCCGTTTTAAAATTGACACCGTGATGGCGGGCAACTTTCTTGGCTTTGCTCAATAACTGCTTGTTGTATGCCTCGCTCATATCCACAAACCGCGGCCCCAGATCAGTGTGATTCGGGCCAAGCAATGGGTTAGGCATCAGGTTGATGTGATCGGTAATAAACATGATATCACCCACCATAAAATCCGGGTTCACCCCACCGGCGGCATTGGAAACAAACAGATATTCGATACCCAGTTTTTTCAATACACGGATCGGAAATATCACTTCCTCCATGGTGTAACCTTCGTAATAATGAAAACGCCCCTGCATGGCCACCACCTCCACACCATTCAATGTTCCGAAGATCAGTTGCCCCTTGTGCCCCTTCACTGTAGAGACCGGGAAGTTCGGGATTTCAGTGTACGGAATGCTCACCGTAACTTCAATTTCCTCGGCAACCAGTCCAAGCCCGCTGCCCAGTATGATCCCAATCTTTGGTTTTCGATCTGTCTTCTCCGAAATGTATTTAACGGTTTCCTCTGTTTTGCTCAACATAGTTTAAAATTGTTTTATTGAATTCGTATTCATCCTCTTTGTTTATCTTCATCCGAACCGGAAGATAATAAACGGGTAAATTTTTCAGGATGCTAAAGTAGGGAGAATCCTTTAAACGCATCACATCTTTTTCAGTGGTCACAATGATCTTGTTCCGGGTAAAAACATTGTCAAACATTTTTCGAACCTGTTCCATATCTTTCCGGCGGTAAACATGATGATCTTTAAAATCAATAACATGCATTTCATTACATTTCCTTTCCAGATATTCCTGCATGGGGTATGAATTGGCTATTCCTGAAAACAAGATGATCGTGCTGATATTTTCAGGTGGCTGTTGCCCGTCATGATTATTTGCCGGCATCAGTTTATCATATTTGAGGTAAGAAAAGAATATTCGTTGATTATCAGTAGGTTTTAGCAGGTTTGTGATTCTTTTCCGGGTAATGGGTGAGAGAACTTTCGGCGCTTTTGTAACAAGAATAATATCCGCACGTTTGGCAGCCGTTTTCACATCACGCAGTTTGCCTACCGGGATGAGATGGTCTTCCATATACAGGTTGAAATAATCGGTGAGTAAAATGGATAAGCCGGGTTTGACATAACGATGCTGGAAGGCGTCGTCAAGAAGGATTACATCCAGTGCCCCGTTCTTTTCCAGCAACGAATAAATCCCATGAACCCGTTTTTCGTCAACAGCAACGGTTATTTTGTTGCCAAACTTATTCAGGTATTGCATGGGTTCGTCACCGATTTCCGTTTGCTTCGAGAATTGATTGCCCTTGATGAACCCGCTGGTTTTTCGTTTGTAACCCCTGCTTAAAACAGCTACATTGTAAAAAGGCAAAAGCATCTTGATCAGATATTCAACCAATGGGGTTTTTCCTGTTCCGCCAACACTTAAATTACCCACTGCGATCAGTGGTATGGGAAATCGTTCCGAAGAAAGAATCCCAATATCGAAAAGCCAGTGTCTCAATCTGATAACAACGCCATAAAGCCAGGCAAAAGGAAATAAAATTATTCTCCAGGATCTCATGCTTTAAACCTGTATAAAAATGGTTCCCCTGATTATCAAATTATTTAACTTCGTTGAAAATTTGAAACTTATCAATCTGCGCTGAAAATTACAAAAAAGTTGCATTAAAACGACAGATTACAATATTTAGTTGATCATGAAACTGAAAGAAATAACCAATGTGCTCGAAGAATATGCTCCGTTGGCGTTGCAGGAATCTTACGACAATGCAGGTTTGCTGACGGGCTCGCCTGACCGGGAAGTCGGCAAAGTGCTGATCACTCTTGATGTTACAAATGAAGTGATGGACGAAGCTATTCAACAAAAATGCGAAATGATCATTGCCCATCATCCCCTGATCTTCAAACCTCTGAAACGTCTGACCGGCGATGACGAAACCCAGCAACTGATCATTAAAGCCATCAAAAACGACATTGCCCTCTATGCTGTACACACAAACATGGACAATGTGATCAATGGAGTTAACGGAATACTGGCTAAAAAGCTGGGATTGAAAAATACCCGCATCCTGGCTGTCAGGGAAGACGGATTGAAAAAACTGGTGACATTTTGCCCCGATGATTATGCCGCTAAAGTACGGGAAGCCATCTTCAGTGCCGGCGCCGGGCATATTGGCAATTACGACAGTTGCAGCTACAACCTGAAAGGAGAAGGTACATTCAGAGGGCTGGAAGGCACCAATCCTTTTGTCGGGAAAAAGGGCGAACTCCATATTGAAAAGGAAATACGTATCGAAACCATTGTCCCGGATCACAAACTCAACGCCGTCATTCAGGCCATGCTTGAGGCCCACCCTTATGAAGAAGTAGCTTACGACATTTATCCTTTAGATAATAAAAACGAAAACACGGGCGCCGGGATCATCGGCGAACCCGAAGCAGAGACGGAAGAAAAAGAATTTCTTGAAAAAGTTAAAAATGTCTTAAAAGCAAATATAATCCGGCATACATCTTTTATTGGAAAGAAAGTGAAAAAGGTAGCCATCTGTGGTGGCAGCGGCAGTTTTCTTATTCAACAGGCATTCCTTTCCGGTGCTGACATTTTTATTACTGCAGATATAAAATACCATGATTTTTTCGGCTATGAAGGAAAGATGGTCATTGCCGATGCCGGACATTATGAAACAGAGCAGTTTACAAAAGAATTGATCTATTCAATTTTAAAGGAAAAATTTCCTAATTTTGCACTCCTTATTTCGGAAGTGAACACGAATCCGGTAAGAATCTTGTAAAAAACTGAAATTAAATACATTATGGCGCCAAATAAAAAAACAGAAGTCGAAGAAGTCAGTGTAGAACAAAAGCTTATTGCTCTTTACACGCTGCAACATATTGATTCGCAGATTGACAAAATAAAAATCATCAGGGGTGAGCTTCCCCTCGAAGTCCAGGACCTTGAAGATGAGATTGCCGGTCTGGAGACAAGGGTCAAAAACTTCAATACGGATATTGAAAAGTTAGAAGAGGAGATCAACGAGCGGATAAACGCAAAAAAGGAGAGCGAAGGACTGATTACACGGTACAAAGAACAGCAAATGAATGTGCGTAACAACCGTGAGTATGACGCTCTGACCAAAGAGATTGAATTCCAGGAACTTGAGATTCAGCTTGCGGAAAAGAAGATCAAAGAAGCCAATGCGAAGATCGAAGAATTGAAAATAAAAATTGAAGGAGCGACCAAAGACCTCGAAGAAAGAAAGAGCGACCTGGTGGCAAAAAAGTCGGAGCTGACCGAGATTGTTGCGGAAACAGAAAAAGATGAGCAGGATCTAATCAAAAAATCGGAAGAAAATGCAAAACTCATCGAGGAGCGCCTGTTGACCGCTTACAAACGGATTCGGAAAAATGCCCGCAACGGCCTGGCCGTTGTCCAGGTTGAACGTGATGCCTGCGGCGGTTGCTTCAACAAAATTCCCCCACAACACCAGATGGACATCAAAATGCACAAAAAGATCATTGTCTGCGAATATTGCGGCAGAATTCTGGTTGACAGTGACGTGGCCAAAGCCGTCAATGAAAAGATGAAATAAATTTAGGGTTAATAAATTTGGGAAAGAGAGTCTGTCTGGGCTCTCTTTTTTTGTTTCTGATCTTTAAAACTAAATAATCCCCCTTTTTTCCGCCTCCTCCACCAACCTTTCTCTGCTCACCCTCTTTCCGTGTGCCGGATAAAACCATTTGACATCGAGGGCAAGCAGTTTCTTCCATGACT
>JAOZOO010000214.1 GCA_029933225.1 Bacteroidales bacterium | reverse complement strand
GTTTGGTGCTGCCCACTTTACACATAACTCCTGATTCTTTTCCTCTTAACGCATAACACATACATCTTCCCTGTTAACCTCAAACCCTTTCTCAACTTTATTTCCTTAAAGTTTTGAATCATAACAAAACACGATTATTTTTGCAACGGGAACAGGAAGACGGATGCGATGGATGAGAATTATATTTTGAGCTATTTCAACGAACGGGAAAAGGAGTTTCTTCGCCGTTTCGAAAATCTAAAAACAAATCAGGAAGTTGAGGACATTCACCAGTTGCGCGTTGAGGTGAAAAAGATCAGAAGTATCCTTCAGTTGCTTGATCATTTTCCGGATAATACACTCGACAGCAAGGCATACCACAAGATGCTCCGGCGGCTGTTCCGGCCTGCCGGACGGTTGCGCGAGGCCCAGATGAACCTCGAACAATTGGATAACCATGAACAAATTCTTTTAACCGGATATCGCCGGTATCTTCAGGAAAGGATCAGCAAACAGACAGAAAAACTAAACAAAGCAATCACCGTCTTTGATCAAAACAGTTTCCTGGAATTTAACAAACAGATACGGAGCCGCATCGGGTTGTTCAATACGGATGCCGTTCGGAACTACATGGAACAGTTCATGCAAAAACAATTAGACCTGATAAACAGGCTGAACCAAAAAAAACAAAAGAAAAAACAGATACACAAAATACGAAAACACCTGAAAGCACTCGGATATGTTCTGAATATTGCCATCGGGTGGGACTTTAACGGGGATCTGAAAAATCTTCAGGTTTTGGTGAAAGAGACCGAAACCCTTATCGGCACCTGGCACGACATGGAAATGTTAAGCCGGTCGCTGAAAAAATTCACCGTCAGACCGGCCGCGTCTGATGAGCTACACGATATCAATACCCTGATACTCAAACTCCAACCTGAACAAACTGAAATACTGGATTTGATTCGGAAAAACCTGGATCGTCTGCCTGAAAAAATCAGAGGCGATCAGGGTAACTCTGAAATAACAATTACGTATTAAATAACGGAAGCAGTTTTGCTGTTGCCACAAATTTCAAAATATGTCAATTAAAGAAGCTGACAGGGCGTTGATCATATTATCCCTTGAGGTTTACGACCTGGTCACCCGGCTGTACAAACAAAAGGGTGGGAGAGGAAAGGTAAAATTCAACATCGAAGGGATGCATTTTATCATTTTTGCCGATGAAAAAACCGGTGAGATGTGCATGGATGTGGACATTCAGAATGTGAAATACCTTTTCAGGATGAAACGAAAAGGATGGATGGCCATTTATGAAGTGAAAAATGTTCTGAAAAAAGAACACATTGACATGAGTTTTGATAACAGTGTGTTACGATTTGTATATGAGGGCAACAGGGAGTTTTGCATGGAAATATGCTCCAATCTTGTTAACCTGATCAATTCGCAAACCGGGAAGAAATAATGGAAACGATGGACGAATATTATATTAAAGAAAATAATCGCTGGACAGGCCCTTTTGTTCAAAGTGAATTTGAGGTGAAAATTGCCGGCATGGATGAAGTGGTTTTCTGGAAACGGGATTTTTGTCCGAACCAGATATTGCATCCTGCACTCTGTTCACATTTTAAAACGATGAGCAAAACACCGGAGGCGGAACATGAGGAACCTGATATCCGTGAGGCAGCCTCCACAAAGGAACAGGTGATGGGATCGGAAGAAATTTCGACGGATAAAATAACAACAACACAGGAAAAACCGGAAGAGCAGCCAAAAGAAGAACCGGAAGAAATATCCTCCGGGCTTGCTGAAAATATTCATTCGGGAAATAACGGAAAAAAATCAGAATTGAAGCCTGAACCGGAAACAACAGCGCCGAAACCCGAAGCGATTTCCAAAACAGAAGAAAAAGCAGAAAAACCGGTTCCTGAAGAAAAACCGGAGATACCCGAAATAGAATCTGTAACAGCTTCTGTGCCAAAAGAAAAGACAGAAGAACCGGCACCGAAGAAAGAACCGGAACCGAAAATAACCGAAGAAAAATCTGTAACAGATTCCGTATCACAAGAGAAGAAGGAGGAACCGACAGCGGAAAAAGAACCGGAACGGTTGCCGGAGAAAAAGATTTCGGAGAAACCTGAGAAGGAAAAAAAATTGCCCGAAACAACGGTGCAAAAACCTGCGGAACCCGAATCAAAAGCTGTTGAAGAAAGACCTGTTAAAGAAAAATCTTCCAAAACAAAGCCTTCTGTTGAACCGGTGGCGAAAGAAACGGATAAACAAGGTTACCTGTTGAAAATGGCAGTCATCGTCATTGGCTTCCTGTTGGTCATCCTCGCCGGATTTTATGTCAATTCCAGGTTGAGCGTGGTGAAATATCAGGATACCATCATCAGGAATTACATTGAAGAAATTGACAACCGGACCAACGAGATCGTTAAAGAGCAGCAGGTGTTGCAGAAAAAGATGGATTCATTGAAATTGTTGTTGGGCAAAGAGTTGAAAGCATTAAAAGAGATTCAAGGCGGAGCTTTTTCCGGTAACGGAAAAAAATAACATGTAAGAGAAAGTATTTTATTTATGAGTTTTGAGAAAAAAATAATCACCCCGTTATACCTGATCACGGTCTATACCTTTCCGTTTCTCGTTCTGTTTTTGATCTTCACGGCAGTACAGCTTCATTCGCTGACTAACCAGAAAGAGATGATCATTTCGGGACTTTCCAGTTCTTCGGAAGCGTTGCGTACCATTCAGACCGACATGGATTCATTGAAGAAAAATATCGGACAGTTAAAAGAAACAGCAGCAGATGTCCGGGTTTCAGAGGTTGGTACATACGGAGCGATTGGCGGAAACGAGGGAGTAACGGCTGTTAAAAACAGGAAAGCCCTTTTGAACCTTACGCCTGAAACCGTCAGGCAGGCCAAAGCCATGATGCGGGTGGGTACGGACTACAGCAGGGAGGGGTATCTGATCACTCGCAAAACGAACAGGTATTATGCGGTGGTCATTTCGTATGACGACCTTGCTTATGCGCTCGTCCAGAGAAAGCATCTTGTAACGCAGGGATTTCCTAACACCAAAATCCTTGTGCTGAAAGGACTTTATGCCGTTTCCATCGAAGATGCCCCGGGCAAGTCAGACAAATTATTACTGAAAGCCATTGAAAGATGGAG
>JAOZOO010000102.1:8343-12084 GCA_029933225.1 Bacteroidales bacterium | reverse complement strand
GAGTTTAGAGTCTGGAGTTTAGAGTTTGGCGTATGGAGTATGTGGTTTTGAGTTCAGAGTTTGAAGTTATACAAAAAGCAATGATTAAAAAGAAACGTTTACATATAAAAAACAATTAGAAGAGGCGGCAAAAGTCATGTTTTTTGAATATGATACGGATCAGGAATTGACCGCTTTTACTGTTCTGGATTATGAAACGTTTTACGAAGTAACAGATTTATCAGATTATTGGCCTGTTAATTCTGAACAAAATTGATATCAAACAGCAATTAATAATGAACCCCGAAGCCAGAAAAAAAGTATTCGACACACTTGAACGGTTGAATATCCCTTACGAGATTTACGAACATCCTCCGCTCGATACCATTGAAATTGCCCTCGAATACTGGAAGGACATAGATGCTACACACTGCAAGAACCTGTTTTTCCGCAACCACAAAGGAAACAGGCACTATCTGGTCATTGTCAAGGATACGACTCCTTTTTCCATTCACAGTTTAGAGAAAAAGTTGAAGCAGGGCAAGTTAAGTTTCGGTTCGGAAAAACGGCTCGCGAAATACCTGGGAGTTAAACCGGGCTCCGTCTCCCCTTTCGGGCTGATCAACGATTCGGAACATCATGTGTATTTGTTTATTGATCAACAACTGAAACAATCGGACAAGATCAGCTTTCATCCCAACGACAACACGGCCAGCCTTGTGATCCGGTTTGCCGATTTCCTGCGTTTTCTTGAGGATATGGGCAACGATTACGAATTCTTTGAACCTTCGCCGGAAATGAATTAGTTTTGTATTTTCATATTTTTACGGATATTTAAATCTGAATTATGGAAAAACTCACAGTTAATGTAAGTTCCGAGATCGGGAAGTTGGAAGGCGTCATCATCCATACGCCCGGTGCCGAGGTGGAAAACATGACTCCCGAGAATGCCGAACGTGCATTATATAGTGACATTTTGAACCTCGATGTTGCTTTGCCGGAATACAATAACTTCCTTGAGGTGCTGAAAAAATCCAGCAGGGTATTTGAAGTTCGCGACCTGCTCAACGACATTCTTCAAAACGAAAAAGTACGCCAGGAAGTGCTGGAACGCATTTGCGAAAGCGAAAGCCTTGTTGATAATGATATCTGCCGGTATGTCGGATCGTATGGCGTGGATGAACTGTCTAATCAATTGATCGAAGGAGTTGAAATAAAACGGGATACGCTGACACGCTATCTCGACAACGAACATTTTTGCCTGCATCCTCTACCGAATTTCTTCTTTACACGCGATGCGAGTTTTTCCGTGAACGACCGCGTCCTCATTGCCAGGATGGCCAACCGTGTCAGGGACAGGGAAGCGATCATCATGGAAATGATATTCAGGTATCATCCTGCATTCAGTACGCAGATCACCAATCCCGTGGAATCGTTTGACCACACAAAAAAAGCATCCATTGAAGGGGGTGATGTGCTGGTTGCCCGTGACGATGTCCTTTTAATCGGAACAGGAATGCGGACTACCTCGCAGGGTATTGATTCGGTACTTGAGTTTTTAAAGGAAAAACCGGGTACTTTTCATGTGATCGTTCAGGAACTCCCATATAAACCGGAATCGTTCATTCACCTCGACATGACATTTACCTTTCTCGATGTGGATAAATGCATGGTTTTCGAACCGCTGATCCTGGGATCAAACCGGTTCCTGACCATTCACATTAAGGTGGATAACGGAAAAGTCGTTTCCATTAAGGAAGAGAAAAACATACTCACTGCACTGAAACGTCTCGGCATTGACCTGGAGCCTGTTTATTGCGGCGGAGAAAATGATATTACGATCATGGAGCGCGAACAGTGGCAAAGCGGGGCCAATTTTTTCGCTCTGGAACCTGGCAAGGTAATCGGCTATGCCCGAAATACCAATACCATTGAAGCGCTGAACAAACACGGTTTTGAGATTGTCACGGCAAAAGACATTGTAAAAGGTAAAGCTTCGATTGACGATTATAAAAAGGTGGTAGTCACCATCCAGGGAAACGAGCTTTCAAGAGGTGGGGGTGGCGCCCGTTGTATGACCATGCCGGTTGCACGTCAGGAAGTTAAATGGTAATCAATTGAACTGAAAGAAAACGATCATTAAAATACCCACATATTACAGGGAACACCCGTTGAAAACAATTCTGCTGGCAGGATTGTTTTTCAGATTGCTGGCGGTTATTTTCTCCAAAGGTTTCGGATGGATTGACGACCAGTTCCTCGTGATCGAAGTGGCTCAATCTTGGGTTGACGGAACAGACTTTTACAAATGGCTGCCGGGAACTCCGGGAAATAACGGCCCTGCCGGATTCAGCTTTTTTTACACCGGATTACATTATTTTCTTTTTAAGTCCCTTGAATGGATTCACATTACCGATCCGCAAAGCAAAATGTATGTTGTCAGGCTGCTGCATGCCTTGTGGTCGCTGCTGACCATCAAATACGGTTACGAGTTGGCTCTGCATTTTAGCAACCGTAAGCTGGCCAACCGGACGGGCTGGTTCCTCGCTTTGTTCTGGATGTTTCCGTTTTTGAGCGTGAGGAATCTGGTGGAATTTGTGTGCATCCCCTTCCTGATGAAAGGCATCCTGATGGCGGCAAAAGGAGACAATAAAAAACACTTCATCCTTTACTGGCTTTGGGCCGGTTTTATTTTCGGGCTGGCTTTCAACATCCGTTACCAGACATTGCTCATATCCGGTGGTGTGGGGCTGGCGATGCTCATCCGCAAACAGTGGAAAGAAACCCTGCTGCTGGGAACAGGATTATTGATCTCGATGGTTCTAATTCAGGGTGGAATTGACTACTACATCTATGGGAAACCGTTCATTCAAATGGAAACCTATTTCACTTACAATATCCATCATGCCGCCAATTATCCGACAGGCCCGTGGTACAATTATTTCTTGTTTTTACTCGCCGTATTCATCCCCCCCATCAGCTTATACCTGCTTTTCGGGTTTTTCAGAAGCTATAAACAACTGATGATCCTGTTCATTCCCGTTTTAATCTTTTTTGTATTGCATTCCCTGTTCCCCAACAAGCAGGAAAGGTTTATCATAACCGTCATGCCGCTGATCATTGTTTCGGGGGTCATCGGCTGGCAGATGATCGTTGACGGGCTTTTCAACCCGTACTTTGTTAAAAAATGGATCAGGGCTACCTGGATATTTTTCTGGATTGTCAACTTTATCCTGTTGATACCCATTACGGTAACTTATTCCAAAAAAGCAAGGGTGGAAAGCATGGTGTATCTGTCGAAATATCCTTCGTTACATTATTTTATTATTGAAGATGCTGATAAAGATGTTTTACGGTTTCCGCCGCAGTTCTACCTGAAAAAGTGGATACGGTACGATGCTTTGATGAGGAACAGCAACCCGGAAGCTTTTAAAAAGATGAAAGACTGGTCGAAACTTCAAAATCAGCCGGAGTTTGTTTTGTTTTTCCAACCGAACAATCTTGATGAAAGAGTTAAACAAATGAAGGAGATATTCCCGGGTCTGGAGTATGAAACAACCATTACTCCCGGATGGATTGACAAAATTTTACACTGGCTCAACCCCATCAATGACAATCAAAATATTTATATTTACCGGAACAAAACCTTGATACCGGAAAAGAGAAAACAGTGACATAATTCTTTGAAACAGAAACTTATGGAATATGCATGACGTGCGTAGCACAAATGACGCCCAAAGGGCAATTGACAACAGCATGACG
>JAOZOO010000102.1:0-8243 GCA_029933225.1 Bacteroidales bacterium | reverse complement strand
ACAAATGACGCCCAAAGGGCAATTGACAACAGCATGACGTGCATGGCACAAATGACAAATAACCACTTCTCCAATGACTGAATCTGAAGCAAAAAAAAGAATCGAACAACTGACAAAGGAGCTCAACGAGCACAATTACAATTATTACGTGCTTGCCAGGCCGACCATCAGCGATTATGAATTTGATCAGATGATGAAAGAGCTGGAACAATTAGAAAAAGAGTATCCTCAATATGTTTTGCCTGATACACCCACCCAGCGTGTCGGCGGGGAGCCCACCAAAGAATTCAAAACTGTCGTTCATAGATATCCTTTCCTTTCACTGGCAAATACTTATTCGGAACAGGAAGTCCGCGATTTTGACCAGCGAGTACGAAAAACCGTGGGCAACGATGTGGAATATGTTTGTGAATTGAAATATGACGGCGTGGCCATCGGTCTTACATACACAAACGGGTATCTCACACAGGCCGTTACCCGCGGTGACGGAAACAGGGGCGACGATGTGACCAACAATGTAAAAACCATCCGGACAATTCCCTTACGATTGCGAAACGGTTACCCTCCAGAACTGGAGATCAGAGGCGAAATATACTTTCCTATCAAAGCATTTGAAAAACTCAACGCCGAGCGTGAAGAGATCGGCGAACCTCCTTTTGCCAATCCCCGCAACTCGGCATCGGGCACTCTGAAGATGCAGGACCCCGCCGAAGTAGCCAGGCGACCCCTCGACTGTTTCATGTATTACATCCCCAGCGAACAAAACCTCACCAAAACACATTACGAAAGTTTAAAGCTGGCCGAAAAACTGGGATTCAAGGTTTCCAAAAACATAGCCGTTTGCAAAACCATTGACGAGATCTTTGAGTTTATCAATGACTGGGACAAAGGCCGCCATCACCTGGAATACGAGATTGACGGTATCGTAATCAAGGTGAACAGCATTGAGCAGCAACAAGCCCTGGGATACACGGCCAAAAACCCGCGCTGGGCCATCGCTTACAAGTTTAAAGCCGAACAGGCAGAGACGATCCTTGAATCCATCAGCTACCAGGTAGGACGTACGGGGGCTATTACGCCTGTTGCCAACCTGAAACCTGTTCAACTGGCGGGGACAACAGTAAAAAGGGCCTCTTTGCACAATGCCGATATCATTGCGCAGTTGGATGTCAGGGTCGGCGATCATGTTTATGTGGAAAAAGGCGGCGAGATCATTCCGAAGATCGTGGGTGTAAACCTCGCCAAACGCAAACCCGGCACCCCTCCCACCCGCTTTATTGAATACTGCCCCGAATGCGGGACAAAACTGATCAGGAAAGAGGGCGAAGCAGCGCATTACTGCCCCAACGAAGACCATTGTCCGCCACAGATCAAAGGCAAACTGGAGCATTTTATATCCCGCAAAGCCATGAATATTGACAGCCTGGGCGAAGGAAAGATCGAAGTATTGTATGACAATAAACTGGTGAGTAACCCAGCTGATCTTTATGACCTGTCGTATGAAGACCTTTATGGCCTTGAGAAGGTGATACCGGCAGAAGAGGGTAAAAAAGAAAAAAAGATCAGCTTTAGGAAAAAGACCGTCGAAAATATCCTGAAAGGAATTGAGCAATCGTTGAATGTACCGTTTCCGCGCGTGCTGTATGCCATCGGCATCCGGTATGTTGGCGAAACCGTTGCCAAAAAGCTGGCTCTGCATTTTAAAAGCATGGATGCCCTGATGAAAGCCAGTTTTGACGAGCTGACCGGGGTTGAGGAGATTGGCGAAAAAATTGCCGAGTCTGTTATTGAATATTTCGCAAAGCCGGAACACATCGAAATGATCAACCGCCTGAAAGAAAAAGGTATTCAAATGGAAATCAGGGAAGAAGAAAAACCCAAAGCCGATGTCCTCGAAGGGAAAAGATTCGTTGTAAGTGGTGTTTTCGATAACTATTCCCGTGATGAGATCAAACGACTTATCGAGATATACGGAGGCAAAAATGTTTCTTCCATTTCCTCTAAAACCGATTACGTGCTGGCCGGTCACAACATGGGCCCCCAGAAAAAACAAAAAGCCGAAGAACTGGGCATCCCCATTATTTCGGAAGAAGATTTTGAGAAGATGATTGGGAGGTAACGAATGGATATTTCAGAGTATAGGTAAAAAGAAGAGCTGCCCGCTCCCAAATCCGCATTCCCGGCTCTCACCTCATCACCACATCCTCAATCACATCACCGTCCAGCTCTTTGTTGATGGCTTCCACGATCTTCGAACGGGCCATGTGCAACTCATTCCGTAAAACTGATGAATCAAGACTGACATAAAGCACTTTTCCTTTAACATAAAGACTTCTCGTGTGCTTTGCAAAGATCTTACCCACTACCTTTTCCCATGACTCTCTTACCCTGACAGCATCAAGTTTATCCTCCCAGCGATAGGATTTCATCAACTCTTCGATCACTTTTTTCAGTGGTGTATCATCATTATTTTGCATGGTAGTTATTCTTTTAGTATTGCGGTTCCGTTTACCACGTCAAAAATCAGATGAGGTATGTCATGGTGACTGAAAATGTTTTCCAACCGCGAGCGCTGGGTGTCGGTGATGAACACCTGGCCGAAGTTGTTTTCGCTTACCAGTTTGATGATCTGCGACACCCTTTTTTCGTCTAATTTGTCAAAGATGTCGTCTAACAGCAGGATGGGCTTAAAGCCTTTGATACGTCTTGTATACTCAAACTGTGCCAGCTTGATGGCGATGACAAAAGTTTTCTGTTGTCCCTGTGAACCGAATTTCTTGGCCGGATAACCGTCGATCATGAAAGCGAGATCATCCTTGTGAATGCCTTGTGTGGTATAACGCAGCAACCGGTCTTTTGGCAGCGACTCTTTCAGCAGTTCGTCCAACGGAGCCGTGGCCAGTTGCGACTCGTAAATGATTTCCACATGCTCATTGCCATCCGACAGAAAGCGGTAATATTCCTCGAAAAGCGGATTGAAATCAATGAGAAACTGTTTCCTTTTTTCGAAAAGTTTTGTACCGAAAGCCGCCAACTGGTCATCCCACACCTGAATGGAAGCCGCGTCGAAACGTTGCTCCTCGGCAAAGTGTTTCAGCAGGGCATTGCGCTGCAGCAACACCTTATTGTAACTTAATAACTCGTTCAGATAGAACTTGTCGAACTGCGAGATAACGCCGTCAATGTATTTGCGACGGGCTTCGCTGCCGTCGTTGATCAGGTCGCGGTCATACGGCGAGATCATCACAAGCGGAATCTTGCCGATGTGGTCAGCCAGACGGTCATATACTTTTTTGTTGAACTTCACGATCTTTTTCTTTCCCCTTTTCTGGATGACACTTACTTTATTTTCAGTTTCGCCCTCATGATAATAAGTCCCGTGAATAGCAAAGAAATCAGCATCGTGCAGAATGTTCTGGTTGTCCACCGGGTTGAAATAACTTTTGCAAAACGAGAGGTAATACAACGCATCCAGAATGTTTGTTTTCCCCGAACCGTTGTCACCGGCAAAGCAGTTGATCTTCTCACTGAACTGCAACTCCGCAGTCCGGTAGTTTTTAAAATTGGTGAGTGACAATTGTTTGAGGAACATGGACGGCTTTATTTAAGAAGGGTAAAAATAGTAAGATTGTGGATGTATGGGAAAGATAAAAATAAAAAACCCAAATTTTCCCTATATTTGTTTTTCAACCAAATCCCTCAACCTCAAAAAACCATGCCCTCCACTCCACCCAAATACCCCAACCTCATCCTCTTCTACTTCTCCGGAACGGGGAACGCCCGCTTTGCTGCACAAAAGATAGCGACACTGGTACGGGACAAACAGGTGGAGGCGACGGTTTACAACATTGCTGAAGTGAAACGGGATTATCCCGAAATTCCTGAAGATGCACTAATCGGGTTTTGTTATCCGACACACGGGTTCAATGCGGCACCAAGCTTGCTGAACTTTGTTTTCAGGTTTCCGAAAGGAAAGAACCGGGTATTTCTGCTGAATACAAGAGCCGGCCTGAAAGCAGGCAAGGTACACATTTCAGGCATTGGCGGGCTGGCATTGTGGTTGCCCGCGTTGTTTCTACTCTTCAAAGGCTATAAACCTATCGGCTTTCGCCCACTGGATCTGCCTTCCAACTGGATACTGCTGCATCCGGGGCTGACGAAGAACGCCGTTAAATTCATTGTCCGTCGGTGCGAGAAAACGCTGGAAAAGTTCACTGAAAAAATATTGAGCGGTAAACCGGTACTCAACGGTCTGCTTTGGCTCCCGCTGGACATTGCCGTTTCACCCATTGCTGTTGGATATTATTTTTTCGGACGCTATGCCCTGGCAAAAACCTTCTTTGCAAACTACAACTGCAACAACTGCGGGCTGTGTATTAAAAACTGTCCGGTGCAAGCGATCAAGCTGCTCGACGAAAGGCCTTATTGGTCTTATGATTGCGAAAGTTGCATGCAGTGCGTAAATAACTGTCCGCAACGGGCCATTGAGGTGGCACACGGGTTTTCCTTTTTTATCTGGTGGCTGGCGTTTTCGGTTGTACCTGCAGCCATACTGATAGCGCTGGTAAAGTACGGGGTGATAACAAGCGAATTCCTGCATGAATACATTGACTGGCTGTTTAACGGCACCGTGTTTCTAACCGGGCTGATCGTCATTTTTTTCGGTTACAGGATATTGCATTATTTCCTGCGCTTCAGGTGGTTCAATAAGATCATCACGTACACTTCTTTTACCCATTTCAAATTCTGGAACAGGTATAAAATGCCGGAAAGCTATCTCACGCAAAGACGCAGAGACGCAGAATTTTAATTTTGCATATTATTTTTCCTTTGCGCCTTCGCGTCTTTACGTGAAACCAAATAACCGGATCACAGATTTTGCCTGTACCCGATTTTTTCCCAACTTTGAAAGCACAAAATCATGCCTTATGAAAAAGTTATTTCTGCTTATTGTTGTCTCTCTTCTATTCCTTTGGAGTTGCAGCAACAAAGAAAAACCCGCAAAGTCGCCCAACATCATCTACATCCTCGCCGATGATCTGGGATACGGGGAAACCGGCGCGTACGGCCAGGAAAAAATTCTCACTCCGAATATTGACAAACTGGCACAAACCGGTATGAAGTTCACCCAGCATTATTCGGGTGCACCGGTCTGCGCCCCGGCACGTTGCGTGCTGCTCACCGGAAAACATACGGGACATGCCTACATCCGGGGCAACGACGAATGGGGCGAACGTGGTGAGGTATGGAACTATCTGAAAGCCATCAAAGACCCGCACCTCGAAGGACAACGACCCATCCCGGCCAACACGATCACCATAGCCAAACTGCTGAAGAAAGCGGGCTACCGTACCGGCATTTTCGGTAAATGGGGACTGGGTGCTCCCGGCAGCGAGGGTGTCCCGACGAAACAGGGGTTCGATTATTTTTACGGATACAACTGTCAGCGGCAGGCACATAACCTCTACCCGCCCTATCTTTGGGAAAACGATCATAAGGACATGCTTGACAATGAAGTCGTTCCCCCGGGCACAAAACTTGATCCTGGCACCGATCCATACCATGAAGCAAGCTACGCCAAATTCAGGCAAAAAGAATATGCCCCTGAAAAGATCCACGAAAAAGCCATCGAATTTATCAAACAAAATAAAGACACTACATTTTTCCTGTATTATGCTTCTCCCCTGCCCCATCTGCCTTTGCAGGTTCCAAAAGAATATGAAGACCGGTACAGGAAAATTTTCGGTGACGAGGAACCCTACGTTGGGGACAAAGGTTATTTCCCCACCCGGTACCCGCATGCTGTTTACGCAGGCATGATCAGTTGTCTCGACGATCAGGTGGGCGACATTGTAATGGTGCTGAAAAATCTGGGCATTTACGACAATACGATCCTGTTCTTTTCAAGCGATAATGGCCCGACTTATCTCGGTGGAGTGGATTTTGACTTTTTCAACAGCTCCGTCCCTTTTCAGAACGGATATGGTCATACCAAGGGGTTTGTTTACGAAGGCGGTATCCGGATTCCTTTCATTGCCGCCTGGCCGGGACATATTGAACCGGGAACGGAGAGTGATCACGTTTCTGCATTTTATGATGTGCTTCCTACATTTTGCGACATAACTAATATTGAAACACCGGAAAATACTGACGGCATCAGTTTTCTGCCTGCACTTCTGGGGGAAAAGCAGCTGAAGCATGAGTTCCTCTATTGGGAATTTCCCTCTTATAAAGGGCAGCAGGCCGTCAGGATGGGAAAATGGAAAGGCGTCAGGAAAAATATTTTCAAAGGCAACATGCACATCGAACTGTATGACCTGGAAACCGACATCCGGGAGGAGCATGATGTTTCAGCAGAACATCCCGGAATAGTTGCACATATCAAACAGATCATGATCTCGCAGCATGTACCGTCGGCCAATCCGAAGTTTAAGTTCCCGCAATTGGGGGATGAGTAATTTACGTTCAATTGCGAGGCATCATCGTGAGGGAAATGTGTGCAGGCATGCCGCGGCCATCCCCCGCCTATGAAACCGGAAATTTAAATACCCCATTATTTGAGGGGGATTCTTTCGCCAGCTAACTCACTGCCCGACCCGGTTTCCCCGGAATTAAACGATCTATTTATTCAACAACATAAGAATAATCGTTTATTTGTAAGGTGACATCAGGTTGGATAACGGGTATGCACCCCGACCCCCGTACCCCGCTTCCCGAAAAACATTATTTTTGCCCCTTATCCTTTGCGATGCCCGAATTCTTTAAAATAATGTCCGTTTTCCTGGTGGCTATGGTGAAATACTTTTACACACCGCTTTATGCCTACCTGACGGGGCTGGAGTTCTGGGTGTCGGTCGTCACGATGATCATCGGAGGTATTACCAGTTTTTCATTTTTCTACTTTATCAGCCACTTCATTGTCATTTCCACAAAATACATTAAGCCGGCAGTCCGCAATATTTTGCCGGACAACTGGATAGAAAAGCTGGATGATCGCAAGGAACAAAAAGCCCTGAAAAGAAAGAACGCCAAAAAATTTACAAGGAAAAACAAGATGATCATCCGAATGCGAAACCTCGGTATGTGGGGGATCATTCTTACTACGCCTGTCTTGTTATCCCTTCCGGTGGGCGCTTTCCTCCTTCTGAAATATTATTCCGACAGAAAAGGGGTTTTGTTTTTTGCCCTGTTAACTATCGCTCTGGAAGGTTTTCTGCTTTGTTTCCTCGTGTGGAATTTTCCTTCTTTGAGGCCGGATTAATGGCTTTCTTTTTTCACCCGGCGGGAATAAATTTATCCAAAGGGAGGGATGGTTACAGAAACCTCACTTTACCCGTCCTGTGGTCATACATGGCACCGACTATAACTATCTCTTTTTTCCTGTACAATTCCATGAGAACCGGGCTTCGGTATTTTATATCTTTAATGGTCAGCTCCACATTTTTCAATGCCACATTATCAACGAATGTATAATTCTTTGAAGACCTTTCTTCATTTCTGTCCGTAGCAGTTTTTTCAATTGCCGGTTTAAGATGCTCAAGCAAAGAAGTCAGGTTTCCCAGTCTGACATCATCAATTGCACCTTTCACAGCACCACAGGAAGTATGTCCCAGCACCACGACCAGCCTGGAACCGGTTACGGCACAGGCATATTCCATGCTTCCGAGGATATCCTCATTCACAATATTCCCTGCCACCCGAGCAATAAAAAGGTCACCGATTCCCTGGTCAAAGATCAGTTCAGGCATTACCCTCGAGTCAATACAGCCCAAAACAATGGCAAACGGATGTTGCGAATCCTTGGTTTCATGTATATGAAGCTCGTGGTCTCTTTCAATGAGATTTTTGGCTACAAATCTTTTATTGCCTTCTTTTAGCAGTTTCAATGCCATCTTGGGTGTCATCGTCCGTAGCGTTTCGGCATCTTTTACTTTTTTGTGTATATCCATATTCATTTGTTTTTCTGTTCCTTCCCTGAAGGAGTTAAGCGTTAAGAGAAAAAGAATTAGGTGTGGGATTCCCCGCAACCCGTAACCCATAGCAGTTTAAAGTTTAAAGTCTGATGTTTTAAGTTGGGGTTTACGCGGTTATATCCAGTCTTCAGTCAACAGTCTTCAGTCTTCAATCAACAGTCTTCAGTCTTCAGTCAACAGTCTTCAGTCTTCAATCAACAGTCTTCAGTCTTCAATCAACAGTCTTCAGTCAACAGTCTTCACAGTCCACAATCCAAGGAACTTCCCACT
>JAOZOO010000101.1:6140-12088 GCA_029933225.1 Bacteroidales bacterium | reverse complement strand
AGATCATATTTTGAACGGATAGCCTGAATGTCTTTCAGCCATTGTTCTTTTTTTACCGACATTTCTTTGATATACTCTTCTTTTTCGGCAGGATGCGCATCGGCAATTTTCTCCACCTGACTGTTGAAAGCTTCAAAATGGGATTTTTGAGTTGCTTTCCGGTCTTCCGGCGGCGTTTTACCTTTCATGGTTTCGTGAACCGTTTTCCACTGTTGCTTGATATTTTTCAGTTCTTCTTTCTCCTGATCGCTCAGCACGCTCATGAATTTTTCCTGCTGCTGAACAAGTACGGGTTTTACATTTTGTTCGTAATAAGTCCTGAATTCCTGATACAGAGGTCTCCCCTGAACGTTTTGGGGTTGGGCAATAATAGTTGTTCCACTCATAAGGAACAGGGATGTCAATAATACTGCAATGTTCTTTTTCATTTTTTCTGTTTTTTTAAGATTTTGCCTGTTAGACAAAGGGGGTAGGGGATTTATTCCCGGGAGGGGGATGTTTTTTTGAAAAAGTCAACAAAGGAACGTTTTATTATCTGAATAAAGTGTTGAATATATTTTTATTACTACCTAACTATAATTACCGTAAAATAAAAAAAATTTAGCCTGCAGATTCCATTTTTCCATGAAATACAATCTATCAAAATTTGAAGTATCTTTGCACCCCTGAAAATTTGAATGAACTTTAATAAAAAATATTATGTCAGAAGTAGCTGTAAAACAAAGATTACAATATAAAGTAGCCGATCTTTCGCTGGCCGAATGGGGCCGGAAGGAGATCGAGATTGCCGAGCAGGAAATGCCGGGACTGATGTCAATCCGCCATAAATACTCGGCTGAAAAACCGCTGAAAGGCGCAAAGATCACCGGCTCGTTGCACATGACCATCCAGACGGCTGTGCTGATTGAAACCTTAACAGAACTTGGTGCCGATGTGCGCTGGGCCAGTTGCAACATTTTCTCCACGCAGGACCATGCTGCCGCAGCAGTGGTTGTGGGCAAGAACGGAACCGTTGACAACCCGCAGGGCATGCCTGTATTTGCCTGGAAAGGTGAAACACTGGCAGAATACTGGTGGTGTACTAAACAAGCGTTAAACCATGGCGACGGCAGAGGTCCCGACCTGGTGGTTGACGACGGTGGCGATGCTACTTTATTGCTGCACAAAGGTGTGGCAGCAGAGGACAATCCTTCGTTGTTAGATGTGGAAGCCGGAAGTGAAGAGGAAGCCGAAATCCTGAAACTGCTCAAAAACACACTTGCAGAAGACCCGCAATACTGGCACAAAGCTGTGGCTAACTGGAAAGGTGTTTCTGAAGAAACAACAACCGGCGTTCACAGGCTCTACCAGATGATGGAAGACGGAGAGTTATTGGTTCCTGCCATCAATGTGAATGATTCGGTAACCAAATCAAAATTTGATAACCTTTACGGTTGTCGTGAATCGCTGGCCGACGGCATCAAGCGGGCTACCGATGTGATGCTGGCTGGAAAAGTAGTGGTTGTTGCCGGTTACGGTGATGTGGGTAAAGGTTCGGCCAAATCCATGCGTTCTTACGGCGCACGGGTGATTGTCACCGAAATTGATCCCATTTGTGCCCTCCAGGCTTCCATGGAAGGTTTCCAGGTGATGACCATGGAAGATGCCGTGAAAGAAGGTAATATTTTTGTAACGGCGACCGGAAATAAAGATGTGATCACCATTGACCACATGGCACAGATGAAACCTGAATCCATCGTTTGCAATATCGGCCATTTCGACAACGAAATTCAGGTGGCACAATTGGAAGCTTATCCGGGCATCAAAAAGATAAATATCAAGCCACAGGTTGACAAATATGTTTTCCCTGACGGTCATGCCATTTACCTGCTGGCCGAAGGCCGCCTGGTGAATCTGGGATGTGCAACAGGCCACCCGTCATTTGTAATGAGCAACTCATTCACCAACCAGACGCTGGCCCAGATGGACCTCTGGAAAAACAGAAACAATTACAAAATTGATGTTTACCGCCTGCCGAAATATCTTGATGAGGAGGTAGCCCGTCTGCACCTGGAGAAGTTGGGTGTGAAGCTGACCAAACTTTCAAAGGAACAGGCCGATTACATTGGTGTTAAAGTAGAAGGACCGTTTAAACCTGATCATTACAGGTATTAGAATTCTGAAATCAGAAATTGGAAATCGGAGATAGAAAAGAAAAGCGCGATCTTTTGGGTTGCGCTTTTTTTAATTATATATCATCTTCTCCCATACCTTCCATGGAGCCGTTTTCCCGTTTTGTGGGTTTGAAATTATTGAAACGATAGGAAATCGTAATGGTGATCGCCGGAGATTTGGGACGGTAGAGCGTATGATTATAAAAATTTCGGCCCTCGGAAATGAATTCACGTTTTGCCGTACTTAGCAAATCCCGGCCCTGTATTGCTACCGAAAGCGAACGATTCAGGAAACTGGCTTTCAGGGCAGCATCGAGGGAATAATAATCAGAGCTGGTACCCTGCGCCGTAATGGAAGCGCTGTTGTAACGTCCGCTAATCTGAAACTGTCCGTTTTTCCATAACCTGAAGGTATTGCTCATCCGTGAATTCCAGTTGGTAGATGTCCTTTCAAAGGGCTCATCATAAAGCGTTCCTTTCAGCTTGTAATTATAAAAATTACCGCTGATATCCAGGTCCCACCATTTAGTGATGCCCAGACTAAGCATGGCTTCCACGCCGAGAGAATAGTCCTTTCCGACATTTTCAAAAGTGTGCAACATTACGGTCTCGGAATAAACGCTGGAAACCCTTTCCACTTTGTTGTGTGTCACCCGGTAATATCCTTCGAGGGAAAAGAAATTGTCCTTGAATTTTTTCAGATAACTCAATTCATAGGAATCGGTGTATTCGGGTTTCAGGTCCGGATTACCTTTCCGTACATTGTATTCATCCTGCCAGGTAATGAACGGTTCCAACTGCCACCCTCTTGATCGCTGTATCCTGCGCGAATAGCTGCCCATCAGCTGTTGATCATAAGGCAACTGATAGGATAAATGAACCGTCGGGAAATAATCCCACCGGTTGAGCACGAAGTCATCTTCTCCGGTCATGGAAATCACCCGGTCGGTATATTCAACACGCAACCCGGCCTGGTAACCGAACTTTTTTATTTCTCCGGCATACAAGGTATAAGCCGCGTAGATATTCCTTTTGTAATCTGTCAAATGGTAATATTCCGGAGCAAATTCAATATCGCCGGTTTCAGGGTTATAAAGGTAAAGACCGGTTTCGTCCGTGCTTCTGCCATTTCTGCTTTGAAATCCTGCTTCAAATTTGTCCTTTTTCCCAACAGGGAGGGTATAGTCCAGTTTCAGACGGAGCACGGCAGACGGCCCCTTTTCCACATTCTTCTTACCGCCGATTAGTGTATCCGACAGATCGCGCAATTCATTGATGGTGTATTCATCGTTGTAGCGATACTGGTAAATGGCTTCCGCTTCCAGCTTGTGCTCAACATTTTTCATTTTCATACCGGGAGCACCCTTTGGCCGCGAACCGCTTTTTGGGCCGTGGCTACCATTTTCCGGTCTGTTTTTCTCTTCGGCGGATTCTTTTTTCTTGCCAAATTTATGCTGATAGACACCGGTAATATTATAGTAAATACCTCCCACCTTGGTATTATCCATGCTGTTATAGGAATATTTATCGTTTTGGAAAGAGTTCCATTCGTCATATCGCAGGGTGGCATCACGCAACATTTTCCAATTGCCATACTTACCGCTCAGAGAAATATAATCGTTTTTGGTTGCATTCAGCTCGATACCACCACGAATGCCGTAGTTGTTAAAACTCCGCCCCCGGTCTCCCTGCAGGTTCACATAAAATGTAGTATCGGCACTGTCTGTTTCACGTTGACTCTCTATGGTTCCCGGACGCGGTCGGGTATTGTAATTTCCTCCAATGAAAAAATTGACTTTTTTCACCCGGTAGTTCAGTAAAAGATCGCCACCATAACGGCCATAGTTGCCTGCATTCAGGTTAATGTTGCCACTCAATCCGTCGAGGTGATTCTTCTTGGTGATGATGTTGATAATACCCGTAGCACCATCCGGTTCATATTTTACGGAAGGATTGGTAATGATCTCAATGTTCTGGATGCTGCTGGAAGGTATCTGCCGGAGGACATCGCTGGGTTCGAGGATGGTAGGCTTGCCGTCAATGAGTACCGTAAAGCCGCTGCTTCCGCGCAGGGTAACATTGCCTTCCACATCCACCTGCACCGAGGGAACGTTTTCCAAAACGTCAACCGCCGTACCACCCAGGGCTGTGATTTGTTTATCCACCCTGATGACTTTCCGGTCTGTCTTAAACTCAATGGGGGCCTGCTTACTGACGATTTCCACTTCTTTCAGCACTTTTGAATCGGACATCAGGATAAAATTGCCGAGATGAACATTGTGCTCCAGATTTTCCACATGAAACACATCCGATTTTATGTCTTTTAATCCGATAAAAGAAATGACAAGATAATAATTGCCGGGTGCGGGCAATTCCAGTTTAAAATGTCCCAGATGATCGGTTATGGTTCCGGTGATCAGTTTGTTGTCATCTGCCGAGTAAAGCGAAATCGTGGCATATTCAAGCGGTTGTTTGGTTTTTCCTTCCAGGACAGCTCCTTTGATCTTTCCTTTTGCGTTTTCCAACTCTCCACCGGCAAACGCTGAATGGGTTGCAATAACAAACAATAAAAACAGGATATATATTCTCATTTTATTTTCTCATTTTTGATAAACCATTATGATATACACAAATGGCGTAGTTTTTAAAAAGCGTGCAAAGATCACTATTTTTAGGATTTGACAACGTAAGGTTGTTGTTTATTCCCCGGGATTAAGAAAAAGTTAACAAAAATTAATAGTTGGTGCAGTGGGTAGTTGCAGTTGTTACAGTGGTTGCAATGGGTACAAGTGTGTGGTAGGTTTTAATGAAAAGCAGTGAAAATCACAAAAAGTCTGTGTGCGTCTACTGAAAAAACGAAACCCAATATTCCAGTGACGTACGCGGCATCCAGCATCCAGTATCAAGTATCCAGGATCCAGGATTCTCACAGCCGTTTCAGCATGTTGACTTCTTTTTGTTCCAGGTGGCGCCACCTGCCGCGGGGAAGGTCTTTTTTTGTCAGTCCGGCAAAGAATACCCGATCAAGCTTGACAACTTTGTATCCAAGACTTTCAAAGATACGCCGGACGATACGATTCCGGCCCGAGTGCAGTTCAATGCCTATTTCCCTCTTACCGGTCACTCCCTCCACATAAGCTATCTTATCGGGCTGAATAAAACCGTCGTCGAGGTGAATCCCCTTTGCAATGGTAAGCATATCTTTACTGCTGAGTGCTTTGTCCAGTACCACATGATAGATCTTTTTGATACGGTGGCCGGGGTGGGTAAGCTTTTTGGCCATATCCCCGTCATTGGTAAATAAAAGGAGTCCTGTCGTGTTTCTGTCAAGCCGGCCGACGGGATAAATTCGCTCTTTGCAGGCCTTTTCCACCAGGTTCATCACTGTTTTACGATGTTGCGGATCATCCGAGGTTGTGATGTAATCTTTGGGTTTGTTCAGCAGGACATACTGCAGTTTTTCACGTTTCAGGGTTTCGCCGCCATACTGAACTTTGTCGGTTAGCCTCACTTTGGTTCCCAGTTGAGTCACCACTTTTCCGTTAACCATCACAGCGCCGCTTGCAATGTAAATATCAGCCTCACGACGACTGCAAATTCCGGCATCAGCGAGGTATTTGTTTAACCGGATCAAATCTTCTTCGCCCGGTTTCTTTTTTATTTTCGGTTTTCCCGGTCTTCCGGCTTTGCGCGATGGTTGTTTCCGCGATTCCGGTTTCGGTTTTCTGCGTTGTGGTTTTCCCGGCATTATTGTTTGATATTTATGAGTTGTTTGTATTCAGGTGGCAAAATTAG
>JAOZOO010000101.1:0-6040 GCA_029933225.1 Bacteroidales bacterium | reverse complement strand
TCATTTGCTTTTTCCACTTTAATTCACTATATTTACCTCATTAATTTAAAAGGAGAAAAATCCATGGCTGAAAAGATCATTCCCCTGACTACATTAACTTACATGCGTGCGCAACTGCTTGCTTCCATGTTACAGCAAAACGGAATACCCTGTTTTTTGACGAATATTAATGAGATCAAGGAAGCCCCGGGTGGTGTGAATGTAATGATCGATGAAGAGAACCTTGAAACCGCGCTGGCAATCCTGGATGATTTCAAAAAGAATTACGAGAAAGAAAGGGAAAAAGCCGTGGGCTACCTCAAGAGTGTCAGGAGGATACTTGTTCCGGTTGATTTCAGTGTCCATTCCGAAAATGCAGCTTATTATGCCCTGTTTATTGCCGATAAACTGAAAGCCGACATCAAGCTGGTCAATGCCTATCTTGATCCCATGGGTGCACCGCAGACTTACCTTGAATCGTACACTTACCAGATCAATATTGAGAAAGTGATCCGCGAGATCGAAGAGGAGGCAGGCAAAAGTCTGGAAGCCATGCGTTCACGACTGAAAAATGAGATCAAAGAAAAGGGATTGAGAAAGATACGAATCGGACTCGACCTGTTTAAGGGAAATGCCGTGGATGTGATTTTACAGGAGATTGAAGATTACAAGCCGGGGCTGGTCATAATTGGTACACGCGGCAGCGAACTGGAAGGACTCAGAGCGTTTGGCAGCGTAACGGCACATCTGATCCAGAAATCGCATGTCCCGGTACTTGCCATTCCCAAGTCTTTTGACGCCATGAATTTCAGGCCACCCAAAAATGTATTATACGCAACCAATTTCGATACGAATGATTTTGATGCTTTGCACCGGCTGGTTAATTTTGTCAAGCCGTTTAATGCGAAAATATATTGCCTGCATGCGGCATTCGAAGAAGCCGGCGAATTGGATGAAGCCCAGCTTCGCAGAATAAAATCTTATCTTTTTCAGCTTATTGATACATATCATATTGAGTGTGGAATATTAGAAACTTACGATATTCAGCAAGGCATTGAAGATTTTATCGAAGAACACAACATTGATGTACTCGCCATGACTACGCGCAAAAGGAATTTTATCACCCGGCTGTTTCAACCAAGTATGACAAAAAAATTCCTGTTCCAGACCAATATACCGCTGCTTGTTTTTCAGTCGATCCAGTAATCGGATAGGATAAAGTAAGCCACCACAGTTACAATAAATGCTCCGCAAAGCAGGAGGTTACATTCCCTTGTGATGAGTTTAAAGGCAAGAAATGCCCCGATGAGCAGCAGGACAATCCGGCCGTAATTTTTTTTGAAAAATTTCAGCAGTTTCTGTTTCATCATTCCGGATAAAATGCGTCTTCGATATGATTGATCTTTACCTCCTCTTTGTTCAGGATGATGGCGATGATGTCGAACCGGCTTTCAACGTCCAGGTCTTTTTCATCGAGGTAGGCTTCAGTGGCACGGATAAGGAATCTTTCTTTTGCAGGTCCTACATCTTCTTCGGGTTCGCCATAACGGTCGCTGCTGCGGGTTTTCACCTCCACAATCACCAGTTCATCTCCGTCCATGGCGATGATGTCCACCTCGTCATGGCCGTGCCGCCAGTTGGTATCCAGGATGCGGTATCCTTTCCCTTCCAGGTATTTCCTTGCCAGTTGTTCTCCTCTTTTTCCGAGTGTGATGTGTTTTGCCATTTAATTGTTTTATTTCACGCAGCGACGCGGCGGCGCGGCGACTTCCAGCCCAAAAGCCCGCCTGACGGCCACAGTAGGGGCTGGGTAACTGATTTGTTTCGACCCCCTCGGCCTTCGGTCACTCCCCCGAAGGGGGAGATATTCGTGTTTCATAGCAGAGTTTTTATGTTTATCGGTTTCGCCTTTTTTATCCATCCATTTTTCCATCATTCCAATATTCCGTTCCAATTGTCTGGCAGACTCTTCCAGGTTCTTGCGAACTCTGGAAGGTCTTTGAAACTTCCATCATTCCACAAACCCAACCTTCGCCTTTTCCCCAACTTCCATTTCCGTCTCCGCCCCCATGATCAGCGGGCGGTTGTCGAAAATATGCCCTGCCGGGAAGCCGAAACAAACCGGGTAATTGTATTCTTCAACTGCCTCACGTATGATCTCTTCCGCTGTTTTACCGAAAGGGATTTCGTTGTCATTCATTTTGGTCATGCCGCCAACGATCATTCCCGCCAAATTGTCCAGGGCACCTGCCCTTTTCAGCGCCATCATCATCCTGTCAATGTGATAAAGGTATTCGTCAAGGTCTTCGAGAAACAGTATCTTCCCGTCTGTTTCAGGAAACGAGTGGCTGCCGCAAAGACTGTACAACACTGAAAGATTACCTCCTGTGAGTATCCCTCCGGCTTTTCCTGATTTATTTAGCGGGTGCGCGTTTATCAGATATTCCGGAGTCCCTCCTTCCAGTACATCAAACATCCATTCAAGGGCTTCCTTTGTGTTCCCCGCAAAATTGACCGGCATGGTGGCATGCAAAGTCTGAACACCGTAATTTCTGTTGATGTGATTATGAAAAACCGTGATGTCGCTGTAACCCACGATCCATTTCGGGTTTTTCCGGAACCGGCTGAAATCCAGTTTGTCAACGATCCTCATACTCCCATATCCACCACGGGCGGCAAAAACAGCTTTCACGTTGTTGTCATCCAGTAGTTTCTGGAAGTATCTTGCACGAAGGTTATCATCACCTGCATACTGATTATCACTGGCGAAAAGCTCATCATCATAAACCACACGATAACCATGATCTTCAAATATGGTTATTGCTTTTCCTATTTCATCAAAAGATATCTTTCGTGCCGGAGCGACGATGCCGATCCCATCGTCTTTTTTGAGTGCAGGAGGACGTTTCACATTCAAATGATTGGTTTAACTTTGCCGAAATTACGGAAAATCTGAATTTATGGATAGAAAATTTGCACGTTATACCGTTACCTCCGCCCTGCCTTATGCCAACGGGCCCATCCACATCGGGCATCTCGCCGGGGTTTATGTTCCCGCGGACATCTATGTCCGCTATCTGCGGATGAAAGATGAAGATGTTATCTTTATCGGTGGTTCGGACGAACATGGTGTCCCCATCACCATCAAAGCACGGGCAGAGGGAGTGAGTCCGCAAGTTATCGTTGACCGTTATCATGAGTTGATTAAAAAATCATTTGAAGATTTCGGAATATCCTTTGATGTGTATTCCCGTACATCGGCACCCATTCACCATGAGACGGCGTCAGAGTTTTTCAAAAAGCTTTACGACGAAGGAAAATTCGTTGAAAAAACAACCGAACAATATTATGATGAGGAAACAAAACATTTCCTTGCCGACCGGTATATCACCGGAACATGTCCCCATTGCGGGTATGAAAAAGCGTACGGTGACCAGTGTGAAAACTGCGGAACGTCTTTAAGTCCGCTGGAGCTGATTAATCCCAAATCAGCCTTGAGCGGCAATGTGCCCGTGCTGAAAGAAACCAAACACTGGTATCTGCCGCTGGACCGGTATGAGGACTGGCTGAAGGAATGGATACTGAAAGGCCATAAAGACGACTGGAAAACCAATGTTTACGGACAGGTCAAATCGTGGCTTGACCACGGTCTGAAACCCCGTGCTGTCACCCGCGACCTGGACTGGGGAGTGAAAGTTCCTGTTAAAGAAGCAGAAGGCAAAGTGCTGTATGTTTGGTTTGATGCACCCATCGGATATATCTCCGCCACCAAGGAATGGAGCGAAAATACCGGCAAAGACTGGAAACCCTACTGGAAAGATAAGGACACCAAACTGGTGCACTTCATCGGAAAGGACAATATCGTTTTTCATTGCATCATCTTTCCGGTGATGCTGCATACCGAAGGTACTTACATTGTACCTGATAACGTGCCGGCCAATGAGTTTCTGAACCTCGAAAATGACAAAATTTCCACCTCCCGCAACTGGGCTGTGTGGCTGCACGAATACCTCGAAGAATTCCCCGGCAAACAGGATGTGCTGCGGTATGTGCTGACTGCCAACGCACCGGAGACCAAAGACAACGACTTCACATGGCGCGATTTCCAGGCAAGAAATAATAATGAGTTGCTGGCTATTTTCGGCAATTTTGTGAACCGCACTCTGGTGCTCACAGGCAAGTATTTCGATGGAGTGGTTCCCGAAGCGGGTGAACCGGATGGAGAAACCCGGAAAGTAATAGAAGCCATGACCGGATATCCGGAAAAGATTTCTGCCAGCATTGAGCGGTATCGTTTCCGGGAAGCCCTGAACGAGCTCATGAACCTGGCCCGCCTGGGAAACAAATACCTCACCGATATGGAGCCGTGGAAACTGATCAAAACCGATGAGGAAAAAGTGAAAACTATCCTCAATGTTTCATTGCAAATTGCTGCCAACCTGTCTATTCTGTCGGAACCTTTCCTGCCGTTCTCTGCGGAAAAACTGCGCAACATGCTGAATCTGCCCCAAATGAAATGGGATGAAGCGGGCAGTGCCGGTATCCTGAAAGCGGGACATGAGCTGAACAAACCGGAGTTCTTGTTTGAAAAAATAGAAGACGCTGCCATTGAAGCACAAATCCAAAAACTGATGGACACAAAAAAAGAAAACGAAAAAGAAACTGCTGTGAAACCGCAAAAAGAAGAAATCACTTATGAGGATTTCATGAAAATGGATATCCGCACAGCAACCATCCTCGAAGCTGAAAAAGTACCAAAGACCGACAAGCTGATCAAGCTGAAAATTGACACCGGTATTGACCAGCGGACCATCGTCTCGGGTATTGCCAAATACTACAATGCCGAAGACATTGTCGGACGAAAGATCTGCGTTCTCGTGAACCTGGCGCCCCGCAAACTGCGCGGCATCGTCTCACAGGGGATGATCCTGATGGCCGAAGATACTGAAGGGAAGCTCGTCTTCGTCACACCTTCCGAAGATATTATGAACGGGAGTGAAGTAAAGTAAAAAGATAAATTACTAATTTTGCAACCCGTTTTTGGCCTCATAGTTCAAGGGATAGAATAGGAGTTTCCTAAACTCTAGATCCAGGTTCGAGTCCTGGTGAGGCTACTGAAAGCCCGGCGCCTGCCGGGCTTTTCATTTTACCGAATACAGGTTCCCCGCCCGAACGACCGGTAAGGAGATTGTATCTTTTTCATAAAACAATTCTTTTTTGATGCATCCGGAAATAATAATTGAAATCGTCGTCCGGTCGGGCAGGGATTCCTGTCGGGGCTACCAATATAAACCCGGATTACCTCAAGATAAAAGGCACAATCGTTGCAATAACACCCGTTGTGACGACTACCATAATAAACAGGTTGTACCTCATATTGTAGTTTCCCACGAGAGTTAAATCGTAATATTTGTCAACTCCCTTGTCTTTGTACATCTGAACCAAACCCTTCAACAGTTTCTCCCTCGTTTGTTTTCCTTTTATTAATCCAATGACCACAACGAGATTTACCAGTACAATGAGACAAACAAAAACAAACATAACAATAAGCGAAGCGGTGTCTGTTCGCGATTTTTCCGACATACCGGAGTTTACAGCCAGCGTGATCAGATTCAGAAGGATGGCCGTCAGAATAAAGATAATATCGGTGCGGGTGTTCTGCTGTAATTCCGATATGATGTGCTTGTGAACATGTTCAATCATGATTTTTGTCCTTCCTGCCCGTTCCCTGCCTGCCGTTCGACAGTACAGGCAGGCTTTCAGACGGGCGTTTTAGATTATTATTTGAATATTCCTGTAGATTTTTATTTTTGGTCAAAAAACATAACATGGATAAAGATAAAGAAAAAACTTATCAGATGACTGATTATTTAAACTTATAGTTATCCCGAAATTTATCAATCAAGTCTTTCATTCCTTTTTAGCATAAAACATTCAGAGTTTTTATAAGAGGAAAAGTATATTTTTTAAAAAATGAGGTTGTTTCAAAAACAATTAAAAACTTTGGATATTAATCAGGTAATTTATTAATTTTGCAGGCCCAAATCACGGGGTGTGGCGC
>JAOZOO010000100.1:11127-12190 GCA_029933225.1 Bacteroidales bacterium | reverse complement strand
ACCACCTTTGGCGAGTCGCACGGCAGGGCCATCGGCGGTATCCTCGACGGCTTCCCGGCGGGGGTGGAAGTGGATGAAGCGCTGCTGAACCGCGACATGGCCCGGCGGCGGCCCGGCCAGTCGGCACTGACCACCCCGCGAAAAGAAGAAGACAAGGTGGAGATACTGTCCGGCGTTTTTGAGGGAAAGACCACGGGAACACCCATCGGCTTTTTGGTGTGGAACAAGGATACGAAATCTGCAGATTACGATCATCTGAAAAAAGCTTACCGTCCTTCCCACGCCGATTTTACCTATTCCGAAAAATACGGCATCCGTGATTACCGGGGCGGGGGCAGGGCTTCGGCACGTGAAACCGTAGCCCGTGTGGTGGCCGGGGCATTTGCCAAAATGTTGCTGAATTCAGCCGGCATCTCCGTGATTGGCTGGGTGCATGCCATCGGTAACATTAAATTGTCGCAGAAGCTCAATTATACCTATCCGGAAATAGAATCCTCACCTGTGCGTTGTCCCGATCCGGAGGTTTCGGAAAAGATGGTTGGGCTGATCAAAGAAACGGCGAAAAAAGGGGATACACTGGGTGGCAGCATCCGGTGCGTGATTCAGGGTGTTCCATCCGGACTGGGCGAGCCCGTTTTCGACAAGCTGCATGCCGAACTGGGGAAAGCTATGCTGGGTATCAATGCCGTCAAAGGATTTGAAATCGGCGCCGGGTTTGCCGGGACACGTGGCTTCGGCTCGGAACAGAATGATGTATTTACTACCGAGGATGGCAGGATTGTTACCAAAACCAACCATTCCGGCGGCATCCAGGGAGGCATCTCCAACGGGATGGATATTTGGTTTACCGTGGGATTCAAACCGGTAGCCACCCTGATGAAAGAACAGGAAACGGTGGATGAGGAAGGAAATAAGATCATACTCGAAGGCAAAGGCCGTCATGATGTCACTGTTGTGCCCCGTGCCGTGCCCATCGTGGAAGCCATGGCTGCGCTGGTGATTGCTGATCACTGGCTGATGGGAAGGGTTTCGAGGATTTGAAGGTGATAAAGGTATAGGGGAA
>JAOZOO010000100.1:3403-11027 GCA_029933225.1 Bacteroidales bacterium | reverse complement strand
CGCTTCATAATTATTTGTAGTTTTACCCACGGCAGGACAGCGCTTATCGCCAATGGATGAGCAAAAACCAATAAATCATTTGAAATGAGAATTTTTACAATTCTGTTTATCATTTTCTTTTTCATCAAAAGCAGTTTTTGTTTCGAAGACGGAGGCGATGATCAATCGGTGGTTTTTGTCCGGCCCGGATTTTCGGTCGGCAAAGCATTGCCCACAAACAGTAACTTCCCCGCTACCAGATTCCAGAATATTTATACCCTAAGCATCGGAAAGATACTTCATGATCCAAAAAAATTATGGGCGGTTTATTTAAACTATCCTTCAACCGGACTTTCCGTTTCATACACTACCTATGGTAACAATCAAATCTTTGGCCATTCGATCACGGTTCTTCCGTATTTTTCACTGAATATATGGCGCCGGCATTTTAATTCCCTGCATTTTAAAATTGGTCTCGGGGGAACATATTTTTCGAGGAGTTACAATGAAAATAACAATCCGAGAAACCTCGCCATCGGTTCAAAACTAACCTGGGTCTTTCAGGTGACAGCTTATTATAATGTACTGATTAGTAAATATAATGATCTGAACATCGGCTTAAGTTTTATTCATCATTCAAACGGACATACGAAAATGCCCAACCTGGGGCTGAACTCATTGCTGATCAGTTTGTCATCCAGGATATATATGGAACCCGTTGCTACAGGAAACAAAGAAAAGTTCAAAAAGCCGAAGTTAAAACATTCGAAACAATATTTTGTTGTGGCCCGGCTTGGAATCGGGATGCATGAGTTCGGAGGCCCCTCTACGGAAACCGGTGGTGTGGCCAGGGCTGTCAATGTATTTTCTGTGGGCGCCGGAACAATTTTTAAGCAGGTCGTGAAAGTCAGAATAGGTTTTGCTTACCGGTTTTATCAGCAATACTATAATTATATTCTGGATTATCAGCCCGAAGCATTTAAAGACCATCCCGTATATAACGCATCGAATTACCAGGTTTATTTCGGGACCGAATTGTTGCTGGGTCACATTGGAGTGGATGGCGAAATCGGCGTAAATATCATCAAGCCGTTTTTCAGCTACCATCAGGAACTTTATGGCGATGACGAGGGATTGAAAAGGTGGTTGAAAAAAACATTCTTCACCCGTCTCGGTTTGAGATTTTATATGACCAATACGGCAAACAATCCGAAAAATAATCTCTTTGTCGGCGCTTACATCAATGCCAATCTGAGCCAAGCTGATTTTTCGGAGTTGAGCCTGGGATTTGTCCACCGGTTTAATATGCGAGTGAAATAATAAAATAACAACCGGTTTATTTTTACGGCTTGTGAAGGATGCATAGTAGAAATAAGGGGGGAAATGCTTTAAGGGGACGCTTAAAGCAGGGTAGCAGGGTATTCTTTGTCATCGAATTGAACAAATTGCATCCCATGGCCCCCGGATCGGTATCTCGCAGGCGAAAAATCCATTCTTGTAAATTCGGGCCATTTGCAACAATCACAAATCAAATTCTCATTCCTGTTTTATTTTTCCTTATCATTGCGTCTTGTTTTTACCGGACAAAAAACTACACAAGCTTTTGTTTACCAGCATCACTCATTTCTGTTTTCCTACTCAATCACAATATGATCTGAAGATAATGGCTTGTGATCAAACGGAGAATTGTCAACAATAAAATATTCGTCATGGGTCAAATAGTACAGATTTTCAAGAAATTTCCCCGTACCTTTTGGGTAGCCAATACGATAGAGCTTTTTGAGCGCTGGGCCTGGTACGGGTTTTTCATGCTTTTTGCCAATTATTTAACCATCTCATCCGACCTCGGCGGGCTGGAATTCAGTCAGGCAGAAAAGGGATGGATCATGGGCATCGGTACGGGGATACTTTATTTTCTTCCTGTTATCACCGGCGCCATTGCCGACAGATACGGTTACAAACGGGTACTCTTTATTGCTTTTCTCGTCTATACTTCTGCATTCATCTTGTTGCCCCTTTTCAAGACGTTTACGGCCGTTTTCATCATGTACCTGTACCTGGCGCTGGGGGCGGCACTTTTCAAACCCGTAATATCGGCAACCGTCGCCAAAACCACAGATTCCGAAACGGCATCCATCGGGTTCGGGATATTTTACATGATGGTCAACCTCGGCGCTTTTATTGGTCCGATGGTTACTTTGTTATTTAAAGACAAATCTTACGACTTTGTTTTCTGGATATCAGCAGGTATAATCGCTATCAATTTCATACTGTTATTGTTTTATAAAGAACCTGCTCATGAAAAATCGGAGGTCACTTTCCGTGAGGCCATTGCACAGGTTTTTAAAAATATAGGACTCGTCATCAAAGATTACAAATTTGTGATTTTCCTGCTTATTGTCGGCGGTTTCTGGACCATGTACAACCAACTGTTTTTCACGCTGCCCGTGTTTATCACGCAGTGGGTTGACACATCGGACATGTATGTCTTTTTCAGCGAACATTTTCCGTTCCTTGCGGCCAATTACGGTCATGACGGGCAGATGGAGGCGGAATTTATCACAAACTTCGATGCATTATACATCATAATCTTCCAGATAATTATTTCCTCACTTGTCATGCGGTGGCGGGCGCTGAACACCATGGTTACCGGGTTCATCATTGCATCCATCGGTATGGCGCTTTCGCTGATGACACAAAATATCGTTTTTATCGTGGTGGCCATCTTTGTCTTTGCTGTTGGAGAAATGACGGCTTCACCCAAAATTACCGAGTATATCGGTCGTATTGCACCAAAAGATAAAAAAGCGCTGTATATGGGCTATTCTTTCATTCCTGTTTTCCTCGGAAATATATTTGCGGGATTCATCTCGGGAAATGTTTACCAGGCCATGTCAGACAAACATTCGCTGGTGATGAAGGAAGCGGAAAAGCTGGGTATGACCCTACCGGAGGGGCTGACCAAAAACCAGTATTTTAATCAGGTAGCCGAAAACCTGGGGCTGACACCCCGGCAACTGACCGACCAGCTCTGGAATACTTATCATCCGGGCAGAATCTGGATGGTGCTTATTACAATTGGCATTGTAGCAGCGATTGCCCTCTGGGCTTATAACCGGTTTATGATTGGAAAATCCAAAGAAATTGAAGTCGGCTGATCTGTTATTTGTTAATGATTGAACAATTTAAAGACTCATTTATTATTTAATTCTAATTTATTGTTAGTAAAATTCTTACAGGCATTAAAAGTGTCTGACAATAAATAAAAGGGAAAAAAAAATACTGCGACATGATAAAAGAGTGTTCTTTTTATTAAATTTGTTGCAGACTACTTTATTTATTCACCAAATTTTTAACGTTATGAAATTTTTTACCCGTTTCTTTTCAATGTTTCTTGCCCTGGCGTTTACATTCAGCGCGCTCCAGGCGCAAAACACAATGATTACCAAAGCCCAGGCACTGGGTTTAAAAACTTCCGGGATTCACCAGCCAACACCTCCGCTGGTGACCAATGACGGTTACAGAACCGTGCTGCTCGAGGAAGGTTTTGACACGGATTGGTTGCCCACCGGCTGGACGGTGATCAACACACACGCCTCCAACAACTGGGAGCAAAACAATCCTGCTCCTCCGGCCCCCGATTTCAGTACCATCGATCCCAACAGTCTTTTTTCAGCACTTGTGATGTGGATTGATGAAGACCAGGATGAATGGCTGATCAGCCCGGAAATTGACGCCGGTGGTGAAACACCTTTGAATTTGACCTGGTATGCCGGTGTCAGCGGCCCCTGGCTTGGCGATGCAACATTGAAATGCCTGATCTCTACGGATGACGGTGCATCATGGACCGAACTGTGGAATGCCTTTGATGAAATTGACCCCGCAGCCGACTGGGGATGGAACCTCGTTGAGATCAACCTCGATGCTTATGCAGGGACACCCTTTAAACTGGCATGGAATTACGTGGGTAATAACGGAGACCTTACCTGTGTTGACGGCGTAAAAGTCAATGCCGGATACAATTACCTGTATCAAACCAACTTTGAAGATTATTATGAGGCCGGCGATATGGTTGCCGATGATGACACAACCGGTTTCTGGACAACCTGGAGCAATGCACCAGGCGGCCCTGAAGATGCTCCTGTGGTAAATACACAATCTTCGAGTTCTCCAAACTCTGCTGAAGTTGTAGGAACCTCAACAGACCTTATCCTGAAACTGGGGAATAAAACATCCGGTAAATATATGGTCAATTTCAAATATTATATCGTCAGTGGTAACGGTGGATATTTCAACATCCAGCATTTTGAAGAGCCGGGAATAGAATGGGCATTCGAAGTGTATTTTGGCGCCACAGGCGATGGCTTCATGCATGCCGGTATGCAAAATGCAGCGAATTTCTCCTATAACCACGATACCTGGTTGCAACTGTCAACTGTAGTTGACATTGATAATGACTCGGCGTGGTTCTATATTGATGATAATTTGATCTATGCGTGGCCCTTCCATTATCAGGCTGATAATACTGAAGGAACGCTTCAATTAGGTGGTGTGGACTTTTATGCTGGTGCTCCAACCGGAGAATCACCGCATTATTTTATTGATGATGTTGAGTTTGTTGAAATATCCGGTGGTGTAACATCACCCATCATTGATGTGGATCCCACGAGTCTGGTTGTCTTATTAGAGAATTGGGAAACAACAACAGAAACCATATCCATAGGTAACACAGGACAGGAAGACCTGAGCTTCCAGATTGTACCGGTTTATCCCCAGGAGGTAAAAGAACTGAACAAAACACCTGCAGGTGTGCATCCGCAAATTCCCAAAATGTTAAACAGCAATCCTGTCGAAGCGCCACAGGTTATCCCTTCGACAAATAATCCTTCCGACCGTGATGTGATCCTCCATTATGACGGCGATAACTTTACTGCTATCGGTAGCAGCGCTGATTATGAGTGGCGTGTGGCTGCCATGTTCCCGTCGAATATGCTGGCTCCGTATATCGGGATGGAAATTTACCAGGTCGAGCTGTACCTGAATGATCCCCCCACTGCCACCAAACTTCAGGTTTACGGTATGGGATCATTTATCACAGGACAACCCGGCAACCTGCTGCTTGAACAGGATTTTACCGGAGTAGCAACCTCATGGAACACGGTTACACTTGATAATCCATTGTATGTTGACGGTTCAGACTTGTGGGTAGGATACTGGGTACAGGGGCCTGCCAATACATTTGTTCCCGGTTGCGACGAAGGTCCTGCCGATCCCAATGGTGACTGGATCGCTTTCGGTCCGGGTTGGGGACACCTGTCAGACAATCCTGATCTGAATTACAACTGGAACATCCGCGCACACCTTCAGGGTGATCCCATTGTTACCTGGCTGTCAACCGACCCCGTAACCGGCACGTTAATGGAAAATGAATATACCGATGTGACCGTGACCGTTGACGCAACTAACCTTGAGGCACCTGCTTCTTATGCGGCACAGCTTATTGTCAGAAATAACGATCCTGATAATTCTGCTGTTGTTGTCAATGTTACGGCAAACGTTATCGTTGGCATTGATGAAAACGGAAACGAAGTAAAAGATTATGTGATCGCTTACCCGAACCCGGCCAATGAGTACCTGCGTGTAACCACCAACGGAACCATGAAAAATATCCGTATCCTGAACAGCATCGGACAGATGGTTTACGATTCGCAGATGAACGGCAACGAAGCCAGAGTAAACATCAGCGACCTGAACACAGGTGTTTATTTCCTGCAGGTTGAAACAGATCACGGAGTTTCAACTCAAAAAATTATCATTGAATAGTCACTTCTACAGAAGTATTAAAAGCCCTGTTCCTTTCGAGCAGGGCTTTTTTATTCAATACTTTAGTATGGTTTCGTCAATGGGACACCTGACAATTTAGTTATAATCTTTCCACATGTATGTTTCTTCAAAATATTTTAGCTATCTATTTCTTTGTCCGGCAACAAAGAAACAGACAAAAGAAAATGCCTCCAAAACGAAGCTTTCCCGCGCTCGGATGAAATACATACAGACCCATTCCCTTTGATTCGCTACGCAAAAATGATCGCTTTTTCGGAGAAAACGCAAGACGAAAAAATATAAAGTAAACATCTTTATTTTCATCGCGGGACACCCAACTTTAAAACATCGGCTTTGTAAACCAGTTATTTACATTTGTTTTCTATAAAATTATTCCCGATAAAAAAATCTCCCAGCACATCAAAATAAAATTTAGCCCTTTTCATATATTTTGAAAATCAATCAGTATAACTTTTTACCTTTACCCACTCAAATAAATTATCAAAATGGAAAATATAAAACAATACATCGAAAACAACAAACAGCGCTTTTTAGAAGAGCTTTTTGAACTGATCAGAATCCCTTCCATCAGCTCACTGACAGACCATAAAGACGACATGGTCAGAACAGCGGAAAAATACAAGGAAAACCTCCTTGCGGCGGGATGCGACAAAGCCGAAGTCATACCCACCGAAGGCAATCCGGTGGTCTATGCCGAAAAGACCATTGACCCTTCGAAACCCACTGTCCTGGTCTATGCCCATTATGACGTGATGCCGGTTGATCCGCTTGATCTTTGGGAATCGCCGCCGTTTGAGCCGGAAATCCGTGACGGTAAAATATATGCCCGTGGTGCCGACGACGACAAAGGCCAGGGATTCATGCACGTGAAAGCTTTTGAAGCACTGGTGAAAAATGATGCTTTGACGGTGAATGTGAAATTCATGATCGAAGGCGAAGAAGAAATTGGCTCGGTCAACCTCGGTAAATTCTGCGACGATTACAAAGAAATGCTCAAAGCCGATGTTATTCTCGTATCGGACACCGGCATGATCGCCGATGATATTCCCACTATCACAACGGGCCTCCGCGGGCTGGCATACTGGGAAGTGGAAGTGACAGGACCAAACCGCGACCTGCACTCGGGACTTTTCGGCGGTGCTGTCGCAAACCCCATCAACATCCTTTCAAAAATGATCGCACAAATGACGGATGACGACAACCGGATCACCATCCCCGGATTTTATGACGACGTGCTGGAAGCTTCTGAAAAAGAAAGGGAATTGCTGAATATGGCCCCGTTTGATGTGGAAGAATACAAAAAAGCCATCGATGTGGAAGAGTTGTGGGGAGAAAAAGGATACACAACCATCGAACGAACAGGGATAAGACCTTCATTCGATGTGTGCGGCATCTGGGGCGGTTATACCGGCGAAGGTGCAAAAACCGTTTTGCCGTCGAAAGCTTACGCTAAAATATCTTCACGTCTTGTCCCCAACCAGGACCACCATAAAATATCGGAAATGTTTGAAAGGTATTTTACTTCTATCGCTCCGAAAGCTGTCAAAGTAAAGGTAACGCCATTACACGGTGGTCAGGCTTATGTATGCCCTATTGACCTGCCTGCTTACAAGGCCGGTGAAAAAGCACTGGAAAAAGTATATGGAAGCCAGGCCATCCCCATGCGCAGCGGCGGCAGTATTCCCATTATTTCCACTTTTGAGGAAAAACTGGGAATCAAATCACTGCTGATGGGCTTCGGGCTCGAATCGGACGCCATCCATTCGCCCAACGAGAACTATCCGTTGAAAAACTTTTACAA
>JAOZOO010000100.1:0-3303 GCA_029933225.1 Bacteroidales bacterium | reverse complement strand
TGCCTGCCCGGCTGAACAGACGGGGGCTTGCTCCTGCCGGGTTGAAAAGAAGGTTGCGATAAAAGAATTTACTGATTAGGGGTTTCGACCAGGCGGGAATAAAGCTACCGGCCTGGTAACCAACATGCCCGCCCAAATAGTTTCCCCAATCTTTTTATGAATTATCTTTGTGGACAAGTTCACAATGTCCATGAAAAGATTGTTCTTCCTGATCATCGCAGTTTTATTGAGTATTTCGCTGTCAGCCCAGTTGGATGCCGGCGATGACGTATACATCTGCAAAGGCGACACGGTGCAGTTGAATGCCACCGGAGGATCGAATTATTACTGGACATCCATCCCGCCTGATCCTTCTATCAGCGATCCCAACATACCCAATCCTACCGTCAGTCCGCAAACCACAACTATGTACATCGTTACCTCTACAGATACCAGTGAAAATCTAATACCTAACGGTGATTTCGAACTGGGAAATATGGAATTTTCCAGTGAATACACCTACAATCCTGTAAGCATCTGGAATCCGGGAACCTATGCCGTAGTCAGCGATGCACATTCTGTCCACGATAATTTTTTCTGCAACGAAGACCACACTTCGGGCAGCGGTCTGATGTTGTGTGCCAACGGCGCTACAACACCAGACACTTATGTCTGGAGCGTGACCATTGAGAATATCCAACCCGATACAGATTATATCATTTCCGGGTGGGTGGAAAATCTTGCTCCGTTAGTTGTTGCCACTTTGCAATTTAAGATCAACGGAGAAGTGATCGGTCAGGTGTCAGCAAACATGTTCTCCACCTGTGATTGGGAAGAATTCTCAGAAACATGGAATTCGGGCGACACAACGAAAGCAACCATCACCATCACCGACCTGAATACGGCTGACAATCTCAATGACTTTGCTTTAGACGATATTTCACTCAAAGAGATCATTATCCAGTCCGATACCGTAATGGTTTACGTAACTGATCCGCCGACCTCCACTTTTGAGTTGCCTGCAACACTCTGTTCTGCCGACACTGCAACAATAAACTATACCGGCAACGGTGCTGACACTGCAGATTATCACTGGGATTTTGACGGCGGAACTGTCATCAGCGGCAGTGGTCAGGGGCCATACCGGATTTATTGGCTTTCACCGGGGACAAAGACCGTTTCGCTTTGGGTGGAAGATTCCTGCATCTCGGACACAACCGAAAAAACAATCACAATAAACCAGTCCCCCACAGCCACCCTCACAGCCGATGCCCTCATAATACCTTACGGAACAAGCACAACACTTCATGGCAGCATGGAAGGAGAACCCGGTCCGCTTACGTTTGAATGGCAACCGGCAGATTCTTTGGTCGATCCTTCAATCACCGACCCGCAAACAACTTTACTGGAAGCCACTACCGTCTTTTGGTTCACCGTCACCGATACAAGCAGTTTTTGTTCGACGACTGATTCCATAACCATTACCGTGACAGGCGGACCATTGATGATCACAAATCTTGAGGCCACCCCGGATACAATATGTGAAGGGGAAAGTACCGACATACAGTTGATGGTTTCGGGCGGGTCGGGCAATTATACGGCCACATGGACTTCCGATCCACCGGGATTTACTCATGAAGGCCCCGAAATGACGATCACCGTCAGCCCGGCTGCCACCACCACTTTTTATGTTCAGGTGAATGACGGATTCACTACCACAGAAAAAAACTCGGTAAAAGTGATTGTCATCCCACAGATATCCATAACGACTGAACCCGTTGATGCACAAGTACTACCCGGACAGCCTGCGACCTTTGAGGTGACTGCTCAATCCGCACTCCAATACCAATGGCAATACAGTGATGATAATGGCGCATCATGGATTGATCTGACCGATGATGTAACTTTTTCGGGATCGACAACTGCGCAACTGACCATCGATCCGGCAACGGAAGACATGAACGGCTGGCTGTTCCGTTGTCTGCTTTCCGGAAGATGCGATCCGGCAACCACAGCAGAAACAGAACTCATCGTGACCACAACACCCGACTTTATCACCGGGTTGCAGGATATGGAGGCATGCGAAGGCACCTCTTTTTCTGTACCCTGTGACATTTCCGGTTTTATTGGAATTGTCAATTTTCACCTCGTGTTGCAGTTTGATGATCAGATTCTGGAGTTTACAGGTTTATCTGACGTGGCACCTGATCTATCGGCAGATATCCAATCCGCTTCAACCGGTAACCGTGTCGAGATCAGTTGGAATTCACCATCGCCGGTAACACTTGAATCAGGTACCTTGTTTAACCTTGATTTCACTGCCCTTGCGGGAGGAACCTCGGAGCTTACCTGGAATACTACAGAAAGTGATGTCACCAATGAATCAGATTCTTTTCCGTTTATGGTTTTCACCAATGCTTCGATACTGATCAACACTCTGCCCCTGCCACCCTTGACTGTAACGGCAAATCCCGATTCCCTCGGCATTTCCGGTTCGGAAACCATCACGCTGTCTGCTGAAGACGGTTTGGGAGATGAGTTAATATGGACTACCGAAAGCTGTACAGGCAAAGAAATCGGCAAAGGCAGCCCGCTGGAAATTGAGCGACCTTATGAAACAACAACCTATTTTGTCAGATGGGTGAACCCGTGTGGCGAGAGTGAATGCCGGGAAGTGACGGTTATCGTTGCCGGAGAATACGACATCTATGCGCCTAATGCTTTCTCGCCCAATGCCGACGGACTGAATGACGAATTCAATATAGTCAGCCCGGCACCGCTGGCATCTTATCATTTACTGATATTCGACCGATGGGGAAAACAGATCTTCGAAAGTTATGACCAAAACCAGGGATGGGACGGAAAATACAAAGGCAGCGACAGTCCAATTGGTGTTTATGCCTGGAAAATGACCTACCAACTGGCAAAAGAAGGCCCCGACAGTAAAAAGAAAACAAAATCAGGAACAGTGATGCTGGTGAGGTGAAACGGGTTGCGGGGTACAGGGTACGGGTTGAGCGGATGACCATTAACTAAAATATTTTTACCTGCAACGGATTAAAAATCCTTTATTGAAATGCGTCCGGATTGCAAATCCGGCCGAGCCAAGGGGGTGACCCCTATTCCATCATCCCATCATTCCAATATTCCACCATTCCATCGTTCCAATATTCCACCATTCCATCCACCCAACCATTGAGCCATTGAACAATGGAGCCATCCCTTCTTATTTCTTCCTGAATTTACCTTTTGGTTCCTCTCTTCTTCTTTTAAAATCACCTTCTTTTTTCCCTTCAAACTTTCGTCTCACGTAAGGTTTTCTTT
>JAOZOO010000213.1 GCA_029933225.1 Bacteroidales bacterium | reverse complement strand
GGCCAGAAAAGTGTGTATCACGGAAAAGTAAGAGATGTTTACAATATTGACGATAAATACCTTGTGATGGTGGCTACCGACCGCATTTCGGCATTCGATGTGGTTTTGCCAAGAGGTATTCCCTATAAAGGCCAGGTGTTAAACCAGATCGCATCAAAGTTTCTGGATGTTACTGCCGACATTGTTCCCAACTGGAAAATTGCCAGCCCCGATCCGATGGTAACCGTGGGCAGATATTGCAAGCCGTTTCCCGTGGAAATGATTATCCGGGGTTATCTTACCGGCAGTTCGTGGCGGACTTACAAAAGCGGTGCCCGTGAAATTTGCGGTGTGCCCATTCCCGACGGGATGAAAGAACATCAGCGGTTTCCGGAACCCATCGTTACGCCCACTACCAAAGCCGAAGAGGGACATGATGAGGATATCTCAAGGGAAGAAATTATCCGCCAGGGGCTCGTTTCAGAAGAAGATTACCGGAAGTTGGAAGACTACACCCGGAAACTTTTTCAGCGGGGAACCGAAATCGCCGCATCCAAAGGGCTAATCCTGGTGGACACAAAATATGAATTCGGCAAGATCGGCGATCAGATTTACCTGATCGATGAAATTCACACACCCGATTCTTCACGTTACTTTTATGCCGACGAATACGAAGAAAGATTTGCCAAGGGAGAGCCGCAAAAGCAGTTGTCCAAGGAGTTCGTCAGGGAGTGGCTGATGGCAAACGGCTTTCAGGGTAAAGAAGGACAGCAGGTGCCCGAAATGACCGGTGAATTTGTGGAAAGCGTTTCCGAAAGATATATCGAACTTTATGAAAAAGTGACGGGAGAAAAATTCAACCGTGTACCCACGGCAGGCGTGCTTGAAAGAATAGAGAAAAACATCCTGGAATTCCTGAAAGATGCCGGTTAGTGCAGCGCCTCAAGCATTTTGATCAGCATCTCGGCTTTTTCATTATCGTCATCCATTCTGTACATGACGATGATCTCATTCAGCATGCGTTCGATGATCACCAGGTTGCTGCAGGGTAAGAAATAAGATGGAAGGTTACTGATATTGGCCTTTTTGATGTAATGTTCAATCTCATTTTTCGTGAATGCTGACCCTTTGTTGACAATGGCGATATAAAACAATACTTCGTTATCTTTGTATGCTTCCGGAGATTTGACCGGTTGATTGTCATCCATGTACGCCAGGACAAAATGCTGATGCAGGTCCACACCGAAAATGGGAATATTCAGCTTCTGGGCCAGGCTGATATAAAGAATTCCCAGGGCAATGGCGCTTCCTTTTCTGTTATCCAGTAAATTGTTCAGGCAATAATCGCTGACTTTGGTTTGCTGGGGAAACTGCCCGCGGAATTTATACACTTCATAAAAAATGTGATTGAGGACTTTTACCTTTTCAAGAGCGGTCAGGTTTTCATTGATCTCAAGCCACATATCTTTCTTTAGGCGGTCGAACAGTTCCCGGTATTTATCTTCCTCAAATTCGGGATACTGAAACCGGGTAAGTATAAAAAATGCTTCAATCAGGTTGTCGGAGTGAAATTTAGCCCAGTTTTCAAGGGAAAAATAGATGTCATTAAACCGGATTTCTTCAATCAGTTTTTCAATGCGTCCGACGTCTGTTTCATGCCCGGCTTTCATCCATGCGTCTTCTAACAAGGGGATAGCCGTAATGCCGTAACTTGCGATTTTTTGTTTGATTGAGTTGTAGTTTAGTTCATTGGGCTCATCCAGCATGGAGATGAGCGCGCTGAGCTCATTAATCTTTTCGTTGTTTAACATGAGTTTCTGGCTGAGTGACATGACAAAGGTAAATCAGCATTAACATGGAAAACGTTAAATATCTAATATTTTATCACAAGTGAAATGTTAAAAAAAACAAACCAGACCGCCGGCAATAAAATCACTATTCCACTGTTACAAGGAAATAATTTTTTTTCCCTTTCTGGATAAGGATATACTTGTCGTTCAGCAGGTCCCTTACACTGATCTCGTAACTTTCACTGACCTTTTGCTTGTTGATGGAAACGCCACCGTCTTTGAGCATCCGGCGGGCTTCTCCGTTGGATTTAAAAACACCTGTTTTCCCGGCCAGAAAATCCAAAAGTCCTATTCCCGTCTCAAATTCGGTCCTTGATACTTTCGATTGGGGAACGCCTTTGAAAACACTGAGCAACATCTTTTCATCCAAATTTTTCAGCATTTCTGTAGTTCCTTTTCCAAACAGGATTTGTGATGCTTCGATGGCTGCATTATACGCTTCTTCGGAATGAACGCGTATGGTGATGTCTTTGGCGAGCGCTTTTTGCAGTTCCCTGAAATGTGGCGCTTCCCGGTGCTTTTTGATCAGCTCTTCAATCTCTTCCCTCGAAAACAGGGTGAATATTTTAATGTATTTTTCGGCATCCTCATCAGAGGTGTTCAGCCAGAACTGGTAAAACTCATAAGGTGAGGTTTTTTCCGGGTCGAGCCACACATTGCCGCTTTCGGTTTTCCCGAATTTGCTGCCGTCGGCTTTGGTGATGAGCGGGCAGGTCAGTGCATAAGCCTGGTGTTCAAATCCCAGTTTCCTGCGGATCAGTTCAATGCCCGTTGTGATGTTACCCCATTGGTCGGAGCCGCCCATTTGCAGTTTGCAGTTCTCATGTTCATACAGATAAAGAAAATCGTAACCCTGTACAAGTTGGTAAGAGAATTCAGTGAACGACATTCCTTCACTGTTTTCACCGCTGATCCGTTTCTTTACCGAGTCTTTGGCCATCATATAGTTAACGGTCATGTGTTTGCCGATGTCACGGATGAAATCCAGAAAAGTATAGTTTTTCATCCAGTCATAGTTGTTTACCAGGATGGCTTCATTTTCTTTCCCGCTCTCGAAATCAAGGAAATGAGCCAGTTGTTTTTTAATGGCCTCCTGGTTATGCCGCAGCGTTTTTTCATCTAACAGATTGCGTTCCTGTGCCTTGCCCGACGGGTCGCCGATCATTCCTGTGGCGCCGCCAATCAGTGCAATGGGTTTATGGCCGGCCATTTGCAAATGCTTCAGCATCATCACACCCACAAGGTGCCCGATGTGCAGCGAGTCGGCTGTAGGGTCAATCCCCACGTATCCGGCTGTCATTTCTTTGTTCAGTTGCTTCTCTGTTCCGGGGGTCAGGTCGTGGATCATCCCCCGCCACCGCAATTCTTCTACGAAATTCTTCAGTTGTTTCACCTTT
>JAOZOO010000099.1 GCA_029933225.1 Bacteroidales bacterium | reverse complement strand
GCGCCATTGCCGACGGTTTCCGCGCCTGCAAAGCCATTGACGAGATGTTGATGACGGGGGAATAGTTTTCCGCATACAGGCAAAAAAGATAAGCTCCTCAGGATGGTAAATCCCGGGGAGCTTTTTTATTGCAGTTGATTTTCTCCGACTGCTGATCTTCAATAATAAACACTTTGTTGGTGGAAGACACCAACAAAGGTTAGTTGGCTAAAATTTTAGAAATCTTCTAAAAACCGGAGCAAAAAACTAATACCTGAATATCACGCCTGCTCTCCAGATGCCCGGAATGTCGAAATGCGCAGGGTCATACAGGTGCAATTGATATAAATATCTGAATGAATCAGGATTTAACTGGTTGTTGATGTATTCCTGAAAAGCGGGATTTGTTAAGAAACCGTCGTCATCTGCTTTTCCCGTACGGGAATACACTTCAAAAACATTCCTGAAATTGAAAGGATTTTCAACGGTCAGATAAACATTCAGTACGGCTTTGTTACCAATCAGAAAATCTTTCTGTATGTTCAGGTTCAGCAGGTTGACGGCAGGTGTGTACCCGATGACTTTTACATGGTTGTGATTTTCATAATAATAAGGCGTGCCCCTGCGGTACTGATAATAAACACCGATGGAGAAACCGCGCATGACCCTTGCAAATCCTGACGGATAATGGTTGTTTTTGTCAAGAGCAAAGTGATAACCCAGATAAGTGTTCAGCACTGCATCGCTGACCTGGAAATAATTGGGATCTTCTTCGTCGGGAAACATTTTTGTGAAACTGATGCCTCCGAAAGGGCCTGAAACGCCGGGATTGACAAAATCGAGCCGGAGCAGTAAACCGCCGGTCGAAAATTTGTACGCGTTTACCATTGTTATGTAATCATTCGGGTAAGCACCGCGTATGATTTTGGGTTGGATGTAATCTTTTATCGAGATCATCAGGTAAGAAACATCGGCCACAAGATTACGCCATATCAGTCCTTCCATGCCCGCAAAAAGTTTTCCCGTTTTCATGGGTTTCAGTCCCGGATTGGGGACAATTCCCTGCCTGGTGTAACTTTCCCAATAATAAAACACTTCGGGCCTGAAATTGGAATAATACGACGGGTTTTGCGAAAATGAGCTGTAACTGACATAAAAGTTAATCCGTCCGGTTACGGAATAATCAATCGTGATTTGCGGCAAAACGTTCACCACGGTTTTGTAATCACTGAAAGTCATATCCGACGTCCAGTCGTCGCCGCCCACCCTTGCCATTCTCGGGTATTTTAAGTACGGTGTAACTCCCGATCCGACATCCAGAATTTCCGGATCATCTATCTCCCTTCCGTCCGCAAGGTACCATTGATCACCACTCCGGAAACCCGTAATAAATGTCGGATCTACTGTTTTATTAACATAAACAAGATAATCGTCTCCGATGTTGTCCGGTTTTGTAAAAACAGGATAGTCATGTTCCATCGCTTCGGAAACGTTAAATACCGGAAACAGCGAGTAATAATCTTTCATTACGGGTTGTCTTGCATTGTACCCGTCTAACCGCAGTCCCAGCCGTATGTGCAGTTTCTTCCACCGGAACTCATCCTCAAGAAAAACGGACCAGTAAGCCGGCTTTGAGGCGCCGATCGAGAAATCATCATAAAATGAGTAAGGGTCGGTTTTGCCCCGTTGCCGTTTGCCCGTATAATCATAACCGGCATAGCTGATGAACGAATAACCGTCATTCAGTAATTCTTCGGCTGAAAACATATCCAGACTGAAGAGATTGTCAGGGGTTTTTATGGTATGCATCACCCCGTCATCATCATAATAGAGGATGGTGTTGTTTTCAGGGTCGTACGAATCAATGAGGATAAAGTCTGTCCCGTCGACAGACAGGCCGAGTGCTTTCCGCAGGTTTTTATCGAAATATTGCTGGGAAACAACATCATTTCTCCTGTGAAAAATCACCGTATCAACTACCCCGTTATGTTCCACCGGCACAGGGTTATCTTTGTCAAGTTCACGAATGTGGAAGTTGGTCAGTCCTCTCATCAATGCCCACAATAAGGTTGGTGCTATTTTGTAATGGCTCCGGCTTTCGCTGTTATACTCACCTCCAAAATTGAAATGCTGCGATTTATAGTCCATTTTCATCTGAAAAGCAGCACGGAATTTTTCAAAATTCTCCCGGGCGTAATATCCGGCATTTGTTGCCGTATTGTTCCATAAACTGTAAACCATGCGGGGGCTGTTACCGTTGACAAGACCTCCGCCGAGCTGAATCTGATCCAGGTTCTGATAATGACCTTCGGGATATTCGCGGTAGATGTCGTAATAATTCAGGGTATAATTGGAAACTCCCGGATTGTTGCCCATCGGTGTGTAAGTAACAAGCGTATCATAATCCCATGAATTCAAAATCCATATATTCTCGTAATAATTGCCGTCAACAACGATGCTGCCCAGCTCATAGAGCGGGGTTTTGTAAGATGTGAATTTGCCTATATATCCGTAATCAAAGAAATTGTTACCCAACTGTCTGTCTTCGGTTTTCATAAAATGATTTGAATACTGAACGAGTACATTGTAATTGACCGTCAGGTTTTCGTTCGGGGAAAAACGCTGGTTCCATTTGAGATAAGTGACAAAATTCCGGCGTGTCCTGACCGGATTGTTTTCGGCATTGAAAATCGAATTGTCGAAATCGAAAACATCTTTTTCTTCAAAAACGGAATAATTTCCCAGCGTCAGAGAGGAATTTTCCGTAACGGGCAACTCCAGTTTGATGAATGGAAATATTCCTTTCCGGCCGTTGCAGTCAGGTGCCTTTTGAGTTGTGAAGGCATTTGCTTCAACAAATTCCGCATTGGCAAAAGTTCCCTGCCCCGTGCCGGAGGGCCGCAGCGGGTTTGCATACAGGTCGGCCAGCACATCTTCTTTCAGCTTTTCTGTTTTTTTCCAGAGAGGGTCATTGTTATTGGTCCAGACATATTTACCGGATAAAAGCAAATAGGGGATGCTACGTTTTTTATCCTTTCTGTTTTTTGAAGCCAGCGGTACGGCGAGATAAATTTCACCGTGTACACCCTGCATGTTGTAGGCATAATCACCGGAAGCATCCATCAGGAATGTGAAGTTTTCCGGATAACGGAAGGTTTCAACCGATGTTATCCCTCCGGCTGCGAAGCCGTAATTAACGGGTGTCTGCCCGGTGTACAACTCGTAAGAGCTTATCAGTCTGACAGGGAAATCCGTTGCATCGCCGATTTGCATGCCGTCAATAAAGGTGTTGTCTCCGCTGCTTTCCAGTCCGAAATAAAATATCCTGTCGTTTTTCAGCCGGTAAGCCGAAGGTGCAGTCAGTCCGTAATTTGAAAATTTAAGGAAAGGTAAACTGCGCAGCCGGGTTTGATTGTAATGTAAGTTTATGTTGACTTCGGAGAGATTTATGGCGGTGTCAGGAACCGGGACGGTGTCCGTTTGTGCTCTTAACTGTAAATCCGCAATGAATAAAAGGAACAGAAATACAATCAGAGAAAGGAATTTGCCGGATTTTGTCATATAGTGGTATTTGGCTTGTTTCAAAATTAAGAAAAAAATAGTGTCTCTTTTCTCCGAAAGTCCTTTTTCTCCGAAAGTTATTGTAATTTCATGCAGTTAATTTTTCACAATACATCACCTTTAAACCAACCAACAATGACAGAAGCATCCTTACAGGCTCTAATCACCCTGCGTGACCTGACCATGCTTAAATGGTATGTCATCCCGCTGCTTGCCCTGGTCATTTACGTTTATGTAAAAGAAATCAAAGAAGGCAGAAAAACCGGAAATTTCGACGCTGTCTTTGCGGGGCCGACCGTATTCGGAATAGATTTTTTCAATGAGACCTGGAACGGCTGGGTGCTGGTATTAACCGGCCGGTCTGCTTTCTGGACAACACCGGGTGACACCGCCTTACGCACGATGGTGGGTTGGAACATCGAGATCATGTTCATGTTCCTTCTGGCTGGTATTGCCTGGTATCACACGCTGGAAGACGACAAAAAGAAAAAGATACTGGGGCTGCCCAACCCGTTGTTCTGGGCGATCGGCTATTCGGCATTCAGTGTTTTCGTTGAGTGGTACCTGAACAAAGGGGGGCTGCTCATCTGGGAATATCCTTTCTGGGAGCGCTCTTTCGGGGGGATTATCCTGATTTTCCTTTTCGGCTATCTGACATTTTACCTCGGCGCCTGGTTCATCATTAGCCGCAAAACGATGAAAACCAAACTGGTTACGCTGGCAGTTATTTATGCTGTTCCCATCTTGATGAATATCTTCGGTATGGGCATTATGAAGTGGGTGTATTGATTTACTGTTTTCCACGCAAAGGCGCGGAGGCGCAAAGATTTTTCCATTGTTAGTATTTCTTTGCGCCTCTGCGTCTTTGCGTGAACCAACTTTGCGGTTAAATCACTTTCCTTTAAACCGGAAATTATCAAAGTCTGAGACCGCATCGGCTTTGGTCCAGAAGCCCACTTTGCCGGGTTTGGTGAATGTGTTGTCGGTTTTTTCAAGATATTTCTTCCCGTTCAGGTAACAGGTCACTTTGTTGCCTTTCATTTCCACCTTCACGATGAACCATTTCCCTTCGGGAAGATTAATATGAGCTGCCGAAGCCAGTTGGATTCGGCGCCCCTTCTCCACTTTGTAGAAACGGTAATTGTCTTCCAACGGATTGAACCTGACGATGTAGTAATTGTCGTTGTCAATGTATCGCCACACCATTCCGCCGCCCTGGTCTTCGCTACCGGATATTGCCCTGATGTCAACGGACATTTCCACATTCTTCAATGAAGCGTCGTCAAATACGGCCACATTGAAATAGCTTCCGCTGTTCTCTGCGATTTGCGCCAGCACCTTGTTCCCGGCGTCCTGTTGCTGTTTTACAATCCATTTTCCGGAAGCATTGGTCCAGCCATCCGGTATGCTGCCGGGATTGGCATTATCAAAATTAATCACGGTTTGGTCCTGTGCCATGACCGTTCCTGCCGTTGCCATTAAGCCAGCGATAAGCAGGATTAGATGTTTTTTTAATGTTTTCATTTTATGTTTTAAAAGGTTGTTGCGTATTTAATTATTCCATCCATCATTCCATTCTTCCACCCTTCCGGGGCCTACCGAACAGACTCTTCCAGGTTCTGCGAACTCTGGAAGGTCTTCTTCCTGTTCACCAACCAGTACAGCCCCGGAATGAGCAGTAGCGACAGGAACATGGAGACGGTCATGCCGCCGATCATGGAGATGGCCAGCGGCTGTAACATCTCGGAACCTTCGCCCATGGCCAGCGCCAGCGGCAGGAAACCGAAGATGGTAGCCAGCGTGGTCATCAGGATGGGGCGCATCCGCACCTGGCCTGCCATCAGCAGGGCTTCTTTAACATCCGTGGTTTTTTCCTTCAGATATTTTTCAGTGTAGTCAATCAGCAATATGCCATTGTTGACCACCACGCCCACAATCATGATCATGCCCATAAAAGCCGAGATATCTAACGGTATCCTCACAATCCAAAGCATGAGGAATACGCCGCTAACCGATAATACCGTCCCCAGCAGGATCACCGTTGACGTGCGGAACGACCGGAACTCGAACAGTAGAATGGAGAATACCAGCAGCACACCGAACACCAGAATAAGTATCAGCTCTTTGAATGCCTGTTGCTGGCTTTTGTATTGCCCGCCGATTTCCACCGTGACGCCGGGAGGCAGGTGAATCCCGGCCAGCATCTGTTTGACATCTCCGATAATTCCTCCGAGGTCGCGACCCGAAATGTGGGCTTTCACATTGACAACCTGCGTCAGGTTTTCGTGATTGATATCCGTTTTTCCCGGTATTTTTTTGATGTCGGCCAGTTCATCCAGTTGAAACACCCGGTTGATGGAAGCCAGATACACCGGCATTTTCCTGATCTTTTCCACATGATTAAATTCCTTTTTCGGGAAACGGACACGCACAGGAATCATTTTCAGCCCTTCCATCATTTGTGTGGGCACATCACCCCACAAAGCCATGTTGACGGCGTTGCTCACTTCTTTGATCGTCAACCCGTAACGGGTGGCTGTCTCTTCTTTCACACGGATGATCAGTTCCGGCTCACTGCGGGCAAATCCTTTATAGACATCCACAGCACCTCTAATTTCTTCCAGCGAGTCGGCAATCTGTCGGGCTGTTTCCTGGATTAGTTGAATGTTTTTGCCAAAAACTTTGATGGTGATCGGAGCGATCTCGCCGCCGAGGTCTTTCAGACGGTCGGGAAGCACTTGGAAAAGTTCCGGTTCCAGCCGCGGTTCGTGGGTTTTGTCAAACTCACGGATTTCATCCATGATTTCGAAGGACGACCGCTTATGTCCTTTTTTCAGGTTGATGACGAAATCACCGTCGTTGGCATGGGTACGGGGGTGTGCCAGACTCCGACCTGTCCGTAAGGAATAACTTTCCACCTCCGGAATGGTCATGATGAATTCGGCAATACTTTTCAGCATACTTTTGGTGCCTTCGATGGAGCTGCCGGGCGGGGCCAGGTAGTCATGAACAATGGTGCCTTCATCCCACTCGGGCAGGAAACCGCTGGGAATACGAAGGTATGACCATACCGCCACACCACCGAGAATGATGATCATCAGAAAGGTGATCACCGGAAAACGGATCAACCCTTTGAGCGATCTCTGTTGCACTTTGATGAGGGCGGGCATCACTTTACCCGGTTTTTTCTTTTTGGCAGAGATGAAAACAACGGCCAGCGCCGGTGTGAGGAATACGGCGAGGATCATGGAAACGACTACGGCAATGGCCAGCGTGGAAGCCAGCGCCCTGAAGAAGATGCCCGGCACGCCGGTGAGGAACACCAGCGGAACAAATACGACCAGCGTCGTCAATGTTGCGCCCAGCAAGGGCGGGATGATCTCACCCGTTGCTTTAACGACTGCCTCTTTTTTGGAAAAACCTTCTTCGAGATACCGTTCGACGTTCTCAACCACCACAATGGCATTGTCCACCAATATACCAATGGCGGCAGCCAGTCCTCCCAGACTCATCAGGTTGAGGTTCATCCCCAGCAGTTTGATGAAGATAAAAGTGATCAGAAGCGCCACCGGAATGATGATGACCGTGATCAGGGTGATGCGTAGCCGTTTCAGAAAGAGCCACAGGATGATAAACGTCAGCAGGGCACCAAGGAAAATGGCATCGCGGACACTGTTGATGGACCTTTTGATGAAGTTGGTCATATCGTACCATTTGGTGATCTCAACATTCTGCGGGATAACATTTGACATGTCCGCCAGCCGGTTTTCTACCTCATCCATGATGGTGACGGCATTGGTACCGGGTTGTTTGATGACTGTTATCAGCACCGCCGGTTTCAGATTACTTTCGCAGGCAATGAAAGTTTCCTTAACGGAAGGTTCCACTGTGGCGATGTCCGAAAGATAGATCGGTGTCTCTCCTTTGCGGGAAACAATGGTTTTTTTGATGTCGTCAATTTTCAGGAAACGGTTATCGGCAATATTCAGATATAATTTATTGGCTTCATTCAACCGTCCCACAAACTGAAGGTTGTTGGCATCCTGTAATGCTTGTTCAATGTCTTTATAATCCAGTTTCAGTGCCACCAGTTTATCCGGGTTGAGATTTACCCAGTATTCACGCTGATGGCCGCCCATCACTTCAATATTGTAAACGCCGGGGATGCTGGCCAGTTGGGGACGGATTGTGAAAATAGCGAGATCACGCAACTGGAGAAGATCAAGCTTGTCGGAGGTAAGTGCATAACCGGCAACGGGGTATGTGCTGGTAGTGAAGCGGCGCACTTCAAGGGAAACGCCGGGCGGCAGCTTGTTCTGGATACCGCTGATCTGTGCCTGTACCAGTTGGTAGGCACGGAACATGTCCTGATCCCACTGAAAGTCAATGTCAATATCGGCGGAACCGCGGCTGATATTCGACCGGACAGTGCGCACCCCTTCCACCATCATGGCAGCTTCTTCGAGGGGTTTGACCACCTCCATTTCCATCTCCTTGATGGGTGCCAGTCCGTAATCCACATAAATGGCGACCCTCGGGAAAGTGGCATCGGGGAAAACACCCTCGGGGATGCGGTAGATAAGATATCCGCCGATCAGCGAAAGCAACAGCGCCATGAAAATAATGGCCCGTTTGTTTTCCACCGCAAATTGTGAAAGCTTTTTCATTTCACCTGTACCTCCATGCCATCAGTAAGCGAATATGCTTTTTCGGTAGCCAACTGTTCTCCTTCTTTCAGCCCGGCTGTGATCTCCACAAAATCATCATGTTTAATTCCTACCCTTACATCCCTTTTTTCCACTTTGTTGCCGTTCAGGACATATACACTGTAAACTCCTTCTTCTTCAAGCAATGCCGGACGGGGAACAACCAGTGTGTTTTGATGAACTTTATCGGGAAATGATAACTGTACCATTATGCCGGGCCTGAATTTATGCTTTGGATTGTCAAGCGAAATCCGGAGATTGACAGTTTGTTTTTCAGCATTCACATCTCCGCTGTAAGCGGCGACAGGCAGGTACAAAGGAGGATGAGGATAATCGAGGAAAGACACTTTCAGGTTTTTCAGTTGTTTAACCTGCGGCAGGAAGGCAATGGGCAGGTCACCGTAAATGTCGAGATAATCAAGGTCGGCAATGTGGACAATGGATTCTCCTTTTTGTACTACATCTCCGCTGTTTTGAATGACGTCCAGCACAATCCCGCTAATGGGGCAATACAGCGGTATCTCTTTTATTTCGTCAGCGACAAGTTTTTTTTGCTGCTCGTCCATTTCGCTCATGGCCTGGTTGAGGGCTTCACGCATCGGCGGAATGATCACACCTATCTTCTGACCTTCTTTCACTTTGTCGCCATTCAGAAGATTGAAATCTGTCAGCCGGCCATCAAACTGCGAGGCCAGCCAGGCATCGTTGCGCAGTTTCACCTGGCCAAAAATAACAACGGTATCCAGCATGTCCATGCGGCTTACCGGCGCCGTTTGGATTTGTACCGGCGGATGATCGGTTTTTTCGGCCGGCTTTTTCTCCTTACAAGAAGACAGTGCTAAAGTAATCAGGATAAATATTATTTTACGATTGATATTCATAGTGTTATATTTTGCATCATCCCCCCCAGGGCAACTGATTTGTTTCATTTTCTTCCGGAGATTAGAGTCTCCGGCACATTAAATCCCAACATTCCTCACAAACATCCAACCTTCCATCCCTCCAATATTCCACCATTCCAACAACTACCCCACCCATCATTCATTTTCCAGTTCTATGATCTTATTCACCTGATTTGTAGTAATGTAAAACTCTATCAGGTTCATCGTGTATTGGAGTCGTGTTTCTTCAATAGCAAGCTGGGTTCTTGTCAGCCGTTGTTGTGCCGAGAGATAGTCCAGGTTTGATGAGATGCCTGCCTTGTAATTCATTTCGGCATAACCGACGGCCTGTTCGGTTATAGACATGCGTTCGTTTTGCAGGTCAAGAACACCCTTCAGGTTTTTGAGTTTTTCATAGACTTTCGCAAGATGAATTGTCAGTTCACGTTCCACGTTTTGTTTTTGTGAAGCCAGCGCTTCGGTAATGGCTTCCGAACGTTGTTTTCTGTATCCTGTTTCATGTCCGTAGTAAATCGGGATGGTAATCCCTGCATCAAGGCGCCAGTAATTACCGTCACTCACGGGATCGCCGTCAAGAAAATATCCACCGCCAACAAGGAAATGAGGTAATTGCCCGGCTGTTATTTCCTGTGTCCGGTATTGCTGGGCAGTTACCCTCGAATTGTAAGCTGAGAGCAACGGGTTATCAGCTAAAATATCAAAAGAAACTTCAGGGACAGGGGATTCGGTGATATTTTTAACCTTTAGCGGCGCCAGATACAAACTGTCCGTATTTTCCCATCCCAGCAACCGGGCCAGTTCCTGTCTTAAATTTTGACGGACAATGGCAAGCCGTGCTGTATCTTCCTGTAATTTTACGATTTCCGACCCGGTCTGCAATACGTCAAGCCGGGTGCGTGTACCTGCTTTCCACATGCCCCGGGTTAGTTCCCGGTGCCGCTGTAAAAAACCCAGCCGGACAACAAGTAATTCTATTTGCTTTTTTACCTGAAGGATACTCACATACAAGGATGTTGAACGCCCGATGACGTCAAGGCGGTTTTGTTCTTTTTCAAGCCGCCTGGTTTGAACATCCTGCAATGCAGAACGTCCCGTTTTCTGGATAAGGTCTCCGAGAGACCAGTCGGCATGAACAGAAGCCCACACCTGGTTGAAATAATCGGCTTGCAGGAAACGGTTTTCCATCGCCAGCGAACCGTCAATTCTCGGTATGGCCTGTGATTTTGTAAATGATGCCCGTTTTTCGGTGGCTGCAATGAGATGATCATCCGACTGAAGCCTGTAACTGTTTTGTTCGGCTCTGTGAATACAGTCTTCAAGAGTCAGAACAGGTACGCCTTGGCCGGATACATTTATTATCCACCACCCGGAAATGATCAAAAGGAGCAGCTTTCTCATAAAATTTTTCAAAAAGATCAAATTTAGGGAATTCTCAACATCTCCGGTCAAATGATTTTCCTTCTTATTAATCTTCGTCTTCTTCTGTTTCCTGTTTCAAAACACTTCCATCCTTTCCTATCAATACCTCAATATCCCCATTATCGCCTTCCAGTTCAATTTCATAACCGGTGGCATCGGGCGACTCGAGGTATTCAACTTCTTCAACCTCATAATCTTTGAATTGGGATTTCAAAGTTTCATTAACTGTAGCCGGAAGATCTTCATCTTCCATTTCGGTTTCGGTTTCAAGCCAGTTTCCGTTTTGGTCGAACAGGGCTTCCATTTCTTTTTCATCGACCTCAAATTCAGCTTCCCATTTCCCGTTTTCCATTTCCCATTCCACATCTTCGGCGTCAGGGTACTTCTGATCGAATGCGGCTTTGATTTTTTCAGGAGCCTGTTCATGATGACATGAACTGAAACTGAATGCTACGGTTAGAGCAACAATAATGATTAGTGTTTTCATTGTTTTTTATTTGAAAATACTAAATTAACGAAAAAATGACAGCATGCTTGTTATCAAGCAGAAAATCTGAAAGTAATTTTCCTATTTCTGAAGCACCAAGTTAAGCTGTTAAAAAAACTTTATTTTTACACCTCATCAATAGTATCACAATTCATGAAGAAAGAGGAAAAAACCATCCTTGTTCTTGACGCCGGGGGAACAAACCTGGTTTTCACTTTCGTGAGAAACGGTGAAATTTCAGAGGAGAACTTCACCCTGCCTGCCAGATCGGAAGACCTGAAAGACCTGCTTCAGAAGATCATTTACGGATTCAGTGAAATTAACAAGTTGACCGGAGAGGTCGCTTCTGCTATCAGTTTCAGTTTTCCCGGGCCGGCCGATTTTGAAAACGGCATCATTGGTGATCTTGAGAACCTCCCTTTTTTCAGGGGAGGCGTACCGTTGAAAAGTATGCTGGAGAATAAATTCAAAATTCCTGTTTTCATCAATAACGACGGTGACCTGTTTGCCCTCGGTGAAGCCATTGGCGGACTGCTGCCTGAAATGAACCGGAGGCTGAAAGACAACGGCGTGGACAAACAGTACAAGAACCTGCTGGGTGTAACGCTCGGTACCGGCTTTGGGGGTGGTATCGTTATCAACGGCCGTCTAATGACGGGAGACAACTCGGCAGGCGCCGAGATCAACCGGATATCGCATCCGTTTAATCCGGAATACAGCGTGGAAGAAGTATTGAGTATCAGGGGTATCAAAAGGTTGTATGCCGAAGAGACGGGAATTCCTTTTGATGATGTCCCCGAACCGGAGATAATCTTCAGGATTGCCGACGGCAGCCGGCAGGGGCCGCAGCAGGAAGCCGTCAGGGCCTGGGAACGATTCGGAGAGGTGTTGGGTGAAGCACTGGCCAATGCCGTTACGCTGACTGACAGTCTGGTGGTAATCGGTGGCGGGTTGTCGGGAGCCTTTCATTTCTTTTTGCCCAAAGCAGTGGAACAAATGAACAGGATGTTCAAAAAACCGGGCGGGGGGACGTTTCCACGGATGGAGATCACGGCCAGCAACTTGCATGATGAAGCAGGCTTGAAGGAATTTCTATCGCAACAAAAGATTATGGTCAAGGTACCTTTCTCAAAAAATGTGGTGCCGTATTATCCTCAAAAGAAAACCTGTGTCGGTATCACGCGTCTGGGAACCTCGCGGGCCGTGGCCGTGGGGGCTTATGCGTTTGCGATGAATAGGATA